>ONIY01000031.1 GCA_900318065.1 uncultured Prevotellaceae bacterium
ATAGCGTCTATCCCTATCCACTCAGCCGGAGGCTGACCCTATGTGTGACTTAGTCCTTTAGGAAATACCTATCGTCAATAGTGCCTCCGTTGTCAATGATAAATTTCCTGTACTCCTCGGCAAATGTCGTCACCTTGTGATGCTCTTTCTGGTTCATGATATATTGCTTCACCACAGGAATCTGATCTTTGGAATAGGTGAAAGCAGCATATCCCTCGCCCCATCCTGAGAAAAGTGGGAAGTCGGGATTATGCTTAAGCCAAGTGCTTGTGGCAAACTTCAGGCCTTTCATAAACTCCGACACAGCAACATCTGGAGGGATGGAGATGAGCATGTGAATGTGGTCGGGCATGCCACCGAGGCGAATCAGCGTTGCCTTATGCTTGGTGACATAACCATAAATATAGGCATACAACTGGCGCTCATGCTCCTCGTTGATGGCTGGTATACTGCGATATGTGCGCCAAACTATATGATATACTAAATGTGTGTAACTCATAGTGCAAAAGTAAGCAAAATATAAGTGAGATGCAAGACATCGCATGATTTTTAGGGTCAGCCTCCGGCTGAGAAATAGAAGGTGACGTTCCACCCCCAGTGCCGCCATCTCCGCTCGCTTGCGCTCGCTACGACGGCGGTACTGGGGGTTACACAAAGGTCAGCCTCTGGCTGCATTGACGCTGCGACATCGTATAAGCAACCTCTGACTGAGGCTTGCGATGCTGCTCTACACCACAAAGGCCTGACTCCAACTGCATTGACGCAATTTCACACTTTCATAACAGTCTCTATCACGATGTGACTATGGGTATGATAAAAGGTTGAAACTAGCGACAACACCTCCCCTAAGCTAGGGGAGGTGCCCAAAGGGCAGAAGGGTATGATACAGCAGAAATAACTGCATATCAATATAATAAAGGAATCAGACGTTTGTCATACCACCCCCGCCCCCTCCTAACTTAGGAGGGGTGTTCTATAGCACCCATTTTTGCAACAGCCACAGATGTGCGAAAACCTGTTCTACACCTCTATTTCGACTTTATCCGCCCAGGATCACGTCGTAGACTGCGGTGACGTCGGCACTGGTGATGGTTCCGTCGCCGTTTACGTCGCCATTCACGAGGCCCGATGCAACGTTATTGAGCAGGTAGTCGTAGAGAGCAGTCACGTCGGCTGCAGTGACGTTGCCGTCACCGTTCACGTCGGCATTCATGGTTGTAGACTGCCCGCCCCCGCCAGCAGTAATGTTCACCTCCAAGATGGTGAGAGCACAATAAGAGTCGGCATTCCAGCATGCGAGTCTCACCTTGAACTTGTCGACATCCACATCATCGAGGTCAAATTCTACCATAAACTGCCGCTCAAGGAGTTTCTCGTCAAACTCATAGAAGATGCTCTTTATCACATTCCCGCTATTGTCGAGCAGCTCGATGGTGGGCGAGCCCTTCACGAGGATGTAGTAGGGAGTGTTATAGTATTTAGAGCGGCATTTCACGTCAACGTAGACGGTGTCTACATCGCCCTTGTTAATCAGTGGCGACGTGAGCGTATAGTCGCTACCGCCACTTGTCTTGAGAAGATTGATTTTTCCTGTCGCCACATTGCTCGGGGTGAGCGACTCAGTACCAGTATAGAACCAGCTGCTCAGTGTCTCGCTCTCGCTGCTGAACCATGCCAGCTGCTGAGCATGTGCCACTGTCATGGCACAAAGCATCATCACAATAGTAAGTATAGTCTTCTTCATAACAAACAGATATTGGTTGACGTGAATATTATCGCATGATATTGCGCTCGTTGAGAGCGTTCTGGTAGCGCTTGGCATTAGCCTCGTGCTCGCTGTAACTCACCGCAAAGTTGTGATAACCCGAAAAATCCTCCTTGGCACACATGTAGATGTAGTTGTGCTCGGGCGCGTCGAGAACGGCATCAACCGACGATTTCTCGGGAATACAGATGGGGCCAGGTGGAAGGCCATCGACATAATAGGTGTTCCAGGGTGACTCCACGCGGGTGTCGGCAAGGCGCAAGCGGCGCAGGGCAAAGTTGCCAAGGGCAAACTTCACAGTGGGGTCGGCCTGCAGCTTGATGTGCTGCTTCAAGCGGTTGATGTAGAGTCGCGCCACCTTGCCTTTCTCGTCGGCCTTGGCAGTCTCGCCCTCCACAATGGCGGCAAGCGCAATCACCTCGTCGGGGGTGAGACCCAGCTTCTGAGCCTTCTCCTTGCGCTCGCTGGTCCAGAAGTTGTCGCTATGCTTCTTCATCGTCTCCAGCAGCTTGGCGGGTTCTACGTCCCACAGGAACTGATAGGTGTCGGCAAGGAAGAGACCCGTCACGTTGTTGGTGTCCTTCTCAAGCGAGCGACACAGCTCGGCATCGTTGAGTGCCTTGAGCATGTCGTCCTTGTTCATCATCAGCTTCTTGCCCATCAAGGCAGCCAGTTGCCGCTTAGTGCGGATGTTGTTGATGGTTATCTTCACCTCGTCGGGGGCACCACGGCGCAGCTTGGTGGCAACGCTCAAGGCACTCTCGCCCTCCTTGATGTTGAAAGCTCCCTGGCGCGAGCTCAAGTCACCTCCTGTCATGTCGATCAGGTCGATGACCTTGGCAGCAAACTCTGGACTCACGCAAGCCGCAAGCGAGTCGGCAGCCTGCGCGTTGGTAGTGCCCCGACGCAGATACAGCGTGGCATCCTTGCTTGCTGTCGCCGTGAGGAATGGCGACGCAATCACCGCACCTATCGCCACCAGCACAACCAGCACTACGGCGGTAACAACCACCCATCTGGGCAGTTTCTTCTTTGTCGCTCTTCCCCTTACAAGGGCAGTTTTCTTATTGTTGCTTTTTGTCATATGTATTCTTATGAGTAAATAATAATTGCAAAGTTACTCAACTCCATTAAAATACACAACCCCCAGTGTTGAGTTTTTAGGAAAGGGGTGGTTTCACAACATCGTCGTGAGGTTGCGGCAAAGCCACAGCCTCAGTGAGACAGAGTTGAGCAACAATTATGATTTCAACGGGTGGCGGCTTACTCAATGGGATTAGAATCCATAATCTCACGTGCCAGCGGCAAGTCCTTGCGCAGCACCACCACTCGCATCGAGCCCTGAGTAAAGCCCTTCATGAGGGTGTTGGCAATAGAGTCGCCCATCACTCCGGCTATCACGCCATTGCTCTCGAGTATGTCTTTCACCATGTTGGCCTTAATGGGGTCGTCATACATGGCAAAAACAATGATATCGTCGTCTTTTTCCATAAAATGTTTTTTTATGCTTATGAAGCGCTAAATGCCTCACTTCTTGAAAACTGGTGATTAAATCATTTCTCGTTTTTGTCGTCGCTCATCTCGTTGAGGACTTTGCGCAGTTCCTCGTCGGTAGCGGTGAGTTTTGCCTTGCACACCTTGAGCAGCTGCAGCGAGCGTGCGGTGTACTGGCTCAGGTTATCGATAGAGCACTCTGGGCTCTGCATCTTGCGCACAATCTCCTCGAGCTCGGTGATTGCAGCGGCATAGGTCATTTTCTCGATGTCTTGTTGGTCCATAATTTGGTGGAAATATTTAAAGATTTATCAATTTACTGTACTGGTGATGCTGCCATCCTTGAGAGCCGTGACGATGCGGTCGCCAGGTGCCACAGCCGTAGCGCTGGTGATTACATGGCCGTTAACGGTAGTGAGCGAATAGCCACGGTTAAGGGTGTTTTGAGGCGAGAGAAGGGTGAGTTTGTCGCCCAGGGCCTCAAGTCGCAGTTTCTCCCGGTCGATACGCGAAGTCACTGCCTGCTTCATTGCCTCGCGCTTGTGATGCAGCCCCACCCTCTCGTTGTCGAGCCGGGAATTGAGCACCAGGGGAAGGGCTTGGGCAAGGTTCTTAAGCTTCAAGCGGCTCGTTTCCACAAGTTTCTGCGCCGTGAGGGGGATGAAGTTGCCATAGTAGGCAAGTTGCTCTCGCGAGTGGGCAATCGCCTCACGCGAGATAACGGCAATCGCCTCGGTGAGTTGCGACAGCCTGTCGAGTTGTGCCTTGCCGCACTGAACCAGGAACGAGGCTGCTGCCGTGGGGGTCTTTACATGGAGTTTCGACACCATGTCGGGGATTGTCACGTCGCGGTCGTGGCCTATGCCGGTAATGATGGGCAGCGGGAACTGGGCGATATTGGCGCCCAGGTCGTAGTTGTCGAAGGAATTGAGGTCGCTCGTTGAGCCACCGCCACGAATTATCACCACGCAGTCAAACATGTCCTCCACAGCAGCGATGCGGTCGAGGGCGGCAATCACGCTGGGCACGCAGTTGGCGCCCTGCATCACTGCCTCAAAGAGGCAAGTGTAGAACTTCAGGCCATGGTCGTTGTTGTGCAACTGATTGAGGAAATCGCCATATCCGGCAGCGCCCCGAGCCGAAATCACGGCAATGCGCTGTGGCGCTGGTCCCCAGTCGAGTTGCCGGTTCATGTCGATAATACCCTCGGCAGTGAGCTTGGCTATTATCTCCCGCCTGATGCGCTCCATGTCGCCCAGAGTGAACTCGGCGTTGATATCGTTGATTATCGCCTTGAGGCCATACTGCTCATGAAAATTGGCACTGAGTTTCACCATCACCTTCATGTTGGAGGCGAGCGACTTGCCTGTCACCTGCTGGAAGTGATAGTTGAGCTGGGCAAACGTGCTTGCCCAAATCACAGCGCCCAGCCTGGCAATGGTGACTCCAGCATCGTTCTTCTGGAGGAGTTCGAGATAGCAATGTCCTCTCGACACTCTCAGGTCGCTAGTCTCGGCGGTCACCCAGCACGACTGCACCGTGGGGTCGTAGAGCAACCCCTTGATGCGATTATTATATTCAAGTAGTGATATAGGTTCCATGAGCGGTTATTGTCTCTTGAACTTTGCTTTCTTGACGGTGTAGACAATGCGGTTAGTGACCAGCGGCTTGTAGAACTTGAAGTTGTCGCCCAGGAAGAAGTCCTCCAGGTTGCAGCGCGCCACCAGGTTGTCGCCCTCAAATGCCATCTCTATCATGGCAAAGTTGAGCATGCTGAGCATCTCGTCGCGTTTTTCCTTGTTGACCGACGGCAGGAAAAAGTCGGCTGCCTCGGGCATCTTGATGAACTTTGATGCCTCGAGCGGATTCCATTTCATGTCGTAGAACGTGAGACGGCTGTCCTTCACTGGAGTTGCCACCGTCTCAATCACGGCAAGCACTGTGTCACCCTTTGCCTTGGGCAGGAGTTTCATCTCCACGGTCCTTGCCGACGATGTCGCCACAACCATATGGTCGCTCGTGAGCTGTGTGATTCTCGACTCGGTGGTGCGCAGGTTGTTCACCACCTCTACAGTCTCTCCCTTAGAGAAATTATTGAGCAGTTCATATCTTGCCGAGAGCGACAAGGAGTTGAACAGTTCACCACTTTCATCGGTGAAGAGTCGTGCCACGCCATCGTAGGCATAGCCCATAGCAGCAACTGCCAGTAGTGCACCGAATAATATAATGTATCGTTTCATTTGCGTGTTATTGTGCCGTCGTCGGCAATGTTAAGTTTGTTGTCTTTAATATCTTCCTGAGTAAGAGCCCATATCTCACGTGCTGCGCTGTTGCTGGCATCGCGGCGAGGACCTATGCGGCCTGGCTGCCTGAACGAGTGTATCTTGCCGTCAACCAGCTTGCCGTTGCCGTCGATGCGTGCCACAAGCAGCGGAGCATATCCCACCTGAGCCGCCGTGCCCATGCCAATGGTGGCGAAATTGCCCAGGCTGTAGGCTATGAGATGATCTTTATACAGTTCCATGGCGCGAGGCACATGAGGGCCGTGGCCGTAGACGATGTCGGCGCCACAGTCCACTGCCAGATGGGCAAACTGCCGCACATCGCCTCGGTCCCATCCGTGGAAAATCTCGGTTCCGTAGGGCACATGTCGCATGGCTGTGCCCTCGCCACCACCGTGGAAGCACACAATCACAATGTCGACCTGCTTGCGCAACTGCTGCACGATGCGTCGCACTGTGGCGGTGTCTTGGGTCTTGAGCGAATAGTCCTCGTGACCGAAGGCGCAGAAGCCATATTTCACGCCCTTAATGTCACGTATCGATGTCTCGCACTCCTTGGTGCCAGCAACACCTATTCCAGCGTCCTTCAGGGTCTTGATGGTCGACAAGGTGCCTTCCTCCCAAAAGTCGTAGATGTGGTTGTTGGCAATGCCCATGAAGTCGAAGCCGGCATCCACCAGCAGCTGAACGCTCTTGGTGGGCATCATGAACGAGAACGAGAGTTTGCCATTCAGGCTCTTGCGCAGGCGTCCGCTGTCGGCGAGCACGCCCTCAAGGTTGCCGCAAGCCACGTCGGCACTCCTGATTATTGAGTCGCAGTCAATGAAAATCTCCTTGCCCTCGTTCACTGGCAAGCAGGGCTTGGGATACTTGGAGCCGAGCATCACATCGCCGGTCATGGCGATGGTGATGGTGTCGATCACACGCTGCCGCTCGCCACCAGCGGATGCTGTCGAGTCGGCTGCCGCCTTACTGCTGTTGCCGCTGTTGCCACCTGTGCAAGAGATTAGCACCACAGCAACCGCCGCTGTCATTATCTTTATTATCGTTCTTGAATTCATTGCTCTATTCTTTTTTGCTGTTTTGCTTTGTGAGAAGCTTGCCGTCGTCGGCAATGACCAGTTCATTGTCTTTAATGTCTTCATTGCTCAATGACTGAATCTCCTTTATCACGGCACCCGACTTGTCTACACGGGGACCCTTGTCGCGATATTGGATGAATGGATGGATCTGGCCCTCGGCAAACTTGCCGCCCTGCAACTTCACAATGAGCAGTGGCGCATAACTTGTGGGGCCATCAAGTTTCATGCCACGAGGGGTGGCAAAGTTGCCCAGGCTGTAGGCAATGAGATGCCCCTTGTAGAGCTCCATAGCGCGGCACACGTGAGGGCCATGACCGTAAACGATGTCGGCGCCACTATCGATGCACAGGTGGGCAAACTCCCTGAGGTTGCCACGGTCGGCACCATGGAAATACTCGGTGCCATAGGGCAAGTGGCGCTCACTCACGCCCTCAGAGCCGCCGTGGAAGCACACTATCACTATGTCACACTCACTGCGCAGCTTCTTGACGATGCGTGTCACTGTGGCCTTGTCCTGAGTGCGCAGGGTGTAACTCTCATGACCAAAGGCGCAAAATCCATATTTCACACCATTGATCTCACGGATGCAGGTCTCGCAGTCACGGGTGCCTGCCACGCCTATTCCATTGTCGCGCAGGGTCTTGATAGTCGACTGGATGGCGACAGGATAGAAGTCGTTGATGTGATTATTGGCAATGCCCAGGAAGTCGTAGCCAGCATCCACGAGCAACTGCACGCTCTTGGTGGGCATCATGAACGAGAACGACAAGGGACCCGGTGCCTTGCGGGGCTTGCCCGAGTCGCCCAGCACTCCCTCGAGGTTGCCACATGCCACATCGGCGCTCTGCAATAGCTTGGCGCAGTCGATGAAGGTGTCGCGACCGTCGTTGGGGGGCATATTAGTGGTGGGCAGGATGCTTCCTGTCATGATATCACCCGTCATCGCAATTGTTACTTCCCCAGTAAATTGAGGCCTTGCTTCCTTGGGTTGTGCTTGAGGAGTCACTTTGGTGGTTGCCTTGGGTTTGGCCAGTGCGGTAGTTCTTGCCTTTTTAGCGCGACTCTTTGTTTTCACTTTGGGCATTCCACAACTCATGAACGGCATCAAAGCGGCTATAACGACAAGCAGCACATTAGAAAAACGCATATGTTTTATATTTTAAAGATAAGCGATAAAGGGGACGATGAGCTATCACCATCCATTTCACCATCACCCCACCTAATATTAATGGTCAAATGCCTTGATGTAGAGGTCGCGAATGTCATCGGCAGTATACTCGCGAGGTGCATGCGATGGACTGCCGCTCATGATTGCCTCGAAACTCATGTCATCGACTGCTGCCATGTAGGCATCGCGGTCAATGCCATAGTTGCCCAAACTGGGCACTTCGAGTTTCTCGATGAGTTTCTCTACCTCCTCGACAAACTTCTCACTGGCATCGATCTCGTCGACTGCCTGGATGCGCAGGTAGGTGGCGATGCGGGCAAGATTGTGACGTGCCGACATCTCCATATCGTTGAGGCACACCTTGAGCAACATGGCGTTGGCCATGCCGTGAGGCACATGGAACTTAGCGCCTATGGGACGGCTCATGCCATGAACAAGGGTCACGCTGCTGTTGTTGATGCATATTCCTGCCTGAAGGGCTGCTATCGCCATCTCACGACGAGCTTTAGAGTTGCTGCCGTCGCGGTAGGCCTGAGGCAGGTAGCGCATGATGCGCTTGATGGCGCTCAGGGCATAGGCGTCGGTCAATGGCTGCGCGTTGACCGAGATAAACGCCTCGATAGCATGGGTGAGGGCGTCGAGGCCAGTGGCTGCCGTCACGCTCTTGGGGCAACCGTTGGAGAAGGAGTAGTCGAGCATCGCCATCTTGGGCAGCAGCGAGTTGCCCGAGAGGAACATCTTCACACCGGTTTTCTCATCGGTGATGATGGTGTATTTTGTCACCTCCGAGCCCGAGCCTGCTGTCGTGGGGATGCACACCACTGGCGGCAACTCCTCATTGTCGATGCGCACGCCCTTATAGTCGGCTATCGAGCCTGGCAGCACCGTCATGGCAGCAATGGCCTTGGCAGCATCGAGCGGACTTCCTCCACCCAAGCCAATGATGAAGTCGCATCCATTCTCCTGATACATCTTCACGCCATGCTCAATCATCGACATGGTGGGCTCTCCCTCAATGGTGGTGAGCACGGTATACTTCACGCGCTCGCTGTCGAGAGTGCGCTCAAGGCTCGCCGTCATTGTGGAACGGCTCACGATGGGTCCAGTAACTATGAGTGCATGCTTGCCATAGGGGGCAAACACGTTCTCGGCAGTGGCAACGATGTTGTCGCCCATCAATATCTTATCGGGAACTTTAAACTGTACCATATTTTCATTGATTTATATATTTTGGCAAAAATAAAAAAAAACTTTCATTTTTCAGAGAAAAAACAAAAGTTTTTTTAGGGAAAACGCTTTAAAAAAATGTTTTGGGTTGCGACACAGTGCAACGCGATGGCGAGCGCTAGTAATTGGTGATGATGTAGCCGCCTGAAGAAGTGGGGCGCACACGGTACATGTTCAAGCCCACCTTGCGGCTCACTGCCATGCCGCTCTTAGGGCCGCCAGCGCCAATGAGCACGTCGAAGTGTGAGTCGCACTTCGGGCACACGGCGTCGAGCGAGGTGGGGTCGATGGTCACCGTCACGTCGGCATTATGCTCCACAGGGCATGCCAGGTCAAAGGCAAGAGGCACAGGAGTGAGAGTGGCCATGTCCTGGCCCATGAAGAGCAACACACCACCAAAACCGGTGTAGGTGTTCACATCGTAGGGAAAATTTGACGGCAGCCGCTTGACGATGTTGAAAATGCGATACTCGCCCAGCGAGTGCACACCATAGATGTTCCACTTGCCATAGTCGCCCAGATTGATGTGCACGGTGTAGGTGGGAAGCGACTGGTTATTGATTTTATCGCACCCCGTCAGCAGGAGTGCCAGCACTGCTACAAAGGGCAAAAATATGTTCTTCGTTCTTCTCATTGTTATATAAACGAGAAAACGCGACTATTATTTTACAAAAAAGTCGTAACTTTGCACCCCGAAACACACATAATATAGTAGAAATGAACAAACTTGACTTGAAATATGATGGCGGCGGGGAGTTTGCTAAGAAGCTCTTTATCGAGACTTATGGCTGCCAAATGAACGTTGCCGACAGCGAAGTGGTGGCTACTGTGATGAAGATGGCGGGATATGGCACTACCGACGACCTGGACAGCGCCGACGCTATTTTCATCAACACTTGCAGCGTGCGCGACAATGCCGAGCAACGCATCTTTGCGCGACTGGGCACGCTCAACGCCCTGCGCAGGCGTCGTAACAAGCGCCTCATCGTGGGCATCCTGGGCTGCATGGCCGAGCGCATGAAGGACGAACTCATCAACTCCCACGGTGTGGACATCGTGGCAGGACCCGACAGCTACCTTGATCTGCCCAACCTCGTTGCTGCAGCCGAGAGTGGCGAGAAGGCGATTAACGTCGAGCTTTCCACCTCCGAGACCTACCGCGACATTATCCCCACCCGCGTGAGCGGCAGCCGCACCAGTGGCTTTATCTCGATAATGCGAGGCTGCAACAACTTCTGCACCTACTGCATCGTGCCCTACACTCGCGGTCGAGAGCGCAGCCGTGAGCCGCAGAGCATCCTCAACGAACTGCGCGACCTGCAGGCACGAGGATTCAAGGAGGTGACGCTGCTGGGGCAGAACGTGAATTCCTATCTTTACAAGCAATCAAGCAAGGACACCAGTTCCACCTCTAAGACAGATGAGACTGGCGACGTGGACTTTGCCGCACTGCTGGCAATGGTTGCCGAGGCGGCTCCCGAGATGCGAGTGCGCTTCACCACCAGCAACCCCGAGGACCTGAGCGACGCCATCATCGACACTATGGCGAGCCATGCCAACATCTGCAACCACATCCACCTGCCGGTGCAGAGTGGCAGCAACAAGGTGCTCAAGCTCATGAACCGCAAGTACACCCGCGAGTGGTACCTCGACCGCATAGCACGCATCCGCCAGGCGATGCCCGACTGCGGCATCTCGACCGACATGTTCACCGGTTTCCACGACGAGAGTGAGGAGGACTTCGAGATGACGCTGAGTCTGATGCGCGAGGTGGGATTTGACTCATCGTTCATGTTCAAGTACAGCGAGCGACCTGGAACCGTAGCTGCCAAGATGCTGCCCGACAACGTGCCCGAGGACGTGAAGATTGACCGGCTCAACCGCATGATCGCACTGCAAAACGAACTCTCGCTGTGCAGCAACCGTCGCGACGTGGGCAAGACTTTTGAGGTGCTCGTTGAGGGATACAGCAAGCGCTCGCGCGACGACATGTTTGGCCGCACGCAGCAGAACAAAGTAATCGTATTCCCTGCTGGCGACACACGCGTGGGCGACCGAGTGATGTGCACCGTGGAAAAAGCCACAAGCGCAACACTCATTGGACGACGCGCGGATAAGATGTAAGTGTAAAATGTTAAGTGTTAAGTTGCGCCTGCGGCGCGGGGAACGTGGAAAGTGAAACGTGAAACGAGGAAGGTGGAACGAGAAACGCCACGCGAAACAATCAACCTGTAGGGACACAGCCTGCTGTGTCCGCCTGCGACACAAGGAAAGTGGAACGAGGAACGACACGCGAAACCACACCCTGTAGGGACACAGCCTGCTGTGTCCGCCATGCGACCCGCGAAACATTCCTTTAAAACCAATAAAAAACAAAAGGGTCTCAATCGTAAACGACTGAGACTCTTTATTTTAGTGGCGGGGGCCGGATTCGAACCAACGACCTCTGGGTTATGAGCCCAACGAGCTACCACTGCTCCACCCCGCGATTTGCGAATGCAAAGGTAGTGCTTTTCCACAACGTGGCAAAATATTCTGCGCCAAATTTTTCATTTTTAAACACAGTTTAACGAACATAAACAAGCAAGCCAAGTACATATTCTGCCTAACAGCCTCCTTATCAGCTTGCTATATAGAACTATTGCACACTATCAAAAATATTAGTAACTTTGCAAATCAAAAAACCATCGACACAACCCTGTTAAGGAACTTGGGCCAAAACAACTAAAAGTGACTACTACAAGCATAAAGTATTTATCATTAAATTTTTAAAACAACAAAAGCTATGAAGAAATTTACACTTTCTTTAGCAACATTATTTGTTGCTGTGGCAGCTATTGCTAGCCCAACAGCCGAAGAGGTTTCGGCTCTCACACTGCGCATCGACAAGGTGGATGGCGCAACCATCAGAGTAAAAAACAGCGACGACCTGAACGCTGTCCTCAACGAGAATGGCTCTATCTCCCTGAACAACTTTGAGGGATATAGCTCACTCAAGGTGTTCTTCAATGAAGACGGTTCAATCTATGCTCCTGCGCAGACCTTCACCGTATTTGACGAGGACACCTACGAGACAGTGTACTACCTCGCTGTTCCCGCCGCCAGCAAGAACAAGACTCCTATGGAGGCCTATAACGACCGCATCACAGGCACCTACGTGAACGGACGCATCACTCTCGACGCCTGGAACGCTATCAAGACTACTGCCTACTTTAGCGAGAACCTGGGAACTCTTTACGCCTATGACGTTACGACAATGGTTGTGGCTCCTAACGCACAGGTTGCTTCAAGTTACTGGGTAGACCAGTATGATGACGAAACTTGGGACTTCATAGGATGGTATGCCACCGAGATAGAGGAGAGTGTAAAGAATGCCTATGTTGAGCAAGAGGGCAACAACATATATGTCTACAACTTCGACGACATCTATGGCACTGCCAAGTTCACTATCAACCCATCGAAGGACAACCTCACCATCACTGCCGATCCCAGTTTTGTCGCTTTCAAGCGCATCAACAGCAGCGGCAACCAAACCGACTACACCATCAAGGCCATCCCCGAGGAACTCACCGAGGAGGAGGTAAGCCCTCTCGATAGTGACGTGACTGGCTCCATCAGCGATGAGTATCACTTTTCATTTGGCGACTGCGGTCTGTTCAATGCTAGCGGCAGCTACACTGGCAGCCTGATACATGTGAAGACTGTCACCCTCGACAATCCCCTCGACATCACCCCAACCGGCATCAACACAGCATCTGTTGACAAGCAGGTTGCTGGCGTGAAATATGTCAACATGATGGGTGTTGAGAGCACTACCCCATTCCAGGGCGTGAACATTGTGGTAACTCGCTACACCGACGGCACCACAAGTGCTACTAAGCAACTCATGAAATAATATCCACCCATGAAGAGTTGTTTCTCAAGATTGACACTGCTCGCCATAGCAGTGTCAATCATTCCACTTGCGGCAAGCGCAAGTGTAAGATATGTGAAAGCCGGAGCTAGCGGCGACGGCAGCTCTTGGGCAAGTGCCACTGGCAACCTGCAAGATGCTATCGAGGCATCGCAGGCTGGCGACGAAGTGTGGGTTGCAGCTGGCATCTACAAGCCCGACTCTCTCATTAGAAGCAACAAGCCCACTTCTCGTGCCTTCTTCCTCAAGGACGGTGTGTCGCTCTATGGTGGCTTTGCTGGCAATGAGGCAACAAAAGAAGAGCGCCAAGTGGGAGCAGCGCCCTATGAGATGGTCAACGCCACCATCCTCGATGGCGACGATGACGTGCCCGACGTGTGGGTGCGCGAGATTGCCGCTGGCACCTCCTTCAGGCTCACATGGCATGTCGAGAACGACGAGGTGGTGGGCACCAGTGGCAACGCCAGCCATGTGCTCTACAGTGCCAACGTCATCTCTACCAAGACAGTTATTGACGGATTCACTCTCAAGGGCGGCAACGCCAACGTGTGGAACGTGAAAGCATGCGGCGGAGCGCTATATGCCCAGGGCAACGTGCAGATGCGCGCTTGCCAAGTGATAGAGAACTCGGCCTATTTCAAGGCGCAGTCCACAAGCGACAGCAACACCTATGGCGGTGCCATCTTCCTTAACGGCAGTGGCGACGCGGCAATCGTCGACTGCTACATTGCACGATGCTACAGCCACTCGAGCTATGGCAATGGAATAGGCGGAGCTATCTTCGTGCAAAACGCTCGCGTGGAGAATTGCAACTTTGAAGACTGCGTGGCAGACGATGCCGGTGGAGCAATCTACAACCAGAACGGCACCGTGACCGGGTGCCACTTCGTGGCTTGCTACGGCGGGTCGGGTGGTGCCATCTACAACGACGGCATCGCCACTGGCAACACCGTGATGAGTTGTCGCGGACTGCTGGGTGGCGGTATCTTCAACTGGGGAACTGCAAGCTACAACATTGTTGCCAATTGCTATGCCGACGCTATCGAGTATGGCGAGACAATGGGCGGACGCGGCGGTGGTATCCTCAATGCCGACGGCATGGTACTGGGCTCGGTGGTTTACAACAACCAAGCATTCTGGGGCGGAGGCATCTACTGCCTTAACGGCAAGGTTGTGAACTGCACCGTTCAGAACAACAGTCTGCGTGCCGAGTGCGACACAGCCAACATTGGCTACCAGCATCACGAGCTAAGCGACCAGCTCACTTTCAACACAATAGGCAATCCTAATGCCACAAGTGCCAATTTTGTTGCACCCACCACTTTCAATGGTGTTGCCGCTACTGCTGCCGACACCACTGCCATCATGGCCGCATCATGGCAACTTGCCCAGGGGTCGCAATTCATCGACGCCGGAACGCTCACGGCTGGCGTTAGCGAGGACACCGATATTGCAGGCAACAACCGCATCCAGGGCGAGAGCATAGATGTGGGAGCCTATGAGTACAGCGCTCAAGCAGGGCTTCTTGGAGATGTGAACGGCGATGGCAAAGTCACTGCCACCGACATCACAACCCTCTACAACTTCTTGCTCTTGGGCGACACCACCTATCTCTCAACGAGCGACATTAATGGCGACGGAGAAGTCACCAGCTCCGACGTTACAATCATCTACAACATTTTGCTGGGGCAATAAGTTGCTCTATTGACATTTAGGTTGTAAAAATAGACAGCGGGCGGCTCTTGATGAGTCGCCCGCTGTTGCTCGTGTTGAGGGGATGCAAGGCGCGTTAGTCGAAGACTCCTTGCATTGCCTCGGCCTGATGTGGCTCTTCGCGGTGGGTCTCGGCGCCACCGCCATCGCCCGCCGCAGCGGGTCCTGCCGATTGCCGCACTACCCTATTGCCCGTGCCACGGTAGCCCATTCCGGTCACATATTCCACCTCGGGATTGAGGCCCTTCTCGCGGTAGCAGAAGTCGTAGTCGCTCGGCACCTTGAACGAAGCGCTGCTCACGTAGGGGTTGTTGCCGTCGGCAAGCACCTTCTGCATGTATCGTCCCCACATGGGCAATGCCTGGCCGGCACCTTGACCAATGGCACCGTTGTTGAAGCGGATGTATCGCTCCTCGCCACCTACCCACACGCCGGTTACCAGCTGTGGGGTGAATCCCATGAACCATCCGTCGGAGTTGCGGTTGGTAGTACCTGTCTTACCACCCATCTCAATGTTGTTGACATATCCTCTCACGCGGCGGCCGGTACCGTTGTTGATAACGCTCTCAAGCATGGTGAGCATCTTCAGGTAGGAGTCCTCGCTCAGCACCTCCTTCTGTCGGGGAGTGAACTCGGCGAGCACGTTGCCGTGGCTGTCGCATATGCGCGACACGAAGATTGGGTCGGAGCGCATGCCATGGTTGGCAAAGACTGAATAGGCGCTCACCTGTTGCTTCACCGAGATTTCGCAAGGACCAAGACACAGGGGTGCCACGGTGTCGAAATCGTTGGTCAAGCCAAAGTTGTGAAGCATAGTCACCAGGTTGGTGGGCTTGAGCAGGTCGATAAGGCGAGCCGAGCAGGTGTTGTTCGACGAGGTGAGGGCCTGCTTCAGGGTGAGCATGCCACCGCCGCCGCCACCACGTGGGCTCCAGCCGTTGATCTTGATGCGGGCGTTAGAAATCTTGTCGCAGGGGTTGTAGCCACATTCCATCGCCAGCGAGTAGAGGTAGGGCTTCATGGTCGAACCAATCTGCCTGCGGCCCACCGACACCATGTCGTAGGAGAAGTGGTCGAAGTCGGGACCACCCACATAGGCCTTCACATAGCCGGTGGTGGGGTCCATCGACATCATGCCGCAGCGCAAGATGCTCTTGGCATAGAGCAGCGAGTCGAGGGGCGTGATGTTGAGGGTGCGCTCGCCGTTTTGCAGGTCAAAGACGGTCATGGGCTGCTTGGTGTTGAAGTCGCTCATGATTTGGGTGTCGTCAAGTCCTTTGGCCTTGAGGGCACGATAGCGGTTAGAGGCATGGATGGCGTTCCTGATGAGGCGCTGCTTGAGCGACTCGGGAAGCTCGGTACGGTTGCGGCTATAGGGGTCTTTGTTGCCACCCTCGCCGGTGCTGATGCCCTTCTCGCGCCAGAAGATGTCCTGCAGGTGAATCATGTGCTCACGCATGGCTTCCTCGGCATAGGTCTGCATCTTGCTGTCGATGGTGGTGTAGATTTTCAGTCCGTCGGTGTAGATGTTATAGGGCTGGCCGTTAGACTTGCGGTTCTTGTTGCACCAGCCGTAGAGGGGGTTGTCGACCCACTGTGCCGAGTCGGCATAGAAAGCGTTCTTGTTCCAGGTGGGATAGTCCTTGTACTGTGGACGTTTCGCCATCATCATGCGTTTCACCTCCTCGCGCAGGTAGGGGGCAAAGCCCTCGTTGTGCGACACCTTGTGGTAGGCAAGCACTATCTCGGTCTGCTTAGCCTTCTCGCAGTCGGCCTGAGTGAGGTAGCCTGCCTCGGCCATCTTCTCGAGCACGAGGTTGCGACGGCCCTTGGCGCGCTCGGGATAGCGCAGCGGGTTGTAGTAGGACGGGTTCTTGCACATGCCCACCAGCAGTGCTGCCTCTTGCAGGTTGAGCTCGCTGGGCGAGTTCTTGCCAAAGTAGACATAAGATGCGCTCTTGATGCCCACGGCGTTGTTCAAGAAGTCGAACTGGTTGAAGTACATCTGCATTATCTCGTTCTTGGTGAAATAGCGCTCGAGCTTCATGGCAATGACCCACTCGATGGGCTTCTGCAGGGCGCGCTCAAAGATGTTGCTCGACGAGGGCGTGTAGAGCTGCTTGGCGAGCTGCTGGGTGATGGTACTGCCACCACCTGCCGATGCCTTGCCCATAATGATGCGCTTGATTACCGAGCGACCTATCGCGGTGGCATCGATGCCCGAGTGCTCGAAGTAGCGCTCGTCCTCGGTAGCGATGAGAGCATCCTTGAGGTAGGGCGAGATTTGGTCAAACTCAACATAGAACCTGTTGCCCTTGCTCTGGAAGATTTTTCCCATCTCCACGCCATCGGCGGTATACATCGTCGAGGCGAAATTGTCGGTGGGGTTACGCAGTTCGGCAACGGGTGGCATGTAGCCAATGATGCCGTTATAGATAAGGAAGAACACGGCGAGCACTGCTATGAAGAACAGTCCCAGCGACCTCCATATCCACTTGATAATCGTGTGATTACGCGCGTCTCTATTTTTCTTTGCCATTGCTGTTATAGTTTATTTTCAACGTCTTATTTGAGTGCTTTGCCACCACATGGGGCAGCTATCAAATTGCAAATTTAGTATATTATTTTTGATTTCACCATATTTTTGTTGAAAAAAGAGACCCGCCCTTCATGTGAACGAGTCTCTTTTGTTGATTATGGTGCATTAACTCAAGCCGCAGCCCATTGTGCATTGTGCATTAAGCATTGTGCATTAGTGAAGCGGGCAGCGGGGCTTGATTTGCTTGAAGAAGTCGTTGCCCTTGTCGTCGACGAGGATAAAGGCTGGGAAGTCTTCCACCTCGATTTTCCATATCGCCTCCATGCCCAGCTCGGGATACTCCACGCACTCGATGCTCTTGATGTTGTTCTGGGCGAGAATGGCTGCCGGACCACCAATGCTGCCCAGATAAAAGCCACCGTGCTTCTTGCAGGCGTCGGTAACGGCCTGCGAACGGTTGCCCTTGGCGAGCATGATGAGGCTGCCGCCGTGGTCTTGGAACTCGTCAACGTAGGGGTCCATGCGCCCTGCTGTGGTGGGGCCCATAGAGCCGCACGCCATGCCGGCAGGGGTCTTGGCAGGACCGGCGTAGTAGATGGGGTGATCCTTGAGATACTGAGGCA
The DNA here is from genome assembly GCA_900318065.1 of uncultured Prevotellaceae bacterium. Taxonomy (GTDB): domain Bacteria; phylum Bacteroidota; class Bacteroidia; order Bacteroidales; family Muribaculaceae; genus Sodaliphilus. Next base: position 17,807 of record ONIY01000031.1, read on the forward strand.
TGCCCTCGCCAGCGTCGAGGCGGGCCTTGATCTTGGCATGGGCGATGTCGCGACCCACGATGATGGTGCCGTTAAGGCTCAGGCGGGTGCTCACGGGATACTGGCTCAGGATCTTGCACACCTCGCTCATGGGCTGGTTGAGGTCGATCTTCACAGCGTCGCCCTCGCCAGCCTCGCGCAACTCGGCGGGAATGAGAGAGCCGGGGTTGTCGTCGAGTTTCTCAATCCAGATACCCTCGCGGTTGATCTTTGCCTTGATGTTGCGGTCGGCACTGCAGCTCACGCCCAGGCCAATGGGGCACGAGGCACCGTGACGTGGCAGGCGCACTACCCTAACGTCGTGGGCAAGGTACTTGCCGCCAAACTGTGCTCCCAGCCCTATGTTCTGAGCCTCCTCGAGCAGCTGCTTCTCGAGCTCGATGTCGCGGAAGGCGCGGCCGGTCTCGTCGCCGGTGGTGGGCAGCTCGTCGTAGTAGTGGGTCGAGGCAAGCTTCACGGTAAGCAGGTTCTTCTCGGCGCTAGTGCCGCCTATCACGATAGCGATGTGATAGGGAGGACAAGCGGCGGTGCCCAGCGATTTCATCTTCTCAACAAGGAAGGGGATGAGGGTGCCGGGGTTCTGGATGCGAGCCTTGGTCTCCTGGTAGAGGTAGGTCTTGTTGGCGCTGCCGCCACCCTTGGTGACGCACAGGAAGCGGTATTCCATGCCCTCGGTAGCCTCAAGGTCGATCTGGGCAGGCAGGTTGCAGCGGGTGTTCACCTCGTCAAACATGGTGAGCGGAGCGTTCTGCGAGTAGCGCAGGTTCTCCTCGGTGTAGGTCTTGAAAACGCCGCGCGAGAGGGCCTCCTCGTCGCAGAAGCCGGTCCACACCTGCTGGCCTTTCTCGCCGTGGATGATGGCGGTGCCGGTGTCCTGGCACAGGGGCAGCTGGCCCTTTACCGATGTCTCGGCATTGCGCAGGAAGGTGAGGGCCACAAATTTGTCGTTCTCGCTCGCCTCGGGGTCGCTCAGGATTTTCGCCACCTGCTCGTTGTGAGAGCGGCGGAGCATGAACGACACGTCGCGGAAGCAGGCATTGGCAAGCATCGTCAACGCCTCGGGCTCGATTTTCAGGATTGGTTTGCCCTCAAACTCCCCCACGCTCACGTGGTCACGAGTGAGAAGGTAATACTCGGTCTTGTCTTCCCCAAGCTGAAACATGGGGGCATACTTAAACTCTGGAATGTTAGCCATAACTATGATGTGAAAATATTAAGTGATTATTTCTTTCGATATTGCAAAGGTACAACTTTTTTTATAAATACAAAAACGAAGATCAAGAAGGAAGGACAAAGAGCTAAGGGCAAAGGACAAAGGACAAAGGAAGAAAAGTGCCCTCACAATCGGTCAGCAGGTCGCAAGGCACCGCCTTGCGATAAAAGAGAAGAAAGGGAAGAGGAGAGAGAAAAGAGTGGAGAGAGTCCCCAATCCCCAATCCCCCCATCCTCGATTCCCATCCACGTTCCTTTATCTAAATTGTTCTTGAGAATTTTCCTTCCACTATTGCCAGTGCCACATCGTTCATAGCCAAGCACCGGCTGCGATTAATGCCTGAGCCATAGTTGCGATGCTCCCAGGGTGCCACCAGCAGCAAGTGGCCACTTGCGCATGCGTCAAAAAGCTTGCCACTGGGCTTCCACAGGTCGCTCATGCCATTATCTATCACCAGTATCATCTCATGGCTGTTGTCGAGCGCCCAGTTCATCACAGCTTTCTCCACGGTGCTAATCCCGGCGGTCACCACCACACTGCCCTCTCTTGCCTGCTTCAAAAAATTGTCTTTAATAACCCCAAGGGTTTTAGCATCAAGCCTGTTGGTACACTGGACAAAGGTCTTTGCCCCAAAGTTGAGCAGGCACATGTTGCCCATCACATCAACCTCCCTGCCGTCCACCATCATTTTGTGCCGCGTGAAAAGCCATCCGTTATGGTCTTTCATCCAGCGGCGACGCGGATTGTCGGAGATGTAGTTCCTCATCTTCTCAAGATGATTGGCACCCACCAGGATTGTGTCGTTATAGCCATCTTCCCACAACTTGACGAAATGGCCATCGCCCAGAGTTCGCACTGCATCGTTACAGCCTTTCCTGAACCCGTTAATCACCGTGCCCAGGCGATAAGGCACCTGTTCCTTCACAAAGATAATGCCATGCATGTGGTCGGGCATGAGTTGAAGTTTCATGACTTCCACCTCAGGATAGTAGCAAGGTATCGCCCGCCAGGCTTCCAGCACACGCCTCCCAAGCTCGCTGAGCGCTACATAGGGGGTGCGGTGCTGCTCATCGGGCGACCTCAACGTGCCCAGCACGGGTTGGCGACGCTCAACGCACATGGTCACCATATAGATGCAGCGGCTGCTGTAGTCATGGCTAGCCTTGCGCTTCTTCATCGATTGCGAGGGCTTCAGTTCAGGGTGACTGTCGAGCCACTGTTTTTGCTTGCGAGTTAAAGGCATGGTGTGATTCTTTTGGGCAAAATTAATGACAATTTCACAATTGAATAACATTCCAGAGATTTTTTCTAGTTTTTTCTCTTTTTTCTTTGATTATTTCTTGATTTCTACTGGTTTCTCTTGGTTTTCTCATGAAGCACTGCTTCAAGACCCCACAACCGATTGCCAGGGAAGAAGAGGGAAGAGGGAAGAGAGTCCCCCCGTCCTCCATCCCCAATCCTCGTTCCTCTCTCACAATCGGTTAGCAGGTCGCAAGGCACCGCCTTGCGATAAAAGAGAAGAAAGGGAAGAGGAGAGAGGAGGGAGAAGGGAGAAGAGTCTCCCCAATCCCCCATCCTCGATCCCCATCCCCGCAAGGAGTTAATAAAAAAAACTGGTTGCGTGCTTCACAGTACGCAACCAGATAACTAAAAAATTTATTCTGAGAAAATATTATATCAAAATTTATTTTACAACCTTTGTTGTAGTGGTAGTACCGTCGCTGTAGCGGGTCACCACGATGTTCATGCCGGCAAAGGGCTTCTCGCTCTCTATACCTGCCACGTTGTAGTAACGAACGCTCTCAACCTGAGCACCACCATTAACTGTAGTGATCGCAGTGGGGATATTTTGACCCGACTTAGTCTTGTTGATTTTCTTTACATAGAACTTCTCTGATGCATTGTCCATAACGTAAAGAGTAGCGTAGTATGTTACATCCTGAATATCGGCAGTCTCACCTTCGGCCATCAAGCCAGCTGTTACTTGATTAACTTTGAACACATCGGCAATGGTGATTGGTTCATCAGTGTCAATAAGATCATCAATGCTAGAATAACTTGTAAGCGTTTTCTTATTGAAAACTATTTCTTCCTGATCATTCAGCAAAGTCTTCACACCGCCAACCTCACGCCACAATCTTACCAGGTAACGAGTGTCCTTAGAAGAATTGTTAATCTTCGAGTTGATTGTAACAGTTGCAAGACAGTATTTCGAACCATCAGCACCAGTATACTCCGATGCGGTGAGCACGGGCTCTGTCATATTAATCAATGCATCACTTACCACCTGCTTGTAGCAGCCGTAGGTGTTGTCATTATAGCTAGTGTAAACCTCGGGAACATATTCATAAGTTTTGTCAGTAATAGCATCGGTGAAAGTAGGATTCAAGAAACCATAATCGTCAACTTCGATACTACCAGCATCAACGACATTATATGGGGCGTCTACAGAAGTTGCACCCTGCTCAGCCTTGTAAACGCGATACTTGGTTATGGCCTTTGCCATATTAGGAGTAAAGGTGATGTTCACATCATTATTCTCGGTAAGAGCATCATTGGTGTCACCTTCAACGTCACTCAGAGTATAAGTTGCACGAGACACTGAGTTCTTCGCGGTCTTGTAAACTGGAGCATAACCAACTACACTGGTCACACCATTCTTTGTAGATTCAATACGATACTGATAATCAGAAGACAGGTTAGCGTTTCCATCTGCATCTGTCATCAACGTGCTATAGAACATATCACTAAATGTGATGCGACTAACGTATTCCTGGCCAACTTGTGAACCCAACATTATAACATCGTTATTGTGAAATGTTGGTTCTTCTGACAAATTGCTTAAAGCAGGTTCATTCATTGCTTTTTTTGAATCTTCTGTAGAATTAACAGTAAATCTCTTTACATCATAAGGATCATTAACCAAATCTGCAATCTTAGCAAGCTTATCGCCATTATCATTGCAACGATAAATACTTAATGTGCCAAAGTCTTTATTCGAAGTGACAGGCTTAGAGAATGTAAAAGTAATATCATTGCGATAAGCATTTCTGTTCTCTCCATATTTATAACGACTCCAATAGTTTTGATTGCTTACAAAGAAATCACTGTTATAAGCCTGAAGCACACCTTCACCAACGATATTAATAACAGGTCTTGTTACCGATTGTGTGTAAGTGTTATTGGGTATCTCAAGTGGATATACATATTCATCCTTATCACCATGATGAGCGGCTACAATTACTGATGATGGGAAATCATATACCTTATCATAAAGTTGCCAGTCAAAGCTATATGTTTGACCATTCAACAATTTTGCATCACTTGATGCATAAGGAAGAACTCCTTCATTGTCTAGGAATGAAGCATAAGAATAATTTTGGCCATATGAAAGGTTGTTATCAACATAAAAATTTGGTTTAGCAACAACATCTATAACATTGCCATTCTCATCTTTCTTAACTTCTTCGGGCATCATTGCATTATTGTCTGGCACATAGATGAAATGGTCACGATGACTACGCATCACATCTGTGATGTCACAAACTTCGCACAATGATGGTTTCAACAAGAAATAGTGGTCATCCTTAGGAAGAACAAGGTTTGCTAATGGATAGGTATTAATCTTATCGGCATCGGTTGCATCTCCTGTAATTACTGGAGTAGTTGAAACTGTCATAAATGGATTGAGCCAAAAGACATGATAAGGATTCTCAACGAAATCACAGAACTTTCCACGAACATTGTTGAATGTCTTACCAACATATTGTTCAGGATTATTCACCTTAAGCATAATCCATGCATATTGAGGTGTATTAGGATTAGACCACTCATAAACATTGCCATTATCATCTTTGAACGACTCTTGGTCGGCACGCATAGTTTGACGATACTTAGGGCTTAATTCATTAACACTTCGTGCCATCAAATACTTTTGATAGTTCACTGTTTTCACAGCAACACCCACAAGGTCATGATCAATCTTGTGTGTTTGTTCACGCACGCTATTGTCAGCCTTAACCAAGTCTTCAAGAGAAGTACCCTCACTCCAAATTCTAAAGATTGGACCTAGATAATAATCTTGATCATTGCCACTAGTTTGAGGAAAGTTGTTTGTTCTTAGATAGGATAATGTAACTTTTGTTGTTGCATAGGTATTCATACCAGCAACAAACAAATGGTCTGATGTGCTGCCTGTTATAATATTATGCATATCATGAACATTAGCCTCAGTAACACCACCAGCAAGCACCTCATCTTCGCCAAAGTTATAATTTGATGTAATGGCTCCTAGCCAAGCCATTCGCATGTAATAACCATCATTTACCTTAATCTGAATTTTCGCCAAAGCAGGAATAACAAGCTTATTTTCATCATTAACTTGGACCCTATCAAGAGCATTTGGAATGTTGAAATCGGGAGTAACTTCAAGCGTTATAGTTACTCCATTATCATAAGCCATTGTATAAAGCACATGATTTGCTGCTGTTACTGTTCTTGTGTCTTTGCATTTAGACATGTCAAAGACATACTCATACGCCCGCGCTGGCAGGGAGGTGCCCAGGACCAGGCACGCTGCTAGTAAGAAATTTTCTCATTGTAAAATAAATTTTAATGTTTATAATTATACGTTTTTTCGCTTAAAATTTTGGTCCATTCATCAATGAATAACACTAATTTACTGATTCACAGGGATTCTTAGACACAAAATAAATACAGTTCTATATTCTGAACCGTAATCGTTTGCAAAAATAATACAAAACACCTTACCAATGCAAGCATGTGCATAGTTAAGTTTTGTTTACAACACTATATTTTCGTTAAAGTTCCCAATAATATTCTAACCATAATTGCCTATCAATTTGGAAGTTACGATACTATTCAAAGAGGTGATATTTTTTTTGAAATTGCCCCTACTTTTTTTGATTTTTTTTGTGCCAAAATTTTTCAAGTTCAAAAAATGGGTACCACCGGCACGGCATCAACCAGTGCGCCACCATAGCCATCTTTCATTAATATTCCCAAGCCATGCAATAATATTCACTGCGAGGGTCTGTCGCCCCGATGGGGCTACTCCTCTGGGAGGACACATCCACACAGGGGTTCCGTGCTACGCACTCCACCCCTGCCTAAGCCCTTACCAGTCCTAACGGACTTTTGCCAGGCACCAATAATCCCCCCCCGAGCTTGCGAGGCTTTGTGACCACGAAGTGGCAGCTTTGTGAGATTATCACAGCGAAACAGCTTTCCTCTCACAAAGTTGCACCTGCCGGTGTCGCAAAGCCTGCTTTCGCAGGATAATATATATCCCCCTCCGAGCGTTGATTTATGGGAAAAAATCACTACCTTTGCAGTTAGTAATAACAACAAAAACGATATAACATGGTAAAAGTAAATGATATAGTGCGCTTTCTCAACGATGTGGGAGGCGGCCGTGTGTCGAGAATCGACGGCAAGATGGTGTATGTGGAAGACGAGGACGGCTTCGAGCGCCCGGCTCTAGCACGCGAAGTGGTGGTGGTCGACACCGCCAAGCCTCACCACACCACCTATGAGAAACCGCTGGAGATAAAGAGCAAACTCGTGGAGCCCGACGTGCCTGCGCCCAAGCCAGAGCCCAAACCCATGGAGCCGGTGTTTGAGACCGAGGAGGGCGAGGTGCTCAACATCGTGCTCGCCTACGAGCCCCGCGAGATCAAGCACCTGAACACCACCACGTTCTACTCGATGCTGGTGAACGACAGCAACTACTTCCTCTACTTCGCCTACATGACACGCGGCGACGAGGACCGCGAGTGGACCACACGCTACCACGACCTGGTGGAGCCCAACACGCAGGTGCCTCTCGACGAGTTTGGCCACAACGACCTGAACTCGATGACCCACGTGGCAGTGCAGTACATCGCCTTCAAGCAGGGAAAGGGGTTTGCCCTGAAGAACCCCGCGCTGGTGCAGCTGCGCCTCGACGTGACAAAGTTCTACAAGCTGCACTGCTTCCATGAGAGCGAATACTTCGACACGCCAGTGCTGCAACTGGAGGTAACACGCAACGACCTGCCAGCGAAGCCGCTGCGCCTCGACAGCAGCGCCCTCGAGAACGCCATGCGCGACAAGCGCCGCCGCGACGAGCGCCCTCGCCGCCAGCCCAAGCCGGTGAAGAAGAAAAAGATGGAGACCATTGTGCAAGACCTGCACATCACCGAGCTGGTCGACAACCTGGCAGGGTTCAGCAATGCCGACATGCTCAACTACCAGCTGGCGAAGTTCTGCGAGGTGATGAAGGAGAATGAGGACAAGCTGGGGCAAAAGATCGTGTTCATCCACGGCAAGGGTGAAGGGGTGCTGCGCAAGGCTATCCTCGCCGAACTAAAGCGCAAGTGGCCCGCCTGCACAGTGCAAGACGCCAGCTTCCAGGAATACGGCTTCGGAGCCACTCAAGTGACAATTCACAAGAGGTGAGGGGATCGAAGATGGGGAATCGAGGATAGGGAATCGACTGCTCGATCGCTCGACTACTCGACATCTCATCCTCGATCCCTCATCCTCGATCCCCCATCCTCGTTCCACGTTCCACGTTCCACGTTCCACCTTCCCCGCGCCGAAGGCGCCACTTAACGCGTAACTTGCAGCCAGTTGCTCTGGTAGCGGGTGTTTTGGTATTTCTCGGTGAGCTCTTGTGGGGGCTTGCCGTTTTCTCTTATCCACCCCCATGCCCAGGTGCCCATGTCGAGATACAGCGCCTGCTGCACGCCCAGCGCCACGAGTGAGTGGACAAACTCGGCAGGAAACATCTCCTCGCCGCCTTGCACCACGGCAAACTCACCGTCCTTCATCACGCATGCCGCACGAAAGAGGATGTGTGGCTGGCGGTCGAGGATGGCCTGTGGAATGCGCTCCACCACTGCCCTACCGTCTTCCACGATGTAGCACTGCTGGAACAGGTAGCCCCTGGCGGCGACAGCCTCCTGTATCGACTGCTCGAGGCACGAGTTGCCTTTTATCGACACCTTATTATTAATAATAAGCATGTGACCCGTCGCCGTGACGTCGTCGTAGCCCCTGATGCGCTCGCCTGCCACCACATGGTCGCCGCACACGTCCATCGACTCGGTGTCGAGCGTGAACGCCGCCGCCACGTTGAGCAAGATGCCAGAGTGGGCAATACTGGGAGCGCCGGCAAAGTCGCGCTGCTTGTGGCTCACAAACTGCACCTGGGCATCGAGCCCAGGCATCATCACCATGAGCTGCTTGCCCGCAGCCTCCACATGTTTCACTTCCATAGCATAGTTCGTTTTCACAAATGAAGACTTGGTGCCACACCCCATGAGGACCATGAGCATGACACCAAGCATTATCCATTTAAAAAGTCTCATAAATTACTTCACAATCACTTTAAAGCACTTGCCGTCGGCACTAATAATCTTGTAAGGGATGGGGCCCACATAGTCGCCAGTGCCGTCATTGCCAGCGACAACTCAGGGGATTGTGCACTCACGCCCAAAAGATGGCTTTGTGCTTTGGCTCTCAAGTAGTTACTTGCAACAATTTGTGCATCGTTCACTGTGCGTTGTTCTGCCATCAACGGCAGGCACATGATAGCAATTGAGAGTAGTAATAGTAATTTTTTCATATCAGTTGTACCTTTATAGTATTTTTTCTACTGCAAAAATAGTAATTTTATTTACAAAAAACAAGCACACACAAAGTTTTTTGTTTTACCAGTTGCACATCACGTTTAAAAATGGTATATTTGCACTTTAATTCCACCATGCGCGCTCGCGTGTGGCAGTTAAGTTTTTGACAGACAATAACATAAACAAATAATTCAATTAATAACTAAATTCTAAACTCTACTATGTGGTTATTTAAATCTTCGGTAGGAAGGAAAGTGGTGATGAGCGTCACCGGCTTGTTCCTTATCCTATTCTTAACATTCCACGCACTGATGAACGCGGTAGCAGTTTTCTCGCTCGACGCCTATGAGGCTGTGTGCGAATTCCTCGGTGCCAACTGGTATGCACTGCTGGGAACAGCGGTGCTCGCCGCAGGTTTTGTGATTCACATCATCTACGCCTTCTGGCTCACACTGCAAAACCGCAGTGCTCGTGGCAACGACCGCTACGCCGTTACCGCACGACCCAAGAGCGTGGAATGGGCCTCGCAAAACATGCTCGTGCTGGGCATCATCGTTGCCTGCTTCCTGGTG
>ONIY01000039.1 GCA_900318065.1 uncultured Prevotellaceae bacterium
AACCAGACAAGAGTGCTGAGACTCTTCACCCATATTAATGATGAAACACTCGTCACTAAATATGTAGAGACGATCATCAGAAGAACTTTCGGCACCAAATATGCAATGAAACTCGCAAAACCGGTACCAAAGAATAATATTGTAATAAGGTAAATTCCAATTTATCGGGCACGTCTTTTCTTGCATCAAGCGGTTGGTTTATCTTTTATCCAAGCAAGCGCAGGATGATTACCAGCGACTGATGAACAACAAATCCCCAAAGAATAAGGGCAGGTAGCGAAAAAATGCCTACCTTTGCAGAAACAAACACCTTTGTTAATGAGAAAATTCCTATATATCATACTTGTAGCTATGTCTCTTGCGAGTTGCGCAAGATACAGGTTGCCATCTTTTGGCACTTCCAATGATTGGAAACTTCAAGGAGGCACAGTATCTAATAAAGATCTTAGTGCTGATTTCGGTGGGAATGGTATTCTTGCAAACGCCGGCAATGGGGGATATGATTTGAATTTCATCACATCTCAAACGCAATTCAACGCCTGTGACACTAAAATTGTAAGATATATCACTGAGGCAGTTAAACAAATCCCGTTGAAAATCGACTCGATTGATGTTGTCCTTGCCGACCAGTTCCTAATATTGAGAACCAATCCCATCAATGCTTGGAAACCTGACTATGTGCGCCGCCAGGACGGTGCAGTTCTAACAGTCCAGGCTAATCCAGTGAGCAGTCTTGTTCAGCCACATGATGAATTGTGGCGCAATCTCGTCATCAATAAAAACAAACATCAAATCATTGTTGTCGACCGCTTTGTCAAAAACGGCACTCACTATGCAATTGTTTATATCCTCCAAAGCGAAAGTAAAAGTTCGCCGTTTACAAGAGTCGTTCAATATGACATCACTAATCCAAGCAACTTGCAGTCAACAGGCACCTTAATTGATGGTTTGATGCAAATCTCAGTCAACGCTCTTGAAGGCAACGTGAAAACATTGAGTTATGACGAATACGTTATGCAAGCCGACGCTTGTTTCATGCAGGGCGATTTTATAGGCGCAAGCAATGCTTTTGACAATGCCTTTACCATGAAAGAGAGTATTCAAAACCATCATCTTTACAATAGTGCATGTGCGGCAGCTTTGGCTGGTCTGAACGACAAGGCTTTTGAGCGACTGAATATGCTGCTGCAAAGAGACCCGGACTGGTATGTTGAAGACCCCAATCGTGACAATGACCTTGTAAACCTGCATTCCGATGCAAGATGGCATCCATATTGCGACACCATTATTGCTCGCCGTGAGAGAATTGAGGCCAATTTCGACAAACCTCTTGTTACACGCTTGCGCGAAATTGCCCGCAGCGACCAAGCAATCCGCTATGAATTTTTGAATGCCTATAATGCTCAGCCTCGCAACCAAGCTCTCGTGGACTCCTTGACAAATGAAATGCAACGCATCGACAGTATCAATCAAAGTGAGATTTGCGACATTCTCGATAGCCGAGGTTTCGTGGGAAAAGATGTCGTGGGCGATGCTTGCGCTGTTTATTGGCTGGTTATCCAGCATTCTCCCGTTGAGCTGCAAAAGAAATACTTCCCGATGTTTGTTGAAGCCATGCATCGTGGTGAAATGGCTAAATCACAGGTGGCAATGATGGATGACCGCATAGCCATGTTTGAGGGAAGGCCACAAAAATATGGCTCTCAAATTGTGGAGAATGAAAAGGGGCAGCGAGTAATATACAATTTACTCGACCCTGCAAAGGTCGACCAGTGGCGAAGTGAAATGGATTTGAATTCTCTCTCCGATTATATGAAACAGATGGGAGTAGAGCAATAATTCCCATGTATTTTATAGCCACAAGCGGTTGAGTTACCTTTAGATAAATTTCTCACGATCGGCAATGTTCAAGCAAGCCTATCTTTGCAGCATATTGATGACAAATAATTATAATCAACTATTATGAAACTATCCAAATCAAGAAATCTCTATCTCATTTGTGTTTTAGCAGTCGCAGTCTGTGTGGGAGGCATGCCTTCATGCAAAAATGAAAAAAAAGACTCACGAGGCCAAATCGATAAGAAAGCAGTGGCGCAAATAGGTTTTTATGAGACCTATAAGTATCTAGATATTGCTCAAGATATCTCCAACTTATTCGAAACCGCTGGGAATCCGACTTTTTTTCAAAGCAATGGTAATTATGATGGCCCTGCCGTATGTGCAGCCCAGAAAAGCGACACCGCAGCAATCAATGCTATTATTGCCAAATATGGTCCCGAAATTCTGCCATCCGACCTCAAACTAACGTGGACTCTAGAACCTTTTGACAACTTATATGAGCTTATAGCTCTAAAGACCGACACCTTAGGAAAACCTGCCATGACTGGCGAGTCAATTATTGAAGCTAAGGTGACCGACACCAATGGTTATGGGTTTGCGATATCCATTACTTTAGACAAAGAAGGTGGCAAACAATTCTCAACATTAACATCCAATAATATTGGGCATGCACTTGCTGTTGTTTTTAAAGACAAGGTAATGTCTTATCCTATAGTAAATTCTCAGGTTGAAGGAGGAAAAGTAGAAATCACAGGCAATTTCACTGAGCAAGTTGCCAACGATTTTGTGGACATGTTCTATGGCAAAAATAAAAAGTAGACTTATCTTTCGAGGAGTAAACGCAATGATTGGAAAGAGAACGTGGGCGCTTGCCGCCATCCTGGCACTATGTGGCATGATATTTTTGCCGTCATGTTCCGACGATAATCCTTCGGCCAAAGAGGGTGAACCATACACGGGCACCCCGCTTGTCATCTTTGATACCGATATAGGTTCCTCAACCGACGACCTCTTTGCCTTGGAGATGCTCTATCGCTATGAAGAGGAAGGCCGTTGCAAGCTGCTGGGAGTGGTCGTCGACCGCGAAGGCGAGGATTGCGCTGCTGTGGCCGATGTAATGAACACGTATTTTGGTCATGCCGATGTGCCCATAGGACTGGTGCGCAAGGGAATCAGCAATCCGCCGGTATGGATAGACTATAAGGCATTGCCGACCTACACTACCGACGATGGTCGGCTGATGTTTCATCACACCATCAGCGACTACTCGACTCTGCCTGATGGTTACGAACTCTACCGCCAACTGTTGGCCGCTCAACCCGACCACTCGGTTAGCATTTGCTCCGTTGGCTTCGTTACAGCATTGGCCGATTTGCTCACTTCGGAGGCTGACGACATCTCACCGCTCAGCGGCGTGGAACTTGTAAAGCGCAAAGTAAAATGCCTCTACATTATGGGTGGAGTGTTCGGTGCCTCTGTTGAGCCTGATTTCAACTTCGCTCAGGGCATCACCTTTGCCCAAACCTTTTTTCGTCTCTGGCCCGAGGACGTTGATATTGTTTTCTCGCCTATGGAGGTGGGGCAGGAAGTTGAGTACAAACCCGAGCAGGTCGTCAGTGACATTTCATGGACCGATATCCACCCCATCAAGCAGGTATACATGACTTGCAACTGCAACACAGGGCAGAAGATGTGGGATCCAATGGCCGTCATTCATGCTGTGGAGGGTGATGCGTCTTTCTCTCTTTCACAACGGGGAACCGTGACTCTAACACCTGATGCCGGAACAATCTTCACACCCTCAGCGACAGGAAACTGCCGATATCAATTGCCGGGAAATGAAAAGTGGAACGCCATGATATTAGAGAAGATTAGGAAATACAATAAAATGAAGGAATGAAAAATAATATTGGCATGTAAATATCAATTTATGGAAAAGATAAAGATTCATGTTTTGCCGACGGATGAAGTCCGCGTGTCGCCTTATCAGCCTTTTGGAGGCGACGACTGTAGCATCATCAAGGCATCGGGCATTACCACTCCCAAGTCAAAATGGATTTGGTTGCCCGTATTCAGCTTTCTGATTGAGCATCCCAAGGGAAAGATTCTCTTCGACACAGGTAACGCAAGCAATAACGCCTGCTATCTCTATGCAGCATACTACAATGCTCACCGTGAAGCAATCGATGAAGTTGCCACAACAGATACCATTTCAGGTGGTGGTTATGGAATTGCAGGTGCAAGAGAAATGAAAGTCATCAGGCCATACAGTCTTTCCATAGGCAACATGCCTAATCAACTTGTCGAGGCCGTTGTTGACGAAGAAAGCACACTGGCCGACGAACATTGTCATGGTAATATTGGTATTGCCGCCGTTCTCCAACATAAGAAAACCATACTCAATTTCCGAGACATGTTTGTCAAGTTTGAAAAGTAGCAGCATAATAATCGCGATTTTCCTGCGTTAATTGGTTGTAGCAAATGTGTAAATTAGAGTAGTAATATGAGAAAATTAAAGTTTTTAGGAATTATACCGCTATTGTTCACAGTGTTCTACCTCGCATCTTGTAGCAGCGAAGACGATGTTGTGAAGCGGTTGACGAGCAAACAAAAGGAAACCTATGCGCAGAACATTTCGGGTGAATATCCTGGTCAGTATATCATTACCTATAAAAACAAAGATTGTGTCGAAGGGACTGACGAGGCAGGTCGACCTATAACGGTAGCCCATAGTGAAACCTTCAATGACGTACAGGTTGATGTGTCAGACAACAATATGCTGCATGTTTTCTTTCAAGACTTCCCCATATCGCTGATTTCAAAGGTGGTGGATGCGGACGAAGGACTCAGCCATGCACTTGCTGAGTCTACTCAGCAGGCTATCACTGCCCGCTATGGCTTCGACTACGACACTGACTATTCTCATGTGAAATGGGCTTTCATCCCCAATGTCATGCTGTTAAACTTGAACTACGATGGTGTTGATCATCACATCCGCATAGAGTTTAATAACAACAGCCAGTATTACAAGTTTACGGAGGACGAACTGAAACAGCCGAAAGCGTTCTGCTCACTTGTTGAAAACGGCATAAAACTGCAACTGGAAGCTATCTACGACGGTTCCACGCTCGTGCAGCGCTTCGGTTATGAGAATGGAAACTATATGCATATTGTCTTCAAAGCGAATTAATAAAAACAGAGAAATCTGGGATTTACAAGTATTCAATAATATCTTTAAGTTATGAGAAAATTTAAGTGGCTTAGTTTCATCTTTTTATCAATCACACTTCTTGGTGCAACATCATGTGGCGACGAGGATGTCAAGAGTTTTGACCCAAGCAAGCTTGAGGGCATTTGGACACAAGTGTTCGATAGTAGAATACAAGACGTGAGTGTCGTTAAATATGTGTTCTATCCCGAAACTTCTTATTCTGGCCGAATTGAGCTTTATGAATCAAATTGGCCCGATGAAGGATGGACGGTTACCGACCTTCATTACCGAGTTGGAGAAACAGCACACATGAACATCTTCACTGGCAAGGAACATGATGGGCAGACCAAGATTTATATTGAGTGTGACATCCACCGACTCACAAAGAATGAAATGGTTTGGTATAAGACCGATTCCCAAGAGGAAATCGCTCGTTTTAAGAAAGACACCAAAATAGACAATAACTGATGTAGCAACGTCTTTTAAGGCTTCAAGCGGTTGAGTTACCTTAACGTATCTCAACCGCTTAGTTTATGGCTACATCACTCACATTAGGTGGAATGCATGCTGCGTTGATGAAAGGCCTTTTAGCCAAGACCAAGACGGATTCCACCGCTTGATAAATAATTAGCCCCAAGAAACAAGTGCAGGTAGCGGAAAAATGCCTACCTTTGCAGAGTAATTAAAACGATAAATCGGAATTTATATGAGTATAATAAATGCGTTTAATCAACAAACGATAGAGTCTTTGGCATATTATGTTTATGCCTTAATAGATCCGAGAGATAATAGGATTTTCTATATAGGAAAAGGGAAAGGGAATAGGATTTTTCAACATGCGAAAGATGCTTTAGGCTGTAATGACCAAAGTCTTAAACTTGATATTATAAGAAGCATTTTAAAAGAAGGTAAACAAGTGGGTCTCTACATTTTACGGCACAATCTGACTGAAGATACTGCGTATGTTGTAGAATCTGTACTCATTGACTTACTAACATATAGTAAGTTTAACAAGACAAATATATTGGCAAATATTGTTGCTGGTCACCATCAATGGGACGAGGGAATTATGGATGTCGATGAAATTGATTCAATTTACAACTGTATGAAAATAGAAGTAAAGCAAAGGGATACATTGCTTTTAGTTAGTCTAAACAAAAGTTTTGACCAAGCAAAAGCTGATGGAGTGTATCGCAGAATTGATATTTATGAAGCTACTCGCAAGTACTGGAAAATTGGCAAGAATGCGCCTCAAGGGATTAAATATGTGCTTGGTGTATACAAAGGCGTTGTCCGTAGCGTGATAGAAATCACATCTTGGGAATGGACAGATGTTGCGGAAGATGGTACGAAGTTTAAGTCTGACCGCTGTATCTTTGAAGGCAAACTACTCAATGATTCCACATATCTAAATAAAGATGTCTCTGACTATCCATTTGGCAGTGGAGGAGCAGTAAGGTACATAAGAAAGTAAATTTCAATTTCATGGCAAACGTCTTTAAGGCATCAAGCGGTTGAGTTGCTTTTGTGTATCTCAGCTTTTCAAGATTGCCATTGACGTTTATGTGGATTCCTTTCTTTATAAACAAAAGAACGCTGAAATTCAAGCTATTAACTTGTCATTCAGCGTTCTTTTGTTTCAGTCGGGATGACTAGATTCGAACTAGCGACCCCACGCCCCCCAGACGCGTACTCTAACCGGACTGAGCTACATCCCGAACATGCATTTTCGAAAAAAGCATTACCACGAGGTGGTGTTTTTTCGAAAAGCGATGCAAAATTAATACTTCTGTTTGAGATGTGCAAACTTTTTTGGTTTTTTTTGCAATTTTTCTTCTTGTAGAGTACTCGCAGTGTGTATGAGTTGAGCAGAAAGCCTAAGTCCTGATGGACTTTTATTAGTAACCAAAATGATTGCCAGTCGCAGTCTTAGTATTCCATGAGTGGTGGAAGTTCCTTGGCTTGAGCGACCATTTTCTCCACTTCAACGAGTGCAGGCACACGGTTGACGAGGTTCTTGGCGGCGTTCACTTCTTCGAGCTTTGCCTGGAGGTTGGCAGGCACGCGGTTGCGCAGCTCTTTCACGGTGTCGACACCTGCGGCCTCAAGCAGTTCGCTGAATTGTGGTCCCACTCCGTTGATGCGCATCAGGTCGGCATGATTGGTCCATTTCAGGATGAGTTTGCCCGAGATTTCTGTTTCTTTCTCGAGTTCTTTTCTTCCGGCTGGTTTGGCACATTTTTCGAGCAGTGCATCGGTGTCTTTGATTCCAGCGGCGATTAGTTTCTCGGCATAGACTTCACCTACGCCCTCAATGTCGATGATTTTATAAACCATAATGTGAGTGTTTAAAAGTTTGACAATAGGTTTTGTTGATATTTGTGGGCAAATTTAGTTATTTTTGTTTCAAAATGCAAATGAAAATGGCGTTTTGGTTTCAATGATCAGTAAAAATGATGTCGAAAAGTTTGCAAGTGTGCCGTAAATGTGGTAAATTTGCCACATTAGGTAGAATTGAAAGCGAAGAACGATATGGATAAAACGGTATTTACATTGAAGAAATGGTTTGCTCGTGCTTTGGTGGGCATAGGAGCCGTTTTGGGCATTGCTTCATGCAGCAGGCCCCAGTCAACTCCCAATCCTGCCGAGGCCGTCTACGGTCCGCCTCCTGGATATGAGAACAAGAGAATCGAGGTGGTGGAAGACGTCTATGGTCCCCCGGTTGAGGAGATTGACAGCGCTGTTGTCGATGAGCACGCCGAGGAGCCTGTTGTGCCAAAGAAACATTGATGACGCGATGACAACTCGCCAGCTCATAGATCTTGAGAACACGCGCCGTGAGCGACGGTGGCTCGAGAAGCATCACCCGTTGCGTCAGTTGTTCTGGGAGTGCACGTTGCGTTGCAACCTGTCGTGTCGCCATTGTGGCAGCGATTGCCGCAAGGAGGCGGCTGTGCCCGACATGCCCATGGAGCACTTCATTGCCGTGCTCGACGATGTGGCAACGATGACCGCGCCCAGTAGTGTGCTGGTCAACACAGTGGGTGGAGAGCCCCTGGTGCGCCCCGACATCGTGGAGTGTGGCCGTGCCATCACCAGCCGTGGCTTCTTGTGGGGATTTGTCACAAATGGGGTGCTGCTCACCGAGTCCTTGCTTAGCGAGTTGCTCGACGTCGGCTTGCGCACTGTGGCAGTGAGCCTCGACGGCCTGGAGGCAGAGCACAACTGGCTGCGAGGCAACTCCTACGTCGGCGCCATGAATGCCATTCGTCTTCTTGCTGGCACCCGCAATCTCCTGTGGGATGTAATCACTTGTGTTAACCAGCGCAATATTGCCACTTTGCCCGAGCTGAAGCGCACTCTTATTGCGGCTGGAGTCAAGAAGTGGCGCATCTTCACCATCTTTCCTCAGGGCCGGGCACGGTTGAACGACGAGCTGTTCCTTAGCCCAGAGCAATATGCTGGCTTGATGGAGTTTATCGTCGCCACCCGCAAGACGGGCGAGATTAACCTGTCCTACAGCTGTGAGGGATTCCTGGGCGACTATGAGGGCCGTGTGCGCAACCACATCTACCGCTGCGACGCCGGCACGATGACGGCTTCGGTGCTTGCCAGCGGCGACATAACCGGGTGCATGAGCATCCGTTCCCATTATGCCCAGGGCAATATCTATCGCGACCGCTTCAGCGACGTGTGGAACAACCGCTTTGAGGCGATGCGCAAGCGCAAGTGGATGAAGCGCGACGAGTGTGCCCGCTGCAAGGCCTGGGACTGGTGCGCTGGCGGTCCGTTTCACCTGCGTGGCGACAATGGCGAGATGCTGCACTGCAACTACCAGGCATTGTGCTCGGCTTCGTCTCAAAAATAATACATAATCATGAAACGCTTATTTGTAACATTAGTTGTGATGATGGGGATTGGGCTTGTTGCCCTGTCTCAGTCGTCGAGTCACCAGTATGTCACTGTAGTTGCCGAGCCCGACCATGCCGACTGGATTTACCGCACGGGCGAGACGGCACATTTCACTGCCTATGCCATCAAGGAGAACGTGCGCATGCGCGACACCGAGATCACCTACAGCTACGGTCCCGACAAGCTCGACGCTGTATTCACCAAGACGGTGAAGACCGACCGCAATGGTGTGGCCCACTTTGACGTGCCAGGGGCTAAAGTGCCTGGGTTCACGAGCGTGAGAGTGAAGGTGAAACACGATGGACACACCTACAGCTCGATGACCAACATAGGCTTCGACCCTTACAGCATAGAGCCCACAACCACCATGCCGCCCGACTTTGAACAGTTCTGGGGCGATGCCGTGAAGAAGGCGTCGCAGTTGCCCATGATGCCCACCGTGCGCCACAGCGAGAAGGAGAGCAACGATAGGGTAGATGTGTACTACCTGCGGCTGCAGTCCTACAAGCGTGGAAACTATGTCTATGGCGTTCTCACCGTGCCAAAGACAGCAGGCCGCAAGCCCGCCATCCTGCGACTTCCTGGCGCGGCAGTGCGCTCGTTCAGTGGTCCTAACGAACTCGCCTACGAGGGTTTTGTCGTGCTTGAGGTGGGAGTGCATGGCATCCCAGTCGACCAGGACAAGGAAATCTATCGCCAGCTCGAGAATGGTGCCCTCTCGGGCTACACCACGATGGGCATCGACAATCGCGACACCTATTACTACAAGCGTTCCATCCTGGGATGCGTGCGTGCGGTGGACTATCTGTGCACTCGCGACGATGTGGACACCACGCGCATCGCCACCTATGGCGGCAGCCAGGGCGGCATGCTCTCAATCATGACGGCGGCGTTGAACCCTAAGGTGAGCGCACTGTTTGCCTATTTTCCCGCCTTTTGCGACGTCACTGGCTACTACCACGGCCGTGGTGCTGGGTGGCCTCACTTGTTCCGCGACCCCAATGAGCCCAACCTGCAGGCGCGCATGGACGTGTCGCGCTACTACGACACCGTCAACTTCGCTCGCTTGCTGCGCGTGCCAGGGTTCTATGCTTGGGGCTTCAACGATCCTGCCTGCTGCCCCACGTCGACCTTCAGTGCCTACAATGTGATCACCGCGCCCAAGCAGCTGCAAGTGGGGCGTGACACAGGTCACTGGCTATATCCGTGGCAGGTGGAGAACGCCATGAAATGGCTCAAGCAGCAGTTCAACATGGGCCACTAGAGCTGTTGTTATGGTATGGAGATCTGGCACGTGTCAAGCTCTTTGTCGACATCACTGCCGCCAAATAGCATTGCCATCATTGCCAGGACAATTAATATCGCTCCTGGTCGTCATTGTCAATCTCGCTGTTTAGTTGGAACGTGTCGCCGCTGGAGATGTCATCGTCATAGATCTCGTTGTAGTCAAACATGCCGTCCTCGTAGGTGATGGCGCGGTTGCAACTCGTGGTGAGCGATGTCAGTGCCATGGCGCCCAGGGCGATGAGCACGCTGCCGCATAATATTCTCTTAATGGTCTTCATCGTGAGTAATGTTTTTCGGGTGGTAGCTTTTGGTATCTTTCGTTTGCAAATTTAGAATAATTATTTAGGTAACACAAATAAAAGAAAAGAAAACTTCAGTGGGAAGATAAAATGAAAGAGCTTTTTGGGGAGCTCACTCATGTGTGAGTGAGATGATATTGCTGGTGAGTGGTGTGAGAAAAAGTCATGCCCTTAACGTAAAAACACCATAAACTATAAACATAATATTATAAATACAAGTTTTTAAACTGTGTGCACCAAAACTCATAAATATCAGGCGATAAGCTCCCCCTCTAAGATAGAGGGGGCGGGGGGAGTATGAAATTTTTGATAAGCTAGCAAGCTTGATATTCTGCATTCGGCTTGCGCCATTGGTCTATCTTAGAGGGGGAGTTGACACTCAGCAGTTTGACTATTATTGTTACACTAGAAATTTATATTATAAATATGGAATTCAGAGCAATGCGTCGTAGCCGGCAGGAATTGTCGGCGCAAGAATGTGTCGAGATTCTCCAGAGAGCCACTTCGGGAGTGCTCGGGCTGGTGGGAGATGGAGGATATCCCTACACAGTGCCATTGAGTCATGTGTACAGCAATGGCAAGTTGTTTTTCCACTCTGCCACGGCGGGACATAAAGTTGACGCGATTAGAGCCCAGAGCAAGTGCTCATTTTGCGTGATAAACAAGGACGATGTCAAGCCCAGAGAATTCACCACTTATTTTGCAAGTGTCATCGCCTTTGGAATGATCCATATCGTTGACGACGAGCAGGAGCGCATCCAGGCGTTGCGACTGCTGGGACAGCGCTTTGGGCCGCCCAATCAGGAAGGCTTGGAAGAAGAAATAGAGCGGGGCCTGAACCGTGTGCTCGTCATGTGCATGGAAATAGAACACCTCACTGGGAAAAAGGCAATAGAGCTGGTGCAAGCAAGAGACTGAGGCATTTAGAGTGTAGAGTACAGAGTGTAGAGTACAGAGTGTAGAGTACAGAGTGTAGAGTACAGAGTGTAGAGTGCAGAGTGCAGAGTAGAGAGTGTAGAGTACAGAGTACAGAGTGTGGAGATGGCTGCGGCAAAATGCAATAAGCGCCCGAGCTTGTGCCCGAGCGCTTTATTCTTTGTTGTGATGGGAGATTAGCCTTTTGCCCTGTGATAATCAATAGTATAATTACCTTGTTTTATATGCAACACATCACCATCAATGGATATTTCTACACTAACTGTTTCAGTATTTCCATCTTGAATAAATGAAACAGTTAATATGTTACCCTTTAATGACCATGTGAAATTTACTTCAGTTGATATATGCCCATTCAAATCAATCTGCTCTTTTCCATTATGGTCTGAATTGAATATATAAAACCTAGTTATAGTATTAGGGCCATCAACTGTAGACCATGCCCAGCCACCAATTAGTTGCTCTTCCAAAGATTGTTTTGGCTCGTCTTTATCGTCGTCACAGGAAGTGAGCACAAAAGGCAAGATGATTGCCATTAATAAAAGAATCTTCTTCATAATGTCGTGGTTTTATTGGTTAGTAATTCTATTTTTGCAAATATACAACAAATTTCAATTCATCAAGCATTTTCGTGGAAAATAATGTCTTTTGCAGAGTAAAGTATTGTCGTTTTCTTTTGCGAAATAGCTAAGATGAAAAAGTTTTTCCTTTTCAGACTTACAAGAATTTACGCCTGCTCTCACTAATTTTCAGCTGAGCCGTAGAAATCTTACGCGAGTCCTATTCGACAGTGACAACAATCTCAGCTATCCCAGGAACGGAGACTCGATGAATGCCCAGCGAGCCTATTTCAAACTCGAGGGACTGATTATCAGTTTTTTTACCTATCGCCCCGATGGGGTTGTATCGCATACTCACTTCCAACAAAAAAAGCACTTAGTTCCAGTCGATGTCGGCAAGATCGGGCATCTCGCTTGGCATGAGATAGTCGCAGGTTATCATTGCCACACCCATCTCGCCATAGAGATTGTAGTTGGCAAGCGAATTCACTGTCCACACAGCCACATCAAGCCCCACGGCGTTGAAGCGCTTCACAGTGTACTTGTCGAGGCAGCCAGCTTCGATGCTGGGCATGAGGTTCCATTGCACTATCCAGTCGAAGTGGGTTTCCCAGTTGCTGTTGCACAGAAACTGGCACTTGAGGGCAGGGAAGTTGGTGCGCACATATTCAAGCGATTTTCGCATCGAGGTGAGGATAATAGCCTTGCTGGTGAGGCCTTTCTCCTCAATTAGTGCTGCCAGTCCTGGAAACTTGCTCATGTCGTTGTTGTTGATGCCTGTTGTCCACTTGAGTTCCACAACAGGAATCACATTTTTCTCTTTGCAGATATCAAGATACTCGGCTACCGTGCAAATGTGACCCGTGTAGACTGCTCCACCTCGCGTCTGTGTGTAGGTCTCGGCCTGGAGTTCGGCAAGAGTGGCATTGGCAACGGTGAGGTTGCCGCCAACGCGGTTGGTGGTCTCGTCATGGCTTATCACATAATAGCCATCGGCAGTAACGCGCACGTCACATTCTAAGCCCTGATAGCCATAGTGGTCAACACCATTGTTATAGGCCTCGGCGGTGTTCATGACTCCCATGTAACTGCCTCGGTGCCCAATGAAGATTGGTTTCCATGCTCCTGCGCTCATTGCGCATGCAATTAAAAGAGTTACAAGTAATAATCTTCTCATGTCATTAAGGTGCTAATTGTCAACAAAACTCACCACAAAGATAAATTATTTTTTTCATATTATGCAATAAAGTATTTGGATAATCTGCTCACGCTCGGCATTTTTAAAGCAAGCTTTACATTGCTCTCACTTAATCGCAGATTTCTTCAAGGGTACGCAACAGCTCAAACTGCTCAACAGCGGTCAAATACGCCAGTTGAGGGATGTTTGCGTGTTTGAGATTAATGGTATGGAAGTGCATCTTTGAGAAAAATGTATTATCTTTGCAACATGATAAAAGTGACAAGAAAAATATTGCTTTTTGCGGCTTTATTGTTGTCAAGCACATGCTGCATCTACTCACAAACTTATAAAGTTAGTGGAGCAGTTAGTGCTATGGATAGCATAAACATAGTAGAAAAACTGTATCCTATTCCTAAACCTTTAGTAGTAATTGACGGATTGATTATTGATGATAACCCTGCTATTACTTTCGACCGTGACAGCATTAATACATTTGTCACCAAAATATGCCCAATTATTCAAGAAAACGATATTGATACTTGCTTTATAGTTAGTCCAACAATATTTTGCAGACCTGGGAATGTAATCGTTGTTAAAACTAAACCTGAGTCAGGAATAGATACCATTTTATTGAATGGACATGTGTCTAAAAGAAAGAATAAAGTTGAATTGTTTCATTTTGTTTCATCTAAGCCACCAAAATTTTCTTTACTAGAAAAGAAATGGAATCTTAATAGAATAACATCATTGAAGATTCATGCCAATGGAAAAGAGGTCATAGATGACAATAACAACAAACACATTATTTTTGTTGAAGTTGAAACCAAGTAGAAAATTCTCTCTTTTAGGCTCTCAATAATACTCCATAATTTCGCGGTGAGAAAATCGCAGAATTATGGGGTTAAATTTTAATAGTGTAGAAATGTCATTCAAACCGAATGCAGAACCAAGCTCGCTTGGCTATGCTGAGGTGCCGCTGACATTCAACTCAGTTGAAACTATCGCCAACTTGAACGCTTCGGCGGCTGTCAAAAAAGAACATCAAGAAGAAAATCCTTCCTGAATTGAAAAAGCACCTCAAAATGAACGTTTTTTTGTCGCTGGTCGCACTTGATTCAAAAAAAGTGATTATCTTTGCAATTAGATAATTAGGTGTTTTCGCTTATGAGTACACAAGACATAAAGACTGCCATCGCTGAGTATTTCAAGACTCAACCAGTTTTGAAAGCATGGTTATTTGGTTCTTTCGCCCGTGGCGAGGAGACCCCTGATAGCGATGTGGATTTGATTGTTGTTCTCGACCAAAGCAAGCCTATTGGGATGAGATACTTCGGTATGTGGGGCGATTTGGAGCGTTTGATTGGACGTTCCGTTGACTTAGTTACCGAAGGTAATCTTATGCCTTTTGCCAGAGAAAGCGCAGACCGAGATAAAATTTTGATTTATGAGAGAGCTAATTAAAGATAAAAATAGGCTTCAACATATCATAGAGGCTATCGACACCATTCTACAACGTACTGAAGGATTGTCTTATGAAGATTTTTCTTCCGATAAAATGTTGTTCGGTGGTATTGTGTATTATACTCTCATTATAGGTGAAGCGGCATATAAACTGACAAAGCCTTTTATTGAATCAAATCCACAAATAAACTGGCAAGAGATTGCCGATATGAGGCATCATCTTGTGCATGGCTACTATCAAGTGGACAGCACTATTGTTTGGGATGTTGTTCAGAACGATCTAAAGCCTTTGCGAGAACAAGTTTCTCTTATCCTTGCTAACACCGATTGGGAGCAGTGGGAGCAAACAGAGAATCAGCATAGTTGTTGATAATGACAATAAAGTAACTGTAAGATATAATCGTGTCTTTTACGAAATATAGCGGTTGGTTTGCTCCACAAAATAAAATCAACCGCTAATTTTATGCAATAATGACAACGAGACTAATTACAACTGGCTTTTTTGTATCGCTCCCACACTCCGAAAAAAAGCACTTAGCTCCGTTTCAACAGGAGCTAAGTGCTTTTT
Source organism: uncultured Prevotellaceae bacterium (assembly GCA_900318065.1). Classification (GTDB taxonomy): domain Bacteria; phylum Bacteroidota; class Bacteroidia; order Bacteroidales; family Muribaculaceae; genus Sodaliphilus. Next base: position 15,254 of record ONIY01000039.1, read on the forward strand.
CAGCGCTTTAATGATTTGAGCGGTAGACGGGGCTCGAACCCGCGACCCTCAGCTTGGGAAGCTGATGCTCTACCAACTGAGCTACTACCGCAATTGTGCGTGCGCGATTGGGCGCATGGTGTGTTGGTACAACTATGTGTGTGCTGTGCCGTGCTTGAGTGGCACTGCAGTGTGCGTTACTGTGCCTTCTGGATGCTGATGACGCTGTCTATTTCTTCGCCGTTGCGTGTTGTTTTCACGTAGCTTACGGTGATGTCGTCGTCGATGGTCCAGTTATAGAACACTTTCTCGTCGTTTCGGTTGAGCTGTGGATAGGAGAACTCAACGGCGCTGTCGGGGGCTATCTCGATGAAGACGCTGTTCATGGCTCCGTCCACTACCTTTCCTGTAACGGTGAGCACGTCCTGGTTGCTGCCTGCCGAGTCGCCTGGTGTGGCGATGGGTGCCGGCTTGATGACTGTGGAGTCGATAGTGTCGCTATGCTGTGTCTCCTGCTTGCAGCTGGTGAATGTTCCAGTGGCAGCAATGGAGATGATGATTATCGAGAATATTGGAAAAAGAATTTTTCTCATTGTTTCAATCGGTGTTTTGTGGCGACAAAATTACAGCATTCTGTTGAAATAGGCAAATAAAAGTGTTGATAATTGCTTGACGTTGCCTAAAATCAGGTTTTAATCAACAGTGAGCCTGTTGTCCTTCATTCTTGTGATGTACTGCTGCAGTATAGCCTCCAGTTGCCGCTGCATGAACGGCAGCTGGCGATATTTGTCTTTAGATTTCAAGAGGTTGTGCTTGAGAGAGAAATCCTTCTTGAACTCATAGACTCCGGCAAGCTTGTTGTTGCGATACTCAATCATCAAATCGTCGAGGTAGTACATTGAAGTGCCGTTGCGATCATTGAACACAAAGTTCACAAACGAGTCACTGTTGTCAAACACGTCTTTTCCAAACGTGAAATAGGGCTTCTGATAATTGAGCAGACCTAAAACGGTGGGCATTATGTCGGTTTGCTGCATCAGCCTTGTGGAGTCGCATCGCACTGGCAACTGTCCTCCCGGGGTGTAGAAGAAGATGGGAATCAAGAATCGGCCCATGTCGTTATTATAGTCGTCACGGCAGCTCACTCCACAATGGTCGGCGGTGAAAACAAAAATCGTGTTCTTAAACCAGGGCTCGTCCTTCACCTTGTCGAAATAGCGCTTTATCGAGTAGTCGGAGTAACTGATGACCCGGTGCATGGGAATCTCACCACGAGTGAACTTGTCCTTGTACTCATCGGGAACCCTGAACGGCTCATGGCTTGAGGCAGTGAAAACCGTCAGGAAGAATGGTTTTGACTGCTTAGCATATTCATTGGTCTTGCTTGCGAAATACTGCAAGTAGGGCTCATCAAAGATTGCCCACGTGCCATCAAAGTCCTTGTTGCCATACTCATCCATGCCATAATACTGCTCAAATCCAATGGAGTTGGAGAATCCCTTGAAACCCAGTGTGTTGTTAGGTGCACCATGGAAGAACGCGGTAGCATATCCCTCGTTTTTGAGCATCTCGGGCAACCCTTGCAGGGTGTTGTTGGAATAGGCATAATAGCAGTAAGGGTCGATGTAGCGAGGTATACCCGCAAAGCTTGCCGGCATGCAGTCGACCGAGCGACTGCCATTGGCAAAGCTGAACTCAAAGCAATAGCTTTCACGCATGAGCGAGTCGAGGAAGGGCGTGTAGCCCTCATATTTGCCTCCATCCTTGTCCTTATTGAAGAATCCGGTATATTCCATTGAGAAACTCTCCATTAAGAACACCACGACATTGAGCTTGCGCATCTCACCGCCTCGTGGGGTCTTGTTCTTGACGGGGTCAAAGATGGCATCAAGTTGCTCTGGCTTGAAGAACTGCGGGTCTTTATAGCCCTTCTTGTGAGCAGTGGTGATGAGCGTGAAGGGCGTGTTGAGCACTATGGCTGCCTCGATGGGTTTCTTGCAGTAAATGTCGGCAGAGTCCTGCCTGAGGGGATGCATCTTGAACGAGAATCCACCCCTGAGGCCACCCAGCGTTAGCAACAAGGCAATGATAAACACCATGGTGTGTATTGGATAATATACCTTTGCCTTGGGATAATCATTCTTTGCCCTGTCTTTCTTAATGGGATTGTAATACAGGAAGATCATCGCGAGAATCAAGACGATTCCTGAAATCCACACTTTCCAGTAACCAGTGATGCTGTTGAGGAATATCTTGCCCAGGTTGCTCTCGCCACCAAACTCCGAGAAGATGAGCCAAGTGGTGCGACGACCGCCAAACTCAAAATAAACGATGTCGGCAGCATTGACTGCCACGCCAAGCATATTGACCACCAAGAACAGGATTTTTACAACACGCTGATACCTAACGGTGTTGCGGCTTTTTATGGGCAAAAACTGGAGCAACACACACAGCGAGTTCAAATAGCACAAGGCGCTCAGGTCAAATCGCAGCCCTCCCCACGACATGAGCATCATGTCGTTGAAAGTGACATTGGCAAAGTGACGCATGTTCATGTAATAGAACAGCCATCGCATGAGCATGTAAATCGCCATCATGAGCACGAAATTCACTGCCATTATAAAGCCAGGCTCTTTAATGAGCTGTTTTTTATTTGGAATTAACTTCATTTTGTTATGGTCGAAAATCGTTATCAAAAGTTGTGCAAAGTTACAATAAATATTTTTTTTTCAGCATGGTGTAAATAATTATGTAGCTCATTCAATAAGAATTGACATTGCCTAACTAAAAAAAAGGGGTAGAAGTGGTGCTATTGTAATTTATTATTACTAATTTTGCCTACTTTAATTAGAATGTGTGAAATTCACCATGACTGACAATAAGTTTAAACTACTTGCCTGACTTTGCGCTAATGTTTAAGAAGCAATTATTTGCCATATTAATAATGCTGCTGGCATCAGTTATGATGCTAGATGCTAATGCTTATAACGTAAACCAGCACAATCAATGGGTTAAAGTCTCTACCGAAGATCTGATGCGTCGTGGTCAGGATTACCTTCAAAACAAAGGATGGGTTGACAGCGCGATGGTATGTTACAGTATCGTTGCCAATCGAGTCCAAAACAACAATTTGGAAAGCAAGGATAAATATCAGATTGCCAGAGCGCTAAACAATTTAGGTTATATCTACGCGACCTACTATTATGACTTCCAGAAGGCTTACGAGAATTTGAATAAATCAATGGAATTGTCTAAGCTATACGGTTTTGACAATAATTTGGCATACTCCTATCTTAACATGGCCTCTATCTTTGACAGTCGTAATAGACTCTTTGCCAACGATGCCCTATCGACAGAGGCTCTGGACAACACAAAACTGGCATTTGATTTCGCCGTCAAGGCCAAAGAGTGGAATGTGGCTGTAACCAGCATCTATAACATGCTGGAAATGATACACAATAAGGCTGACTTTGAACTCATTACACCTGATTTGACCCGTTTCAAGAATTTGCAGTTGACCGACAGCGTGGAAATGTGGCAATGTACGCGCATGTTCTGCAAGGCCACCGAGGCATTTCAGGCAGGCCAATATCAACAAGCTCTAAATTACTATGAAAAGATGCTTGGTGAGGCTCAGGAAATCATGACCAATCGCCAGCAGTGTATCATCAAGGCCATGCAGCAAAAGGCTGCAGTGCTTGCCGTTATGCGCCATTATGAGGAAGCCATTTCTTGTTTGCGCGAGGTGGAGCATATAGCCCTCGACAATGGTATGCAGAGCGAGTTGATTGACAATTACAGGGCGATGGCTCAGGTCTATGATGCTATGGGAAACCGGCAAATGGCTGAGCAACTTGACTACAAATTCCTGAAAGCCAGGGATGAATTTATACAAAAGAGCCATGCCGAAATGGTTGAAAAGTCACGTTTCCTTGACGAAATGCGCCGTGTCAATGATCAAGTTGCCCAGATTCAAGCCAAGCACGAGCGTGCCCATCAGTTGCTGCTAATGATGACCTTGATAGCCGTTATTATTCTGATAGCAATGGTTCTACTGGTGCGCAGCAATATCAAGCAGCGCAATTACATCAGGCACCTCTATGAGAAAAACGTGCAATTGCTGGATGTCAAAGTAACTGCTGAGCAGCCAGCATCTCACTCGATTGACAAACAAGAGGACTCAGCCCCCAAGTATCAAAGCCAACTTGACCAGGAAAGCAAGGACCGCCTGTTTGAGCGCATCAAGAATGTGATGGACGATATTGCCATCATCTGCAAGCCCGATTTCTCACTGCAGCAGTTGGCCATCCAGGTAGGAAGCAACTATAAATATGTGTCACAGGTGGTCAATGAGAGTTACGGGAAAAGTTTCAAGCAGGTGCTCAACGAGCAACGCGTTCGAGAAGCGTGCCGCATCCTTAATGACCCTAATCAGTCAGCCCATCTTACCATCGAAGCCATTGCCGCAAATCTGGGTTTTAATTCACGCAGCAACTTCACAGTAACATTCAAGCGCATTACCGGCATTTCGCCATCTGACTTCATGAAGATGGCTAAGGAAAAATAAGCAGGTGACAGAGGGCTTAATTCACTGAAAGATGCCCATCAATACACAGTTTTTCGTTCTGTTTCACGGAAACAGAACACAGGCGCAGGCTATTTCTTTGCATAAGGGAATGGCCTTAACTATTTTTGCCGAAGAATTCATCAACTGGTGAAAACGCTTTGAAACCATTTTCTAACCAAAATCATTTAATTATTATGAACAAGTTACTCTTTTTATTGGCCGCAATGGCTGTTGTGCTCCCAGTGTCGGCAGGAGGACAGTTTAAGTCGCATGGTTCACAGGCTGACTACCGCCCTCTCTCTCCTGATGAGATAACCATGAATGGAAATAGTCTAAACATGATCACCGATGCTTCTGATGAAATCCCCGTTGTCATCAGCGAGGTCCCCGAGGGAACCCTTTTGACCTATTACCGTACTGGCGGTTACATCTACCACAAGTTCATGGAAACAGGTATCACCGAGTTTGAAGATGTCATGAACGTCGTGTTCGCCGAGGATGGAAAGGTTTACATCCAAAATCCCATTGCCACGCTCACCAATGGCAATTGGGTAGAGGGTACTTATGACCAGGAGAGTGGTATCATCAGCGTCCCCACTGGCCAATGCGTTTCGTGGATGGCCAATTACGGCTATGGCGGTCTGCTGGTGTGGGGCCACACCTGGTTTGAGCAGATCGGGTGGGATGACTACGACGAG
>ONIY01000027.1 GCA_900318065.1 uncultured Prevotellaceae bacterium
AAAGGCTGACGTTGAAGCCAGAGTTTGAAAAGAGAATCGTTTATTGTCACGGTTTGCCCATCGATGTCTATTATATCTTTTTTCAGCAGGGCTTTCTTTTTTTGTTATTTCTACCTCTCGGCCCACGATGGCAAACTCATCAATAATGGGTTGAAAATACTTCTAGAACTGTCCCTAATGTTGTATTGTTTTATCGCGATGGCTTGGCGCGGCGGGCGAGCTCGAAGAGGCCCAGTGGCAGGTGGCAGTAGCCGTCGGGGTTCTTGTCGAGGTAGTCCTGGTGGTACTCCTCAGCTGGGTAGAAGCACTGCAGCGGCAGCACCTCGGTGACGATGGGCTTGAAGTAGCGCTCCGCCTCGGTAGCCACGCGCTGCTCGATGATGGGCAGGTCGGCGGGGTCAACGTAGTAGATGCCTGTGCGGTACTGCGGTCCCACGTCGTGTCCCTGCTGGTCTTCAAGGGTGGGGTCGATGGCGGTGAAGAACATGTCGAGTAGGAACTCCAGCCCTATCTTCTCGGGGTCATAGACCACCCGCACGGTCTCGGCATGCCCAGTCTTGTGGGTGCACACCTGCTCATAACTTGGGTTCTCAACCGTGCCGTTGGCATATCCCACTTGCGTGTCTATCACGCCGTCAATCAGCTTGAAAAAATGCTCTGTTCCCCAAAAGCATCCTCCTGCCAGGTAAATTTCTCGTGTCATATTATTGTTGCTCTATTGTTTTAAAGAATAACGCATTAAGTGTTCATTAAATTATGTGTTATGTCAAAAATAAGCTGATTTGATTGCAAAGTAGCGACATTTTCACTATTTTTGCACCATTAACACAATTAGTATTGAGTAAACTAAGAATTAGTTCATCAATAAAGAATACACATGGAAAAAGGCTTAATGCAACTTGATAATTCCTTTGATGCTACCAGTAGCATTATCAATGATGCTCGCTCTATTCTCTCTTGGACACACTGTTGCGGCGTGAAATAGAGCGACAAAAAACTGTTGTTTAAGTTGCTGCAACAAGAAGAACAAGAAGAACAAATATAAGAGGTTGTCAAAAATGTAAGCCATTGTTGCAGTATAACGAAATTTTGACTAAATTTGCACGATTAAATCATAAATCAGTATGCAAAACGAATTTGTGAGCCTGATAAGCAACCAGGCAAAGAAATATGGCAACCGCGAGGCGTTGCGCTTTCGGGACTATGTTACCGACCAGTGGACATCGATGTCGTGGAACAGTTTCAAGCAGGACATAGGCCGTTGTGCTAATGCGCTGCTGCTCGCTGGCGTGGAGCCGCAGGGCAAGGTGGCGGTGTTCTCTCCCAACTGCCCCGAGATATTGATCACCCATTTTGCGTCGTTCTACAACCGTGCCATTCCGGTGCCCATCTATGCCACCAGCAGCAAGGACGAAGCCGCCTACATCATCAACGACTCGGGTGCCTCGGTGCTCATGGTGGGAGGGCAGGAACAGTATGACGTCGCCATTCAGCTCTTTGACGAGTGCCCTGGCCTCAAACTCGTGGTGGTGATGAACACTACCGTCGAGGTTGACAAGGAGCTCAAGAATGTGACCACCTGGCGCAAGTTCTTGAGCGATGGCGCTCAGGCGGGTGACCTGGCACGCAGCGCCCTTGCCAAGCGCATGGACGAGGGCCGCCCCGACGACCTGATGTACCTCATCTACACCTCGGGCACCACCGGCCAGCCCAAGGGCGTGATGCTCACTCACAGCAACTTTGGCGCCGCGATGTTGGCTCACGGCATGCGGCTGACCTATGTTGACGACAACGACGTGTCGCTCAGCTTCTTGCCCTTGAGCCACATCTTCGAGCTGGGCTGGACAATGTTCTGCCTTATTCATGGCCTGGTAGTGGCTATCAACTACAACCCCAAGGACATACAGCGTGCCGTCAAGGAGATAAGCCCCAACTGCATGTGCAGTGTGCCGCGCTTTTGGGAAAAAGTCTATACCGCCATTATCGACAACGTCAACGGCGCCAAGCCTGTGGTGAAGACGCTGTTCAAGACTGCCATCAGGGTGGGCAAGACGCGCAACATAAAGTATGCCCGCAATGGACTCAAGGCTCCCTACCTCATCGAGAAGCAATATCAATACTTTGAGAAGAAGGTGTTCTCACGCCTGCGCAAAGCCATTGGCGTGGAGAACGGCAAACTCTTCCCCACCGCCGGCGCTATGCTCAGCGACAACATCACCGAGATGCTGCATGCCGTGGGCATCAACATCGTGATAGGCTACGGACTGAGCGAGACCAATGCGTCGGTGAGTTTCTATCCTAACACCGGCTGGGAGCTCGGCACCATTGGCGAGCCCATTCCGGGCGTGAAGGTGAAGATAGGCGAGCAGAACGAGATCCTTGTCAAGGGGCCCACTGTGATGCGTGGCTATTACAACAAGCCCGAGGAGACCGCCAAGGCCATCGACCAGGACGGATGGTTCCACACCGGCGACTGTGGCGAGCTCACCGAGAAAGGACACCTCGTCATGACCGAGCGACTCAAGGACCTGTACAAGACCAGCAACGGCAAGTACATCGCTCCTCAGATGCTCGAGACCCTTCTCGCCCAGGACAAATACATGGCTCAGGTGGCTGTCATTGGCGATGGGCGCAAGTATGTGAGCGCTCTCATCGTCCCCGACTTCGACGAGTTGAGCATGTGGGCCACCAAGCGCAAAATTAAGTTCAAGAACAACGAGGAACTGGTCAACAACCCCAAGACTCATGAGATGATTGAGAAACTCATCAATGAGTATCAAAAGAATCTCGCAAGCTATGAGCAAATCAAGCGCTTTGTGCTGCTGCCACGACCTTTCACCATGGAGAGTGGAGAACTCACCAACACGCTGAAGATCAAGCGCGCTGTCATCAACAAGCGTTATGCCAAGTTGATCGACGCCATGTATGCCGTAGACTACCGTCCCAAGGGCAAGAAAGACGTGAAACTCGACGTGGACCTGAGCATTTAATGCAATGCATAAACCATAATGCTCCCCTCGATTGTTCGACCGCTCGAATGTTCGACTGCTCGAGAACTTAAAACTCAACTCGTTCCACATTCCACGTTCCACGTTCCACGTTCCACATTCCCCGCGCCGCAGGCGCAACTTAACACTTAACACTTACAACTTAACACTTATATTACTAACCCCCTAAATCATTGAGCTCAGATGATTACAACCGACCAACTAAAAGAGATACAAGAACGCAAGGATGCGTTGAGGAGGTATCTTTGACATCGACAACAAGAAAATCCAATTAGAAGAAGAGGAGTTGCGCACTCATGTGCCCGACTTCTGGAGTGACCAAAAGAAAGCCGAAGCGCAGATGCGCAAAATCAAGACCATCAAGATGTGGATTGAGAAGTGCGCCGAGGTGGAAGCTGCCGTGGGTGAAGTGGAAGTGGGCTTCGACTTCGTCAAGGAAGGCGTGCTCACCGAGGACGAACTCGATGCCCTCTACGCCGACGCTCTCGACAAGATTGAGAAACTCGAGCTGCGCAACATGCTGCGCCGTGAGGAGGACAAGCTCAGCGCCATCATGAAGATCAACTCGGGTGCTGGTGGTACCGAGAGCCAGGACTGGGCGTCGATGCTCATGCGCATGTACCTGCGCTGGTGCGAGAAGCATGGCTACAAGACCGCCATCCAGCACATGGTAGAAGGCGACGAGGCTGGCATCAAGAGCGTGACAATAGGTATCGAGGGCGATTTTGCCTACGGATATCTCAAGAGCGAGAACGGCGTGCATCGACTGGTGCGTGTGTCGCCCTATAACGCTCAGGGCAAGCGCATGACATCGTTTGCCTCGGTATTCGTGAGTCCTATGGTCGACGACACCATCGAGATAGTCCTTGACCCGGCTCGTATGTCTTGGGACACCTTCCGCAGCAGTGGTGCTGGAGGCCAGAACGTTAACAAGGTGGAAAGTGGTGTGCGCGTGCGCTATCAGTACAAGGACCCCTACACCGGCGAGGAAGAGGAAATCCTCGTTGAGAACACCGAGACGCGCGACCAGCCCAAGAACCGCGAGAACGCTCTGCGCAACCTCAAGTCAATCCTCTATAACAAGGAACTTGAGCACCGCCGTGAGGAGCAGCGCAAGATTGAGGACAGCAAGAAGAAGATAGAGTGGGGTAGCCAGATCAGGAGCTACGTCTTCGACGACCGCCGCGTCAAGGATCACCGCACCAACTACCAGACCAGCAACGTGGGCGCCGTCATGGACGGCGACATCGACAACTTCATCAAAGCCTTCCTGATGGAATTCTCCACCGACGAATAGTAGCTTCTGACATTGACGAATGTTTTGTTTATCAGACGATTAAATACGATAAATAACAATTTAGCAATGATAGATGTAAATGAGTTGAAGAAATCCATGTATGACGTGATAGGTGCGATTTATGAGGTTCACTCTGAATTGGGACCGGGTTTAAATGAATCATGTTATCAAGAGGGATTGCAACTTGAATTTTTAGAGAAAAAGATTCCATTTAAACGTGAAATGTCGTTTCATCCATCATATCATGGTAATTCAATGGAGGCTTTATTTCGGTTGGATTTTTTATGCAAGGATGATATTATAATAGAATGCAAGTCTGTCCCAGAACTTGTTAAGGTTCATCGTGCACAATTGTTCAACTATATGAGATTACTACGTAAAAAATGTGGTATTTTAGTCAATTTTATGCCCCCAACAGTTGATTATGAGCGGTATTTCTATGATGAAGAAACGAAACGAATAATTGGTGTTGATGGACAAGTTGTTTATTATTACAAAAGATAGTTTTTAATCGTATTTAATCGTTTGAAAATAAAGAGAATATGCGTGAGAAATTGACTATAGTAAACGTGGAGGGCATTGTGGTGGAGGATCCCGAGAACCTGCGGGCTCTTATTCGTGACTTTGCCTCTATCAAGGGTCTGAAAATCTTTGTGCACGGTGAGGGGACTATGGCGTCGATGGTGGCCGAGAAAATGGGTATCCACATTCGACAGACCAGCGACGGTCGTGACGTCATCGACGACCGCGTGATGGACCTCGTCACAATGGTCTATGGCGGACTCGTCAACAAGCGGCTCGTCGCCATCATGCAGTGGCGCGGACTTAACGCTCTGGGACTCACTGGAGTGGACCTCAACCTGGTGCAGAGCACCAAAGTTCCCATCAAGCCAGTGAACGTGGGGCGGGTGGGCACCGTGAGGCGTGTGAACTCGTCGATGCTCATCAACCTTCTCGAGCAGGGCGTGGTGCCCGTGATAGCGCCCATCACCCACGACGGAAGGGGAAATCTGCTCAACGGCGACGTCAAGATGTTTGCCTATGAGATTGCGCGCACTCTCACCATTGCCTACGATGTCACGATTATCAATCTGCTGAGCGAGGAGAACGGCGTGATTACCAACAAGAAGAAGTCGGGCAGCGTCATCCCATTGCTGAGCCGCGCACAGTACAAGGCGATGCGCGAGGCGGGGAAAATCAAGCCTGCCGACTACACGGCAATCGACAACGCCCTCTCGGCAATCGACCATGGCGTGAGCGAGGTGGTGCTCATCAACGCAGCCCGCTTCAGCGACCTCAACGGAGGCACCCACATTAAATGAAGCACAATAAAACCATTGATAAAATGAGCCGGGCACCAGTGCTCGGCTCATTGTGCTTTAAGGCTGGATTTTGAATGCCAAAGCATGAGAGTGGCTAGTCTATAGCGTGGGGGATTAGTTTAAAAGTAAATAAACGTTAAATGTTTATTTACTAAATTGTAATATTAATAAAAAGAATATAATTTTGCAAGATTAATAACAGCTGTCATGAAAGATGTGGGTTTTGCTTTCATTTTGGCTCAAAAATAGATAATTAGAACCCGTGATTTTGTGATTTTCTTATGAATAAAAAATTACTAGTATTTGCAGTAGGATTACTTTTCACGGCGCAGGCTATGCTGGCGCAGACTTTTGAGTTTCGCTATCATGGCGAGTCGCTCGCCGATGGCGCCACAGTAACTATTGAAGCCGAAGAAGACGAGTGGGGATTTGGAGAGATGGGATGCTACACCAACCCCAGTTCTGACCCCAACAACGGACTCATCCTGAAACTGCTCTCGGGCAATCCTGCCGAGGGCACTGCCAATCTCGTGATAGAGGAAAACACGCTCAACCCATCACGCCTGTTGTGGTGCATGGGTGGCAATTGTATGAACCTGGGTAGCAACACCAATATAACAAAGACATTCAGCTTCACTAATGGCATTTGCCTGACGCAGTTTGACGCCGAGGATATCCAGAGCGAAGGCTCATTGCAGGCAACACTCACAGCCACCATTGGCAGCGAGACCCACACAGTGAAGATTAAGTTCACCTACGGCGCACAAGGCGGCGTTACTGGCGATGTGAATGGCGACGGCAGCGTGACAAGTGCCGACATCACTGCCATCTACGACTACATGCTCACCGGCGACACCACCCATGCCACATCTTGCGATGTGGACGGCGACGGTTCCATCACAAGTGCCGATGTCACTGCAGTCTACTCAATCCTTCTTGGAAATTGATAATCTTTAATAATAAAACCAACAAAAAATGAAAAAAACAGTACTTCTCTTGGTTGCCATGTTTATGGCAATGACAAGTTTCGCTCAAATGGCGAATCTAAAAAACACTATCACACCTGGCGAGGGCGAAGAGTGGTGGGGTTACTTCACCGAAGCCGACGCTAATGCCAGCAATTTCGGTGCCTATGGTGTTAACTCGCTCGCCAACTATGAGGCAGCAATCAAGATTGCAAAGAACGACCCTATCATGGGCCAGTCAACTGTTAAGGCAGTGCGCATCTGGCTGAATCAGAACACTCTGCCCAAGATCACTGGTCTCAAGATTTGGAAGAACAAGCAACTCAAGGTTAATGCCACTGGCGTGTCTTATTATCAAGACGTTGACATCACTACCCTGCAGAGTGGTGCCAACGATATCATGCTCGACACTCCATTTGAGATCAACGACTCGGTGATGTACATTGGCTTCACCATGACGCTCAGCGCTCAAGACACTCCCATCATGTGTGGTGGCGATTATGAGCCTAATACTTTCTTCTTCCGCGCTACTGCTGTGACGACCAGTTGGCAGTCGATCAACAACCATGGCAAACTCGCATTTCAAGTGCTCGCCGAGGGCGTGAACATGCCAATGAACTGCGCTGTCACTTCCACTAATTTTGGAACACAGGCTGCCACCATTGGCGAGGAGCTTGTGCTGCCCATGACTATTAAGAACAAGGGTAAGAACAATATCACTTCTATCGCCTATACTATCACTACCAATGATGACCCTGCTACCACTACCCCCGAGGTGGTTGTCCCCATCAACAATATCGCAATCAACGAGAATGCTACCTTCGATGTGGCTTTCGACACCAGTGAGGCTTTGAGAGGCACAAAGACTGTCACCATCACTAAGGTGAACGGCGAGCCCAACGAGGCAGCAAGCAATCAATGTGTGGCAAGTGGTAATTTCGTAATCCTCGCCGAGATCTTCACTAAGGTGCCCGTGGTAGAGGAGTTCACCGGCACTTGGTGCGGATGGTGTCCTCGTGGCTTCGTGGCTATGGAGACCGCCCGTGAAACCTATGGCGACCAGGTTGTGCTCATTGCTGCCCACAATGGCGACCCAATGGAAATTTCCGACTACAACCCCATGATGGCATTAGTAGGCGGCTTCCCAAGCTCTTTCGTTAACCGTGAGGCTACAGTTGACCCACATCCCACTAATATTCTCAATGCTATCAAGCAAGACTTGCAAAACGTTCCCATTGGTAAGATCGACATTACTGCTAAGTGGAATGACGAGGAAATGAAGACTATCGATGTTAACGCAGTGTCGAAGTTTGCCTTTGCCGAGACTGGTGCCAACTATGGCGTGGCTCTCGTGCTCACCGAGGATGGTATGAGTGGTACTGGTTCAAACTGGAGACAGAGTAATTACTATTCAGGACAGAGTGGCGATCCCTACATGACTTGGTGGTACAGCCAGGGTTCATATGTTTCGGGCTTGACATTCAACTTTGTGGCAGTGGGAGCCTGGGAACTCAAGAATGGTTTCAATGGCTCGGTAGCTACCTCGTTTGAGGCTGGTGAAGAGATGCCATTCAACTATGTTGCCGACATCACCACTAAGAACCGCATTCAAGACAAGGCTAATCTCAAGATGGTTGCCCTGCTCATCGACCGCAAAACTGGTGCCATCGTCAACGCCGCCCACACTACTATCGCACCTTATGGAACAGCAGTTCCTGGCGATGTTGACGGCGACGGTGTAGTGACTGCAAGCGACATCACTCTGCTCTACAATGTTCTGCTCAGCGGCGACAACACCAATGTTGTTAACGGCGACCAGGACGGCGACGGACAGATCACCAGCTCCGATATCACTTCTATCTACAACATCTTGCTCGGTCAATAATTAAACTTGAGGGCATTATAGATGTCTAATACTACAAAGGATGTTGCAAAAGCAATAGAAAACTAACTTCCAGCCTTTTGCAACATCCTTGTTTCAATAAAAATAAAACATTCAAGAAAAATGAAAAAATTAGTTTTATTACTGTGTTTGATGGCAGTGATGACATGGGGCGATGCTTTTGCCCAACTGCCTGCTGTGACATTGAAAACCATCGACGGACAGACCGTGAAAATCGACACCCTCAACAATGGTGGCAAGCCATTTATTATCGACTTCTTCGCTACTTGGTGCAAGCCTTGCCAGCGTGAGCTCGATGCCATTGCCGAGGTCTATGCCGACTGGCAGGAGGAAACTGGCGTGAAGCTCATTGCCGTGAGCATCGACCAGGCACAGAATGTGCAGAAGGTGAAACCACTGGTTAGCAACCACGGTTGGGAATATGAAGTGCTGCTCGACACTAACGAGGAACTCAAGCGCGCCTTTGGCGTTCAGATGATTCCTTTCACAATGATTGTCGACGGTAACGGACAGGTTGTTTACAAGCACACAGGATATACCGACGGGGTTGAGGAAGAACTTATAAACAAAGTGCGAGAACTCATCGGTAAATGAAACGGCATTTCCTTTATTTCATAGTGCTCTGTTGCTGCCTCAGCGCCGTTGCCCAAGATCAAGAACAGCAAGGGCAAGGGAAAAACGTGAAAATCACAGGTAGCATTCAGAGCGATATGCTCGTTCCCATGCGCGATGAGGCTATTGGTGCCGAGAAAACCGAGGATTTCCAGACCAACACCTATGCCGACCTCATGCTGCAAAGCAAATATGTCGACGCAGGATTGAGGCTGGAATATCTCGACCACCCACTCCCCGGCTTTGAAAAGGACTTCAAGGGATGGGGATTGCCTCACTTCTGGGTGAAGGGACGTTATAAGAACACCGAGCTCACACTGGGCACGTTCTACGAGCAGTTTGGACTCGGGCTTATCCTGCGCTCCTACGAGGAACGCTCGCTTGGCATCGACAACTCGCTGCTGGGAGCGCGTCTCGTTACTCGCCCCTATAAGGGCATTACCATCAAGGCACTCTCGGGCCGCCAGCGCCGTTACTGGAACTGGAACAAGGGCCTGGTGAGCGGTGCCGATGCCGAGCTGAACCTTAACGAGTGGATTCCGGCGCTGCAACAGCATGGCACGGAGTTGATGATAGGTGGCTCGTGGGTAAACAAATATGAGAAGCAGGAAGACATCTTTGTCGACCCCACCCACAAGCTCAACCTGCCCAAGTATGTCAACGCCTGGGACGTGAGGGCTACGCTCAACACTGGTCCCTGGAGTTTCCTTGCCGAGTATGCTCAAAAGACGCAAGACCCGTCGTTCGACAATGGCTACAGCTACGAGAAGGGTACCGTGGGTGTGCTCTCGGGTTCGTTCTCGCAAAAGGGTCTGAGCATCTTGCTGCAGGCTAAGCGCAGCGAGAACATGTCGTTCCGCAGCCGTCGCAGCATGATAGGCACCTCATCGTTCATCAACCACCTGCCGGCGTTCACGCAAGACCAGACCTATGCCCTGGCGGCTCTATACCCCTATGCCACCCAGCTTGCCGACGGCGAGTGGGCCTATCAGGCCGAGGTGGGCTACAACTTCAAGCGCAAGACCAAGCTTGGCGGCAAGTATGGCATGAACGTGAAGTTGAACTTCTCGCATGTGCGCTGGGCTGGCGAGACGTTCTATCAGGACATCGACCTGACGGTGACCCGCAAGCTGTCGAAGAGCGTGAAACTGGCGCTCATGTACATGAACCAGCGTTACAACCAAACAGTGGTCGAGGGTCATGGAGGAATGATCAGGTCTAACATCTTTATCGCCGACGCGAAATTCCAGCTCTCGTCGAAGACATCGCTCCGCACCGAGTTGCAGTATCTCTCTACTCCCGACGACTTGGGCGACTGGCTCTATGGACTTGCCGAGTTCTCGCTGGCTCCTAGCTGGATGTTCTCGGTGAGCGACATGTATAATGTGGGTGAGACTAATATTCACTACTATCATGCCGATGTCACCTTCAGCGCCTCGGGACACCGAGTGTCGCTGGGCTTTGGACGCACCCGTGCTGGATACAACTGCTCGGGAGGCGTGTGCCGATATGTTCCGGCTAGCCGTGGTTTCACATTGTCTTACAACTACAACTTTAGCATCTTATGAGAAAGGCTTATATAACACTACTGATGATAGTTGCAGTGATGATGGCTGCATGCAGCCACATCGACGAGGATGAGCAGCTCATTTATGTGAAGCCAGCTGCCGTTGAGCGCTGTGTCTTGCTGGAGGATTTCACCGGCCAGCGATGCGTGAACTGTCCCATGGCTGCCGATGAGATTCATAAGCTTCAGGAGCAGTATGGCGAGGATGTGGTTATTGCTGTGAGCATCCACTCCGGGCCATTGGGATTCCACACCAATCCACGTTTCTATGGACTGGCAACCGACCTGGGCGATGCCTATTACACCCACTGGAACCTGGAGTACCAGCCCGTGGGGTTAATCAACCGTGGCGCTCCCACCGAGTATACCGCGTGGGGAACTCTCATCAGGCAAGAACTGCAGAAGACGGCTCCTGTGGAGATTTCTCTTGACCTGGAAGTTGAGGATCAGACGCTCAACATCCAGTCATTGGTTCGGGGCGTGGATGGCAATAGCCAGGGCAAGCTGCAGGTGTGGATTGTGGAGGACAATATCACTGCATTCCAGATGATGCCCGATGGCACTCGCAACGACAACTATGTGCACAGTCATGTGCTGCGCGCTGCCGTCAATGGCGACTGGGGCGAGGATATCACGGTCGAGGAAGGTTATGATACAGCCAAGGTCTACACCTTCACCCTCAACGATGAGTGGGTAAAGGAAAATCTCTCGGTGATTGCCTTTGTCTACAATGCCTCGGGTGTGCTGCAGGTTACAAAGACTAAGCTGTTGAAAAACGACTCATCCGAAGAATAAAGAGCTTTTTCCCTATATTTATAAAGTCCCGAAACATCAATTGAGGTTTCGGGACTTTTGGTATGTTACTTGATTCGCGGCTGGAGGCTGCGGCGGTAGTCGCTCGGCGACATGCCCAGGTGCTTGGTGCAGTAGCGGCTGAAGTAGCTCAGCGAGGCAAAGTTCATGCGGTCGCTAATCTGGGTGAGCGACAAGCGCTCGTCCTCGAGAAGGCTTTTGAGAATGGGCACAGTGGCGCGGTCAATGTAGGACGTGACGGTGTGCCCAGTGAGTCGCTTGATGGTAGCCGAGAGGTACTTGGGCGACACGTTGAGGCTCTGGGCATAGTAGTTCACGCTGCGCTCGGTGACGCTCACGCCAGTGCTGAGCAGCTGCATGAGCGACTTCACTATATAGCTGGTGCGGTCGCTCTGCTCACTGGTGGTGTCGCGTTGTGAGTGTGACTCAAAGATGTCGTACATCATCGTCAGGCACAGGCTGCCCATCATCTCGCGGTAGAACAGCAGGCCGCTGTCGTGCATGCGGTCGCGCAGGCGGTGGAAATCGTCGAGGATGCGCGCAGCATGCGCCTCGCTCAGGGGTATCACGGGATTGTGGTTAAGGCTTATGCTGCCGCCTATGCTGTAGTTGTTGGACGGCAGCAGGTTCTGCAAGAATTTATAGTCGGCGGCAAACCACTCGACAGTCATGTCATGATGAGCAGCCAGGTTGCGCGCGCGGTGGGGGTAGGGCATTACCACCAGGTCGTTCTTGACAATGTGGTAGCAGTGGCCGTTAAACACAAAACTGCCCTCGCTGCCAGTGCACAGCAGGTGCATGCAGGTGCGGCTGAGCTCGGGAGAGTTCATCGCCTCAAACTCGTTGGAATACTTGAAAAATGTGTTCATCGCCACAAAAATACACAATATTTTCAAAGAAAAAAAGCGATTTGTGCAAAAAGTGAAAATTGCGATGTTTTTTGTGAAACTTTCGCAACGTTATTCGGTTGTAACTTTGCAGTGTAAAACTTTTAAAAACGAAAAATCATGGATTTCAGAATGCAAGACCGCATGGATAAAATGAACAATACTGCCTCTGTCATGAAGCAGGTCGTGGTTCTCGTGGGGGCTGGCAGTATTGGCCAGGCGATTGTGCGCCGTGTGGCGGCAGGAAAGCACGTTGTGCTTGCCGATTACTCTCTTGAACATGCTCAGCAGGCTGCCACTACACTGGAGAATGCTGGCTTTGAGTGCTCCACTATCCAGTGCGACCTGGGCAGCAAGGATGATATCCTACGACTGGTGGATTTCGCAACCGGCAAGGGTGAGGTGACCAATGTGATTAATGCCGCTGGCGTTTCGCCATCGCAGGCTCCAGTTGAGGAAATCCTGCGGGTGGACTTGTACGGCACTAGTGTCTTGCTCGAGGAGTTTGGCAAGGTGATTGCCCCTGGCGGCAGTGGTGTTATTATCTCATCACAAAGCGGTCATCGCCTGCACGCTCTGCCACAGGAGCAGAACGAGGCTCTCGCAATGTCGCCTTGTGATGAATTGCTCAGCCTGCCGTTCATCAGTGCCATCACCGACACGCTCAAGGCCTACCAGTACTCCAAGCGCTGCAATGTGCTGCGCGTCATGGGCGAGGCAACCCGGTGGGGACGCCGCGGCGCAACCATCAACTCCATCAGCCCTGGCATTATTATCACTCCGCTTGCTAATGACGAGCTGCACGGGCCTCGCAAGGATGGCTACCTGCGCATGATTGAGGGAATGCCAGCGCGCCGTGCCGGCACCCCCGACGAGGTGGGCGATCTGGCAGAGTTCCTGATGTCGAGCCGCGGACGTTTCATCAGCGGTGCCGACCTGCTCATCGATGGCGGCTGCACAGCCAGCTACTGGTATGGCGACCTGCAATATCTCAAAGCAACTCATTAAGTGGTATGAAACGGCTATTAGTCATAATAAGCATTATTACTATGATTTCAACCAGTGCATGTTCGCAAGATTCCAAAGTGGAAGACAAGGCGCAGATAAAGTCGCTTTATGAGCAGATGTACAAGGCGATGGTCGAGAAAGACACAGCCACGCTCAGCGCGTTGCATCACGACAGCTTTGTGCTCACTCACATGACTGGGATGCGGCAGGGCAAGAAAGAGTACATCAACGCCATCGCAACGGGCACGCTCAACTATTATGAAGCCACTCACGAGGACATCGACATTAGCGTTGATGGCGACCGAGCGACTCTCGTGGGGCGCAGCAAGGTGACGGCGGCAGTGTTTGGTGGCGGCAGGCACACCTGGCCTCTCAAGCTTCATTTCACCCTGCTTAAGGAAAACGGCAGGTGGTTCTTAGCAAGTAGCACAGCATCAACTTATTAATTATAAACACACATAGAAATGAAATCATTAATTTTTACATTACTGGCTCTGCTGGGCATCACTTCGTGCAATGCTCAAAGCACAGAGCAAAAAAACAAAGACAATATGGCACAGAAAGGTAAAGCACTTGTAGTGTTCTTCTCGCATGCGGGAGACAACTACGCAGTAGGAAACATCGAGGTTGGCAACACTAAGATTGTAGCCGATTACATCAGCGAAATCGCTGGCGCCGACCAGTTTGAGATCGTGACTCACAAATATGACGGCATGGCCTACACACCTCTCATCAACCTCGCAAAGGAAGAGACCCGCAAGGGCGAGCTGCCCCCCTACGAGGGCGATATCGAGGACTTGTCGCAGTATGACACCGTGTTCATTGGTGGACCAGTGTGGTGGGGTACCTATCCACAGGTGATGTTCACTTTCTTCAAGAAACATGCTAATGACCTCAAGGGAAAGACTGTTATCCCATTCACTACTCACGAGGGCAGCGGACTTGCCAATTGCGTAGAGGACGTGAGAGAGGCATTCCCAGGCGCAAGCGTGCAGCAAGGATTCAGCATCTACGGCCACGATGTGCGCTCGGGCAAGAACAAGGTTGAGAAGTGGCTTAAAGGCTTAGGTTATTAATAATTTGCTAATTACAACTATGGAATACCTAAAACTGTCTAACGGAGTTGAGATGCCCTTGCTGGGCTATGGAGTGTTTCAGGTGACCCCTGAAGAGTGTGAACGCTGCGTGAGCGATGCCCTGAGTGTGGGATATCGCCTTATCGACACTGCGCAGGCCTACTTCAACGAGGAGGGTGTGGGCGCGGCAATCGCCAAGAGTGGCATCCCTCGCGACGAGATTTTCCTCGTCACTAAGGTGTGGATTGCCAACGCTGGTGAGGAGAAGGCTGCCCAGAGCATCGACGAGAGCCTGCGCAAGCTGGGGACCGACTATATCGACCTGCTGCTCATCCATCAGGCCTATGGCGATGTGTTTGGCTCATGGCGTGCCATGGAGAAGGCCTATCGCGACGGCAAGGTGCGCGCCATTGGCGTGAGCAACTTCCAGGCTGGGCGCTTCTTCGACTTTGCCCACTATGTTGACGTGAAACCCATGGTGAACCAGTTGCAGTGCAACGCCCTCATGCAGCAGCAGGGCATCGAGCCCATTCACAACCAGTTTGGCACCAAGATGATGGCATGGGGACCGCTGGGACAGGGCGCCGAGGGATTCTTCTCTAACGAGGTTCTGAATGCCATTGCCGCCAGTCACGGCAAGAGCGTGGCACAGGTGGCGCTGCGATGGCTCACTCAGCGGGGCATCGTGGCAATTCCCAAGAGCACGCACCGTGAGCGCATGGAGCAGAACCTCAATGTCTTCGACTTCACTCTCACCGATGAGGAGATGGCGCGCATCGCCACTATCAACCAGCACGACACTGGCACCATTAACTTTGGCGATCCACAGTTTGTGAAATACCTAATTGAGACTTACGGATAATATTTTTTTAAAAAATATGAGATTTCGTGCTACATTGTTGGCATCAATAATTGCTTTAACGTCATTTGCTCAGGGTGTGATTGATGTGCACAGCCACATCATCACTCCTGAGTTTGTGTCAGCACTAGAAAATGAAGGCCGATTACTTGATGAAGGATTCCCTATTCCCAAGTATGATGTCATGGCGCATCTCAGGTGGATGGATGAGGCTGGTGTTAACACTTCGGTGCTAACACTTGCAGCGCCTCAGCCCACTTCGGCACTTGTGGTGAGGAAGACTAATGAACCCTGAGACAATGAAAATGATATTTAAAAAGCAAAGATAATATGGAATACGTAAAACTTGGGAATTCCGACTTGCGAGTGTCGCGCATCTGCCTTGGCTGCATGGGATTTGGTGACCCTACCATTGGCCAGCACTCATGGACTATTGGCGAGGAGCCTACGCGTGAGATCATTCACCGTTCACTCGACTTAGGCGTGAATTTCTTTGATACAGCCATCGCCTATCAGTTGGGCACATCCGAACAGTATGTTGGACGTGCATTGCGTGATATGGCGAAGCGTGAAGATGTGGTTGTCGCCACGAAGTTCCTCCCTCGCACCAATGAAGAGATTGAGAAGGGCATCGATGGCCGGCAGCATGTGCTCAACTGCATCGACAGCAGTTTGCAGCACTTAGGTATGGACTATGTTGACCTATACATATACCACATCTGGGATTACAAAACTCCCGCTGAGGAAATCCTTGAAGGCATGAACGAGGCTGTTGCCGCTGGCAAGGTGCGCTACATAGGCATTGCCAATGCTTATGCCTACCAAGTAGCAAAAATGAATGCCTTGGCCGAAAAAAACGGATGGGCAAAGTTCATCTCGGTACAGAACCACTACAACCTGATTATGCGTGAGGAAGAACGCGAGATGTTCCCCTTCTGCCATGAGGATAATATCGCCATGACGCCTTATAGCGCCCTTGCATCGGGCAAACTTGCCAAGCGCCCCGGAGAGACTTCTTTGCGGCAAGAGAAGGATGCGTTCATGCATTTCAAGTACGATAGCACTGCCAGTCAGGACAATCGCATTGTGGAGCGCGTGGTAGAACTCGCCGACCGCTACGGGGTGGAGATGACGCAGATTTCGCTGGCATGGCTGCTCACCAAGGTGGAGTCGCCTATTGTTGGTGCTACCAAGCTGCATCACATCGAGGGTGCTGTGAAGGCGCTTGATGTTCAACTCACCGACGACGATATACGTTATATTGAAGAACCGTATGTGCCTCACAACCTCTCGGGCGTGATGGCAGTGAACAAACCCGCAATGAGCGAGGAACCAGTATGGGTGAAAGCAAGTAAGAACAAATAAAATAAAACGGCAATGGAAAAGTTAATAATAATGGCGACAGTTTTATTGATGTCGCTGCAAATAAACGCACAAAACATGGCACTTACAACAAAACAACAGGCTCTCGTGGCGATTGCTGCCAACGAGGCAAAGGGAAACATTGAAGGACTGAAAGTGGCCCTTAACGAAGGATTTGATGACAAGTTGACAATTAGCGAGGCCAAGGAGGCACTATCGCACCTCTATGCCTACACAGGCTTCCCACGCTCGCTCAACGCGCTGGGAGCGCTCCAGCAGGTGATCAAGGAGCGTGAGGCGGCTGGAATGAAGACCGAGCCTGGGCGTGACGCCGACCCGCTGCCCAGCGACTACGACGCGCTCAAGCAGGGCACCGAGGTGCAGACAAAGCTCACTGGCGTGCCTTTCAACTATGAGTTTGCTCCGCAGGCCGACTTCTATCTCAAGGCGCACCTCTTTGGCGACATCTTCGCCCGCAACAATCTCTCGCATGCCGAGCGCGAGATAGTGACTGTCTCGGCAATCTCGGCACTGCCAGGATGTGAGCCACAGCTCATTGCTCACGTCAATGGCGCTCGCAACATGGGAGTGACCGACGGCCAGCTGCGTGACATTCCCACCGTGCTGTGGCAAAAGGTGGGTGAGGCCGAGGCTGCTCGCGCACGCAAGGCAGTAGCTCAAGTGCTTGACAAGACGCAAGAAGCTGCAGTTCAAACTGTTGACTTCAACGTGTGGCCCAAGGGCGACCCAAACGACGCCTATGCGCAGTATTTCATTGGCAACAGCTATCTTGCCGACATGGGTGGTGGCATTTTCAACGTCACCTTCGAACCTGGCTGCCGCAACAACTGGCACGTGCACCACAAGCAGGTGCAGGTGCTCATTTGCGTGGCAGGACGCGGTTGGTATCAGGAGTGGGGCAAAGACCCTGTGCCCATGACTCCCGGTACCGTGATCGCTATCCCCGCCGAGGCTAAACACTGGCACGGCGCAGCGCGCGACTCATGGTTCCAGCACCTCACCATCCACAAGGATGTGCAACCCGGCGCCAGCAACGAATGGCTTGAGCCAGTGACCGACGATATATATCCAAACTAAAATATTGCGTGTTCATAATCAGAAATATTGGTGTCCGATAAAAGTCCGTTAGGACTGATTAGGGCATAGGCAGGGGTGAAGTGCGAAGCACGGAACCCCTGTGTCGTGTATTGCCCCACAAAAAAAGTAGCCCCGTCGGGGCGACAGGCTGATAATCAGCTTTTTATCTGTCGCCCCGATGGGGCTGTTGCCATAGATATGATAATAATACAGGGGTTCCGCCTGCGGCTTCACCCCTGCCTAAACCCAGTGCCAGCCCTACGGGCTTCAAAGTAAGCTCCCTATTTTGTGGCTGGGCATTTCTGTACTGTACAAAATGGCGTCAGCCAATTGTGCATTATGTATTATGCATTTTCTTAGGGAATCCGCGGTGCGAGATCAGGTATTGCCCAATCTGCACGGCGTTAAGGGCGGCGCCTTTCTTGATTTGGTCGCCCACTACCCAGAAGGTGAGGCCGTTGTCGCTGCTGGTGTCGATGCGGATGCGGCCCACATACACGGGGTCTTTCCTCGTGCAGGTGATGGGCATGGGGTAGGTGTTGCTGGCGGGCTCGTCCATCACCACGATGCCAGGGGCGAGCTGCAGGGCGGCACGTGCCTCCTCGGGGGTGATGGGTTCCTCACACTCAATCCACACCGCCTCGCTGTGGGTGCGCATCACTGGCACGCGCACGCAGGTGGCGCTCACGCGAATGTCGCTGTGCATGATTTTGCACGTCTCGCGCACCATCTTCATCTCTTCCTTGGTGTAGTCGTTGTCGGCAAAGACATCGATGTGTGGAATCACGTTATAGGCAAGCTGGTGCTGGAAGTGCTTCACGGTGGTCTCGAGTTTGCCATGCGCAATCTCGCTCTGCTGCAGTGCCAGCTCGTCCATAGCCTGCAGTCCTGCACCGCTGGCGGCCTGATAGGTCGCCACCTGCACATTCTTGATGTGAGAGATGTTGTCGAGCGGCTTGAGCGCTACCACCAGGATGATGGTAGAGCAGTTGGGGTTGGCGATGATGCGGCGCGGAGCGTTGAGGGCATCGTCGCCGTTCACCTCGGGCACCACCAGCGGCACGTCGTCGTCCATACGGAACGCGCTGCTGTTGTCAATCATGATGCAGCCATACTTCGTGATGGTCTCGGCATACTCGCGTGCCGGACCTCCGCCCATCGACACAAAGGCGATGTCGATGTCTCGAAAGTCGTCGTTGTGCTGCAGCAGTTTCACCACATGGTCCTTGCCACGGAAGGTGAAGATGCGCCCGGCACTGCGTGCCGAGCCAAACAATACCAGCTCGTCGACAGGGAAATTCTGCTCGTCGAGCACTCGCATAAACTCTTGTCCAACAGCGCCACTCGCGCCAACAATAGCTACTTTCATATCAGTTATCAGTATTCAGTTGTCAGTATTCAGTTATCAGTTTATAGTTATTAGTAAAATAGTTGAATAGTTGAGTAGTAGAATAGTTATCAGTTTTTAGTGATTGTAGTGCCTCTAGTCTCAATGCTGTCTTCCATAAACCAAGAAAACCATAAACCGTCAACCACTTTCTCGCTACAAAGTTATAAATTTTTCATATCAATAGCAAATTGCGTGCCACAAAATTGATGCAGTGTGAGTGCCATCCTTGAATTATTTGGCGCGCTTCACCGCAAAAAGCACACATGCGATGCAATCAAGTTGATTATCTGTTTTCCGAAAAAGTAGCAACTTTTTTGGAATGAAATCCAAAAAATCGGCAACTTTTTTGGATTCTTACAACAGGAAGCTGTCAATATTATCGGGGGTAATGACTTCAAAACTGCTTTTGTATTCTTGGATAAATGACTTGGGTGGCGTCACTTTTTTGTGTGGGTTCCACTTGAATTCAAAAGCCGAGATTTTTCCGTCACTCTCTTCAATGTAGTCAATTTCTTGTTGGTCTTTGTTACGCCAAAACCACTTGTTGCAATAATTTTTTTCATATCCATTCTTTTTTATGCGTTCGGCGATGACGAAGTTTTCCCACAGTGCCCCAATCTCGCTGGGTTGTCTGTTCTCAATAGGAGCATAGCTCCCAAGAATGGCATTTCTTATACCATTGTCGTAAAAATAGATCTTTCGGCTCTTTTTCAGCTCATTTCTTAAGTTTCGTGAGAATGAGGTTAGTCTGAATATTATATAGCACTTCTCAAGAAGTACAATGTATTTCTCTATAGTTTTTGAATCAAGTCCTACTTGCTGCCCAAGTTCATTATAGGATACTTGTGACCCAATTTGTAGCGCTAGACACTGCAAAAGTCTTTCTAGCTGCTCCGACTTTTGGATTTTGTCAAATGAAAGAATATCCTTGAACAAATAACTGCTGGCTAAATTTTGCAATATCTCCTTCTCATTGCCAGCATTCATCACCACATCGGGATAATATCCATATATCAAGCGGTGGTGCAAGAGTCTCTTCTCTTCTAGGAGACTTGTTTGTGAGACCATTTCGCCAAACGAGAGGGGAAACATTTGGTATTCAAATTTGCGACCAGTCAACGGTTCGTTGATTCTATTAGATAACTCAAATGAGGAACTGCCGGTGACTACTAATTGCACATTTGGCATGTTGTCAATAATCAATTTCAGTTTAATGCCAATGTCGCTAATTCTTTGCGCCTCATCAAAAATCACATATTTGTGACTCCCTATTAATGCCTTAAGACTTGTTGATGTTGCATTTTCAAACATTGATTTTAAGTCGGGTTCATCACCATTAATCCACAGGATATCTTTTTCGTTGCCAAATAGTGTGCTCAATAATGTTGACTTCCCAACTTGTCTAGGCCCCATTATTATTATCGCTTTGCGTTTGTGTAGGGCATCTGTTACTATTTGTTCTAATTTGCGGGGTATCATAATCGTGTGTTTTTGTTGGCAAAGATAATGAAATTCCGAAAAAGTAGCAACTTTTTTGGAATGAAATCCAAAAAATCAGCAACTTTTTTGGATTTTGGGCGTGGATAGTCATTTTCTTCCACCTTTCTCATGCATTATTCACGAGTCTATAACATGCCGCTGGATGGTGAAAAAGGCGTGGAAAAGTCTTTTGTTGTGATTTTTGTTGTCGCTGTTGTTTGAATATTTGGCTGGAAATCACTAACTTTGCGCATTAATGCAGAACTTTAAACACATATCATTTATGAAAAAGTTATTTCTGATGATTGCCACAGTGGCCCTCTTGGCTTCTTGTAATGGCAATGGCAGCACTAGCAATAGTGCTAGTGGAGAACAAACCGACAGCGTCGCTACCCAGGAGGCTCCTGCCAAGGATGAGGTGGTGAAGGGGCCTGTGACTATCGAGAATCCCAGTTGGACGGTCGACGTGCCCGAGGGATGGGAAGTGGTGAGCAACGCTCCAGGCTCGAGCCAGAAGAACTCTTCCTATCTCAGGATTAAGCCCATTGAGCGACCCGAGGGTGCCGTGGGGCTGCTGGCTGTGGTCATCAAGTCCTATCCCTATAAGACTAACACAGTTGAGCAGGAGCAGGAAACCTTCGTCAAGGCTTTCAAGGTTGAGAATCCTGAGAAGGGAACCGAGACAATAGGCGGCGTGAAGTTCTCTAAGATTGTGAAGCCAGCCGGCAATTCGGGTGGCATCATCACCAACCTGTGTGCCCCTCTCGAGCCCGAAGGCAATATCTCTATCGAGGTGCAGGGCTACGAGCTAAGCGACGAGACCATCGCAGCCATCCTCAAGAGCTTCAAGCTAAAACCCGCCGAGCCCGAGGAGAAGTAGCTCACTTCAGAAACTTGAATATTTTATATGGATTTCAGTGAAAATTCGGAGTACCACTCCGAATTTTCATTTAAAATGCGGAGTAACTCCGAAAATTGCAGCTATTTCTATAACTTTTCCAATTCTTTTCGCAAAAAAAGATATCATTATGCGAAAATCTAATAAATAAACCTGTCGCAAGAATGATAAACTTGACATTTAAAACTTGATAGTTGCTTTGTTTTTTGATGTTGAAATTTTTTGTTTTTTCACGAAAAATAGTAACTTTGCACATTAAAGCATTGTGACCGTGAATTGGTGTGTCTCATCGATTTGCTGCTGAGGCCTGATGTGGCGGTGCAATTATTATTAATCTTTAAACTATCAATTTATGAAAAAGTTATTTCTAATGTTTGCTGTTGCAGGCCTTATGGCAGCTTGCACAGGTAATGGTAACACAAGTGGCAGCGCTAGCACAAGCGCCAGTGGCGAGGCTCAGGATGGCGAGACCACCGAGGAGACTGTAGAGAAGAAAGACACTCTCAAAGGTCCCGCTACTATCGAGAACCCCACTTGGATGGTAGAACTGCCCGACGGCTGGAAGGCTCCATCGGTTCGTCCAGGCGACAGCCAGAAGAGTGCTTCTTACTGCGAGCTCGAGCCTATTGTTGTTGAAGATGGCTTTAGGGGCCCAGTTGGCGTGAAAATCAGTTCTTATCCCTACAAGTCTAACACTGTAGAGAGCGACATGGAGTCCTTCTTCAATATCTACGAGAAAGCCAAGAAGGACGGCGAGGTTGAAATTGGTGGCGCTAAGTTCCAGAAGGCTGTGATGGTCTATGACGACGGAAACACCGTTACTCACCTCGTGGCTCCTCTCACTCCCGAAGGCAGCGTGAGCATCGAGCTCCGTCACCTCAAGTATGACGACGAGATTATTCAAACCATCCTCAAGAGCTTCCAGCTTAAACCTGCTGAGGCTGAGGCAAAATAAATCTTATTATTGACTAATTTGTTGTGGTGGAAGATTGCATTGTTTTCTCTTCCACCACAATTTTGATAAAAAGGATGGAAAATGTATTTTTCTCATTTCGGGCATAGGTGTTTTAGTTCCACTTCAGGATGCTGATTAATCCATTCAAGCCGCTGGGCTAATCGCTTCTCGCTTCTCGTCCATATCATCTAGTGCTTTTCTCATGGAAAAATATATATTTTTTCTATGATAGGGAAAAATTTACTATCTTTGCATTTTAATATTGAGTATTAACCTAAAAGATAATAAAAGAATGAAGAAACTCTTTACTTTTTTGTTGATTGCACTTGTTGCCCTTAGCGTTAATGCAGCAGGAGTTATGATTTGTGGAAAGGTCTACAATGAGAATAGTTATCAGCTTATAAATCAGGAACTCACCAGTGCTGGCTACTTGAAGAGCGGTAGTTTGGCCTATGATCCTGTGAACTACAAATTGACACTCAACAATGCCGATATATTGTGCGATAAAACAATTATTGAGACCTATCAGCTTGAGGAACTTGAGGTAGAGGTGATAGGTAATTGCACACTCAAGACTAAAAAAGAAGGTAATGAGAATGTCGACAATGGACTCAGCTGTATTAATGTCACAGCTGCTAGTACCAAGCCAATGACTATTGATTTCACTGGCAATGGATCGCTGAAAATGACCTCCACCAATATTGCTTTCTTTGCTTTCAACCGATATAGCGTGCAATACAAGTTTGATGGTCCCGATGTTACCATTAAATCGGCCCGTGGCATTTGGTCAACCAGTGTTTATCGTGTGGCTTATAAAATGAATGCTGGCTCGTTGAAGATTTGGAGCGACTTTGGAGCCATCGACCACGCTTTCAATATGGATAATGGTGTGTATGGCACTATGTCGTTTGCCCCAGGCATTAAAATCTTGGAGCCTTATGACGGCTATTGGGATTGTGTGTTGCCACAGAACGGTTATGCCATGATAAGGCACTTCGCTGGAGAGGCCAAGACTGTGAAGATAGGCAGTACCTATGACCTCAAGGTTGGCGGCGTGCAAGTCACTACCCAAAACTGCAACGACATCTTGGGCGATGGCAAGGTCTCTTACTTTCAAACAGATAACTTTTTGACTTTGAACAATGCCACAATTGAGGACGATTATCAGGTCATCGTCAGCGACATCCAGTGGCTGAAAATCAGGATTGCTGGTTACAACCGTCTTATCACGCATCACAACACCTATGGTATAGATTTAACTGAGTGTGATGGCGTGGCAATTGAAGGCGCAGGCAATGGAGTGGATAATGACGTGTTGTCGATGGAATCGAGTGTCAATCAAGTGGGCATAGGTTACTTCACCCATAAGAAAGGCGAACCTGCCCAAACTTACATCCGCAACTGCTCTATCACAATGCCCGGAGGTGAGATTCAAAACGAGGACAACGAC
Organism: uncultured Prevotellaceae bacterium; assembly: GCA_900318065.1. GTDB lineage: Bacteria > Bacteroidota > Bacteroidia > Bacteroidales > Muribaculaceae > Sodaliphilus. Next base: position 23,950 of record ONIY01000027.1, read on the forward strand.
TGCGCGCTCACTATAGAGAACGCATATATCCACTTAGCCGATGGATACATCAGCACACCGCCAGCGCTAACTCTCAACAATTGCTACATCAGTAAGCCCGTGGGAGGGCATGTTGATGATTACGGTAACATTTGTGCCAACGGCAGCAATGGCATGTACTGGGGTGAGATTGAAATTATGCCTGGCACACTTCCCAATCCAGCCATGCCAGGCGATGTGGATGGCGATGGCAGCGTGACCAGCGGCGACATTACCGCGCTTTATAACTACCTGCTCAACAACGACAGCAGCACACTGGTGAACGGCGACCAGGACGGCGATGGCTTTATAACAAGTGGCGACGTGACAATCGTCTATAACGTTCTGTTAGGCAATTAATTGTTTTTTACAATAAAATAATTTGCTTTTTTATTATTAATTTTTAAATCAATCAACATTTATGAAAAAATTATTTTTGATGTTTGCTGTTGCAGGTCTTATCGCATCTTGCACAGGCAACGGTAACACCAGTGGCAGCACAAGCGCCAGCGGTGAAGCAAAAGACGGCGAAACCACCGAGAACACCGAGGCTCCAAAAGAGGAGAAAGACACAGTGAAAGGTCCCGTGACCATCGACAACCCCACCTGGACAGTCAACGTTCCCGAAGGATGGTATGTTCAGAGCGAAAGCAAGGGCGACAGCCAGAAGAGCTCGTCTTACCTGCGCTTAGAGCCAAACCAGAAGCCTGAGGGCGTATTTGGCCTGGCCTTCATCAAGATTGCTTCTTATCCCTACAAGAGCAACACTGTTGAGGATTCGCAGAAGACTTTCACCGGTGCTTTCCGTGTTGAGAAACCAAAGATTGAAGATGAGACCATTGGCGGCGTGAAGTTTGCCAAGATCACAGTACCTGCTAGCGACAAGGGTTCTGAAATGCATCACCTTGCTGCTCCATTGACTCCCGAAGGCGTGGTTTCTATCGAGATTCATGGTTACAAGCTCGACGATCCCGCTGTTAAGCCTTTGCTTGAGAGCTTCAAGATTAAGCCCGCCGAGCCCGAGGCAAAGTAAAACTAATTATTGACTAATTTATTGTGGTGGAAGCACGCATTAGTCGTTTCTTCCACCACAATTCTGATAAAAAGGATGAAAAACGCAGTTATCTCTTTTCTGGCAGCATTGTTAACATTTGCTCCGCTACAGGCACAGTACTATGACAGCGATAATGCTCAACCTCGCAAGAAGGTGGCTGTGGTGTTGAGCGGAGGTGGTGCATTCGGTGCCATTCACGTGGGCGCCCTCAAGGTGATTGAGGAGGCTGGTATTCCCGTTGACATGGTAGTGGGCACGAGCATGGGCAGCATAGTGGGTGCACTATATAGCGTGGGCTACAACAGCAGCGACATAGCCACCATGTTCCGATCGATGGACTGGGTGGACCTCTTCCTCGACCGTAACGACCAGAGCCGCCTCACCCTGAGCGATCGCGACAAGCAGAACACCTATATCTATGAGCGCGACTTCTACGTGCGTGGTGGCATCGACCCGCAGCCCGGTGGCCTGATAAGGGGCTACAATGTGGAGCGAGCATTTGAGTATTACTTGCAGGGATATACCGACAGCATCAACTTCCTGACCGACCTGCCACGCCAGTTTGCCTGCGTCGCCACCGACCTTGTTGAGGACGACCAGGTGGTTCTCACCAGTGGCAAACTTGTCAAGAGCATGCGCTCGAGCATGTCGATACCGGGCGTGTTCACGCCGGTGCGCATGGGCGACATGGTGCTCGTTGACGGTGGCGCGAAGAACAACTTTGCTGCCGATGTGGCGCGAGAGCTGGGTGCCGATATCGTGATAGGTGTGAGGTTTGACCTGGGCTTGGGCAAAGACAAGCAATATCGCTCTCTCATGGATGTGATGGAGCGCTCGGCGGGCAGCGACGTGAGTCGCAGGACGCGTGAGAATGAGAAATACTGCGACCTGGTCATCAAGGTGCCAGTGCGTGGCTACACCAGCGGCAGTTTCACCAGCGGCGCCCTCAACACCCTCATGGCGCGTGGCGAGGAGGCAACGCGCGAGAAGCTCGACTCCCTCCTTATCCTCAAGCAGATGGCTGGGGTGGATGTCAATCGCGACTACTCCATGCACCTGCGCGACATCAACAACCTGCGGCCTGTCAACGAAGAAAAGCAGGGACTCATCGACCAGCGCAAGAACAGCACCGTGGTGGCTTCGCTCGGTGCGCGCTTCGACAGCGAGGACCTTGCTGCGCTGCAACTCAACGGCCACTACTACATGGGTGGACGTGTCAACAAGGAGCTGGACCTGACGGTGCGACTGGGACTGCGCTCGATGCTCAGGCTGGGCCTTGACTTTGAGCCGTGGAAGTTCAAGAAGATGGGCTTGAGCTACGAGTTCTGGTATAAATATCACGACCTCTACACTCGTGGCAAGCGCAGCAACAATATCTCGACGATATATCAGAACGCCAACGTCAAGCTCTTCTCGCTCGAGGCGATGAACTTCGACTGCGAGCTGGGACTGGGATGGGAGCACTACCATTTCTTCAAGGGATTGTGGAACGAGCACAGCACGGTCACATTCCCCAAGAACGAGCACTACTTCAACTATCACGTGAAGGCGCGCTACAACAACGAGGATAAACGCTACTTCACCCTACGTGGCATGAGGGCCGAGGCACAGGTTGCCTACTATACCGACAACTTCGCCCAGTGGAAAGGGCACAGCGGTTTCACGACTGTTGCGGCAATGTGGCAGATGACCTTCCCCATCACCGCCACCACCCACATCAGGCCGCAGGTGCAGGGACGTCTAGTCTTTGGCGACGACCAGCCCATCACTGCTGCCAACGTGGCAGGAGGCATGAGTCAGGGCAAGTATTTCCCGCAGCAACTGCCACAGGCGGGCTTTGGCCATGCCGAGTTCTTCGACAGCAAGTTCATCAGCGCCTCGCTGAGACTGCAGCAGCGCATCACCGGCCGCCATTATGCCATGCTCGACGCCAGTGTGGCCGAGCACAATGAAAAGCTGGGCGACATCTTCGACCGCAAGCCCCTATGGGGCGTGCAACTTGCCTACTACTACGATAGCGGCATCGCCGGCCCTCTGGGAGCATCTATAGGCTGGAGCAGCCACACCAAGCGAGTGAACTTCTTCCTAACCCTGGGCCTAGACTTCTAAATCAAGTAGGAAAGTTGTCCTGGTTAAGTTAAGACACTCAAGTTTCCAAGGTGATTGTGTGCATCGAAACCGCTAAAAAACTCAGGCGACAAACTCTGGGGTGTTGCAAAACCCCAACAAAAAATAAAAACCACAAATTAAACAGATTAATCTGATTTTTTAATCATTTGAAATACAGAATAATAAAATCTGTTTAATCAGAAATATCTGTGGTTTATTTAGTTTTGCAACAGCCTCAACTGGCATCCGAAACTTGTGTTAAGTAAGAAAGATGGAAACTGAAGATTTTCAGGAAATTGTAGGATTTCGGGATAAAATTTGGTTGATGTGGAAAAAAACTGCTACTTTTGCAAGTCATAAGCGCACAGCTTTTTTTACATTGATAACAATACTTTCACGCTATGAGCAACATAATATTCTTTGACGACAACGAGGTGCGCAAGAACTTGCTGCCTCTCACCTATACCCGTCCCACAGCAATGCTGCGCTGCGGCATCACCACCATCGCCAGCAAGTGGAAAGCCGCCATTGGCGACGAGAAGATGACCTACTCGTTCCTCACGGTGCCCTATCTCAAAGCGAAGTTTCCGCTCATCGCACGGCGAGCCAACCTGATGATTGCCGGCCACGTGCTGCCCAATCCCGAACTGGTGCAGCAAGTGATTGCGCTCAAGAGCGGCGAGGCACTGATGCTTGGCGAGGAGTTGATAGCTTTTCGTGGAGCAGCACGCGACTTCGACAACAGGCACTTCACAAGGATTGTTCATCCCACCGTTGTTCCTATCTCGCTGCACTACCCCTACGACATCTTTGAGCAAAACGGCAATGCACTGTCACTCGACTTTGAGCGCCTGACCCATGGTCGCAAGTCGCAGCATATCTCCGACTCGTGCACCGTCATTGGCGACAAGAAGAAGATTTTCATTGAGAAGGGCGCTAGAGTGGAAGGCGCGATGCTCAACACCACCGAGGGTTACATCTACATTGGAGCCGACGCCGAGGTGATGGAGGGAGCGTGCATTCGCGCGCCGTTTGCCGCTTGCCGCCACGCTGTGGCAAAGATGGGCGTGAAAATTTATGGTGCCACCACCTTTGGCCCCTACTGCAAGGTGGGAGGCGAAGTTGCCAATGTGGTGTTCCAAGGCTACAGCAACAAGGCCCACGACGGATTCCTGGGCAACGCAGTGATAGGGGAGTGGTGCAACATTGGCGGCGGCACCACTGCCAGCAACCTCAAGAACGACTACAGCGAGGTGAAACTGTGGAACTACGCCAGCAAGCGCTTCCTGCGCACCGGCCGCCAGTTCTGCGGCCTCATCATGGGCGACCACTGCAAGACCGGTGTGAACTGCATGATCAACACCGGCACTGTGATGGGAGTGGGCGTGAACCTGCACGGCGCTGGCTTCCCGCGGCCCTTTGTGGGCTCCTTCCATGAGGGCAGCGACATGGCCGGCTTCAAGAACGTGAAGCTCGACGCCTTCTTCGCCACTGCCGAGCGCGTGATGTCACGCCGCGGAATAGAACTAACCGATGCCGACCGCACAATCTTTGAGGCTATATATAACATAAGGGATAAGTATAAATAATTATAGGTGCTAAGTGTATAAAACCCTTATCGGCGCTTAAAACGATTCTAAACTCATATATATAATATAATAAGGTGTAAACGACAAATGGAATTTCAGGAACTAGATATCAAGGGCGTGTGGCTCATCAAGCCCAAGCGCTACGGCGACAGCCGTGGCTACTTCAGCGAGACATGGAAACGGGAAGAGTTTGAGGCTCATGTGGGCAAGATCAACTTTGTTCAGGACAATGAGTCGATGTCGAGCTACGGCGTGCTGCGGGGACTGCACCTGCAGCGCGGGCAGTGGAGCCAGGCGAAGCTCGTGAGGGTGTCGCATGGCAAGGTGCTCGACGTGGCGCTCGACCTGCGCCCCGGCAGTCCCACCTGGGGCAAGCATGTGGCGCAAATTCTCTCGCAGGAGGGTGGCGAGCAACTCTTTATCCCGCGCGGCTTTGCCCACGGTTTTGTGGTGCTGAGCGAGATGGCGCAGTTCCAGTACAAGGTCGACAATGTGTATGCGCCCCACAGCGAGATGACCATTGCCTTCAACGACCCCGACCTCGCCATCGACTGGCGCATCAGTCCTAGCGAAATGCTGCTCAGCGAGAAGGATAAAAAAGGCGCAAGGTTAAAAGATTTTAAATCTTCTGAATTTTAGTAAAAGGCGCTTTTGGGCAAACTCCCTGAAATCTACCACTTTAGGCGATTTCAGGGAGTTTACATTATATTATATAGCCATAAAATATAGGTGGGAGGCGATAAAAATATTTGGTTATTAGGCAATTAGTTAGTAACTTTGCATCGCTTTTGGGCAAAAAGCGACCTTTTGCTTTGGCTAAATCG
>ONIY01000011.1 GCA_900318065.1 uncultured Prevotellaceae bacterium
TCCTATCCACTCCTATCCATTCCTATCCACTCCTATCCACTCCTATCCACTCCTATCCACTCCTATCCACTCCTATCCACTCCTATCCATTCCTATCCATTCCTATCCATTCCTATCCATTCCTATCCATTCCTATCCATTCCTATCCATTCCTATCCATTCCTATCCATTTCTATCCATTCCTATCCATTCCTAACTCTTCAAAATAATGAACGCTACAATATTTATAGTAATCCCCATTCTCACGCTCTTGATGTTTGAGCTGGGATTGAACCTTCGACTTAACGACTTCAAGCTCTTTCGTGACCGCCCATTGCCTGTGCTGGCGGGCTTGATAGGGCAAATCATCATCCTTCCCGCTCTCGCGTGGCTCATAGGCTGGGCGTTGCATCTCGAGCCCATTTTCCTGATAGGCTTCGTGCTCATAGCCTGCTGCCCGGGTGGCAGTTCGTCGAATGTCTTCTCGATGCTCGCCCGTGGCGACGTGGCACTCTCGGTGTCGCTCACGGCGTGCAGCAGCATTATCACCCTGTTCACCGTGCCACTAATCATGGAGTGGGTGACTGCCTGCGCTGGCAGCCAGGTTGACGTGCATCTGCCTGTGGGCAAACTCTTCATGCAGAACATCGTGCTAATGTTTGTGCCCATTGTGGTGGGTATCGCTGTGCGCAAGAAGTGGGCGCGGGCTGCCGAGAAAATCCATAAGGTGCTGTCGAAGATTGCCTTCCCGGCGCTCATCTTCCTCGCCACAGTGTTCTTTATCCAGAACCGCGAGGCGATAATCGACAGCTTTGGGCAGCTCGGGCTCTCCATCACCGTCCTCATCCTGCTGGCAATGGCAAGTGGAGTGGGGCTGTCGTGGCTGATGCGCCTCACCGGCAAGGAGCGCCGCACCATCGTCATCGAGATTGGTATGCAGAACGCAGCCCAAGCTATCGCCATCGCCAGCAGTCCGCTGGTGTTCAACAACGACACTATCGCTATTCCCGCCATCATCTACGCACTGATGATGAACATCATTCTCATCATCTATGTGGCAGTGGTAAAGAACCGATAATAATCTTATTATAAACAATGTAAATAGTGTTTTTTTTGACAGAAATAATTCTTACCTTTGCAGCGTGAAAGGAAAAGTGCTACCCGTTATGGTAGTGTTTTGGTTTTCACAAAGCGATTATCTCCTTAATACTTAATTTTTTAAACTAAACTCATTTTTTATGAAAAAAGTTTTATCTCTCATGATGATGCTCATGCTCGCCATTGGAGCGTGGGCAGCTGAGGTCACCGACGTGCTAACAGGTGCTGCTACAGGCGTCACAGGCTCTAGTTACACCGACTGGTCAGGGGTGACTCTTACTTCTGATGCAGTTTATGCTGGTCAGAGCGCTGGAACTGAAGGTAGCATCCAGTTAAGGTCAAAAAACAACAATTCTGGTGTTATCACCACAGTTTCTGGTGGTAAGGTAAAGAGTGTGACTGTTGAATTTAGATCCAACACATTGGACGGTCGTACTCTTAATTTCTATGGTAAGAATACAGCTTACAATGCTCCTACCGATTTGTATGATGGTTCACTCCAAGGTGAATTGCTTGGCACTTTTGTAAAAGGTGGAGAGACATCATCGGTTGCAGTAGAGGGTGACTATGAATACATAGGTTTCCGTTCGGCTGCCGATGCTATGTATATTGAAAGCATTACAATCGTTTGGGAGACCGAGGGCACAGCTCCCGCCGTTGCCACTCCAGTAATCGCTGGCGAGACTCCATTCACCGAGAGCACTGAGGTAACTATTACCTGTGCTACCGATGGTGCAAGCATCTATTACACTACCGACGGTAGCGAGCCTACCAGCCAGTCGACTGCCTATACTGCAGCTTTCTCTATCACAGAAACTACTACCGTTAAGGCTATCGCCTACGACGCTACTGGTGCTGCCTCAAGTGTTGCTACTAAGACCTTTGAGAAAGAGGAAGGTCCAGCTTCTTGTGCTACTGTAGCTGAGATCAATGCTCTTGAGGACAACACTGAGTTCACCTTCACAGGTCGCTTGGTGGTTAGCGGTCACGCTCATGCCACAAGTGGTTCTAACAACTGGCTCTATGCCCAGGATGCGACTGGTGGTACATTGATGTTCAAGGCAACTCAGGATTACCAGAAGGGTGATGTTATCCCCGCAGGCTTCACTGGCACCAGGGCTACCTTTGGTGGCGTTGCTCAAGTGCAGAGCCTTGCCAACATGCAGCCCGCTACTGAGACTGAAGAGCTCGTTGCCGAGGAATTGACTCCATCGCAAATTTCAAGCGAGAATGTTTACCGCTATGCCGTGATTAAGGGCGCTACTGTTAATGGCAACAATATCGTTGTTGGCGAGGAGAGTGTTGTAATCTACAACAACCGTTTCAACACCGAGATTCCTGCCGATGAGAACACCTATGACGTTTATGGCATCACATGCAGCTTCAACGGCACTCCACAATTCATGCCTCTCGAGTTTGTGGCTCAAGCTACCGAGGTGGCTACTCCCGTTATCGCTGGTGAGACTCCATTCACCGAGAGCACTGAGGTGACCATCACTTGCGAGACCGAGGGTGCTTCGATTTACTACACAATCGATGGTAGCGAGCCTACCAGCCAGTCGACAGCTTACACCGCTCCATTCTCTCTTACCGAGAGCGCTACCGTTAAGGCTATCGCCTACGACGCTACTGGCGCTGCTTCGGCTGTTGCCACTAAGGAGTTTGAGAAGACTCTTGTCATCACTACAGCAGCCGAGTATAATGCTCTTCCCGAGAACACAACATTTGTATTCAATGGCAATTTGGTTGTAAGTGGTCAAAAGAATAAATATCTCTATGCTCAAGATGCAACTGGTGGCGCGCTTATATATGGCACGGCTCCTACCTACTCTAAGGGTGACGTTATCCCCGCTGGCTTTACTGCTAAGAAGGTCAACTACAACGGAACCATTGAGATGAGCGAGATGACTGGTATGCAGGCCGCAACTGAAACTGCCGAACTCGTTGCTCAAGAACTTGCAATCAACCAGTTTGCTGACAACCAGAACATCTATGCTGTTGTTAAGGGCGCTACCATCAGCGGCAATACACTCACAATTGGTGATGAGACACTTGCTATTTACAATCGCTTTGGAATAACATTCCCAACCGACGACAAGACCTACGACGTTTATGGCGTGGCAACTATCTATAACAATGCACCACAGCTGTTGCCTCTCGAGTTTGTTGAGGTTGTTGAGAAGACCGAAACTCCTACAATTGCTTGTCTTGAAGGCGAGACCGAATATACCTTCATCGTAAATGGCCTTGGAGAACTCAAACTTTATGCCAACGGCGTTGAAGTTGAGATTCCTTACATAGTTACCCGCACCAGTGAAGATCAGGTTATCACCTTAGTGGCTACTGCTCAAGAGGAAGGCAAGGAAATCAGTGATCCTAGAGAGTGGACTGTTACCGTGCCTAAACTGGCAGTTGTAGAAATCGAGGAGCTCTACGTAGTGGGTGATTTCAATGGCTGGAGCACAACCGAAGGCGTGGTTGAACTCGTGGAGAACGAGAGCAACGAGTTTGTTGGCACTGTTGAGTTTGAGGCCAATGGCGAGTTCAAGCTCATCACTCCTAATCCCGATGTTACAGCAACAACTGGTTGGATTTGGTTTGGTGGTCAGGACGACAATGGCGTTGACTACTTCGAGATCAACGAAGGCATGCTCGACCATGAAATCAGCCTGGTTAATGGAGCCAACTTCCGCGTGGTAGACGCTGGCGAGTACACCATCACCGTTAAGGAAGCAGCTGTTGTCCCTGGTGGCAAGGGTGTTCAAGAGCCTCTCGTGATGATTGTTACCAAGAATGCTCCTCAAGCAATTGAGACCATTGGTAGCGAGAATGTTAGCGCAGTTCGTTACTACAACCTGCAGGGTGTTGAGAGCGCAACTCCATTTGAGGGTGTGAACATCGTGGTTCGCATGATGAACGATGGCACCAAGAGCGTTAGCAAGATGGTGAAATAAGTGAGATAACACTTTCTTTCAAATATTGAAAATGCTTGGCACACAACCATGTGCCAAGCATTTTTTTTGAAATGTAGGTGATTAAGATATTTTTAGATTGGTGTGCTCGATTTTGGCACTATTGGGGTATATCTTTGCAGCGTGATTAAGTTATCAACCCACAAAATTATAGATGTTATGAACGATATCGACACTATCAATCCATGCGCTTTGAGCGACCAAGAGATTGTCACCGTTGGGCCAGCGCTCAACAAGTTGTTTAACCTTGCGGGCATTGCCTTCCTGCTCACATGCCTTGTGTATCTTGTAATGCATTGTTTGTAACGACGCACGACAACAATTAGAGGAATGTTTAGAGAGAGTGTGTGGCAAAAGATGGATTTTCCACGGCTGAGGCTGTCGCAAAACTCCGAGAATTCTCGTTCTGTAGGGACAAGGCGTGCCTTGTCCGCTTGAGGCGAACATTTGCTATTAAATACTTTCGCTATTATCGGAGGCTGTCGCATTAAAATAAAAACCACAAATTAAACAGATTAATTGGATTTTTTAATCGTCTGAAATACTGAATGATAAAAAATACACAAAATCTGTTTAATCTGAAAAATCTGTGGTTTATTTAGTTTTGCACCCCCCCCTGTTGCAGTAAAACCGCTATTTTTGCAACGCTCTCAAAGAAAACAAGAGGTTGCTCTCATGCTCGAGAGCAGCCTCTTGTGGTGTTGTGAATTACTTGTCCTTAACGTGTTACTACCATAAACCAAAGGCTATCTGGTCATGCGTTTCTTGCCCTTTGCCTGCTTTTTCTTGCCAGCAGTAGCTGTGCTTTTCTTGGAGGCAGCGCCTTTGCTGTCGCCCTTAGCCTGCTGCAGGCCCATCTTGATGTTCTTGATCAGAGCCTCGCTCGAATAGGTGGCGCCGGTGGCGGCGTCGGCATCGAGCTTCATGGCTTCGTCAACGGTCTTGCCAATGAACTGGCTAAACACCTTTTGCTTTGCCTTGTTGAAATAGGATGGTGTCTCCTGGTTGTCGAGGGCAGTGATGCTGGTGATCTTGCCATTGCTGATGCTTATGCTCACTGGTGTGGGACCATTATATCCGGCTACTTTCTTGGCAATCTCGCCAGTCATGATCACTTGTGGGGTGCTTGTCTTCTGTGCCTTCTTTGTCTTGGCGGCAGCAGTACTTGGGCACATGCCTGCCACTGCGATGGCAAGTGCTATGCTCAGGGTGGTAAATGTTATCTTTCTCATAATTCAGTAATGTGTTGTTTGTTGTTTTTAGACTGCAAACTTAGTGAAAAATTTAACGCGAAAGCTTCCCAAAAAGTCTATTTTAACATTTTTATCGTAATTATTGACCTAAAAAATGAGATTTTACTTTTTTTATCGGTTATATTGTCTTACCTTTGTTAGTTATTTCAAAACACAAGGTGCTGCAACAGGCAGCGCAATGGAGAAATGAAGTTATAGCCTATGATAATGGAAGACGATATAAAAGCGTGCATCGAGGTCCTCGAGCGGGGTGGGGTGATACTCTATCCCACCGACACCATTTGGGGCATTGGGTGCGACGCCACTTGTGAAGAGGCAGTCAAGAGGGTCTACCAGCTCAAGCAGCGCGACGACAGCAAGGCGTTGATAGTGCTGCTCGACAGCATCGACCACATCGACCATTATGTGGTCGATGTCCCTGAGATGGCTCTCGAACTACAGGATATTGCGGTCAAGCCATTGACGATTATCTATGAAGGAGCATTCAATGTTGCCCACAACTTGCTGGGTGAGAACGACTCGCTGGGCATTCGTGTGCCTCACGAGGCATTCTCGCAGCGGCTGTGTGCGCAGTTTGGCAAGCCCATAGTGTCGACGTCGGCCAACGTGAGTGGCGCTCCCAGCGCACTGAACTTTGCCCAGATTAGCGATGAGATTAAAAGCGGTGTCGACTATGTGGTAAACTATCGCCAGGACGACGAGAGCGTGCATGCCGCATCTAATATCATCCTGTTCAGGGGCGATGGCACGTTTAGAATTATCAGATAAAGGATTGAGAGTTAATAGCTTTACAATTTAAAAGAAAGACGGCAAACTAATGACAGGCGAGAGACTACAGCGATTGAAATATGTGATAGGCGACTATGTGTCGTCTAATGTCGCGTGGTTCCTTTTCAACCTTGTGCGTTATCACCTGGGTTTTGTGAAGGGACACTTGTCGCTGGGGTCTTTCCTGCTGTCGCCCAATGTGATAGTGGGTCAGGTGCTGTTCCCGCTGTTGATGATGTTTGTCTATTACCTCTCGGGCTATTATAATGTTCCCTACCGCAAGTCGCGACTGCAGGAGGTGTTCATCACCCTGCTGAGTGCCGTGTGCAACAGTTTCCTGATAATGCTTGTGGCACTCATCAACGACATGGTGGAGAGTCGCGCCGAGAACTATGAGGTGATATTCCTGCTCATGGGACTGCTCTTTGTGGTGGTCTATGTGGTGAGGCTCTTTATCACCAACGCCTGCACACGCCGCATCAGGAATGGCAGTCTGCAGTTCAATGCGTTGATAGTGGGCAGCGGAGCCTCGGGCTACGCGTTCTTCCAGCGCCTGCGCAATCACATCAACACCTTTGGCTACAACGTGGTGGGCTTTGTCGACCTCCCTGGCGAGAACCGCGTGAAGGACATTGCGCTGCCAGTCTACGACATCGATACGATCTCCCAGGCATGCCGTGAACTCCAGGTGAGCGAACTCATAGTGGTTCCCACCAAGCAGAACCTGGAGCAGATGCTTGCCGTGATCGACCGCCTCTATGCCCTTAACGTGCCCATCAAGATGACGCCCGACAAGACCAATGTCTTCATGTCGCGCGCTCGCTTCAGCAACCTCTATGGCGACCCGCTGGTCGACATTGGCGGCATCACCATGAGTGAGGGCGGAAAGAACATCAAGCGGGTGTTTGACGTGGTGGTCTCGGCAGTGGTGATGCTGCTGCTGTTGCCCGTCTACCTGATTGTGTCGCTCATGATAAAGCTCGACTCAAAGGGACCGGTGGTGTTCAGCCAGGAGCGCGTGGGTTATCACAACAAGAAGTTCAAGATATATAAATTCAGGTCGATGGTGGTCGACGCCGAGAAGGACAATGTGCCGCAACTCTCGAGCGACGACGACCCGCGCATCACCCGTGTGGGGCATTGCCTGCGCAAGTACCGCATCGACGAACTGCCGCAGTTCTGGAACGTGCTCAAGGGCGACATGTCGCTCGTGGGGCCACGCCCTGAACGACAGTACTACATCGACCAGATTGTGGCTCGCAAACCAGCCTACCTGCTTGTGCACCAGGTGCGTCCAGGCATCACCTCGATGGGACAGGTGAAGTTTGGCTATGCCAAGAATGTCGACGAGATGCTCGAGCGTCTCGACTACGACTTGCTCTATATCGAGAACATGTCGATGCTTAACGACTTCAAAATACTTGCTTACACCATCAAAATTGTAATTACCGGTAAAGGTGTGTGATATGGGCAGTTATGGCAAGGTAAATAAGACAATCGACGAGCCACAGGCAACGCGGCTTGGCAAGATGTTTGCCGGCTTGCGCCACTGGCGTGAGACTCACATCAAGGAGAAGACCTTTGTTGTGGTTCTTGCATTGGTAGTGGGCGCTGTCTCGGGCCTTGCGGCATTGCTGCTAAAGTTCCTCATCGCCTTTATTGCTGGCCTTCTCACCAAGCATGTGCACATTGCTGGTGGCAACTATGAGTATCTGGTGTTCCCTGTGGCGGGTATCCTGCTGGCAGGGATGTATGTGCGATATGTCATTAAAGACGACATCTATCACGGTGTCACTCGTGTGCTCTACGCCATTGCACAGCGCAAGAGCAGGTTGAAGCCGCACAACATGTATGCCTCGCTCGTGGCGTCGTCGGTGACAATAGGCTTTGGTGGCTCGGTGGGTGCCGAGGGTCCTATAGTGTTTACCGGTGCGGCGATTGGGTCTAACCTGGGGCAATTCTTCAGACTGTCGCCACAGACGCTCATGCTCCTTGTGGGTTGTGGCGCGGCAGCCGGTATCGCCGGCATCTTCAAGGCCCCTATCGCGGGAGTGCTGTTCACTATCGAGGTGCTGCTCATCGACCTCAACTCGCGCTCGGTGGTGCCGCTGATTATCGCATCGGTGACAGGCGCCACAGTGGCCTATGCCTTCACGGGCTATAACGTGGAGTTTTTCTTCTCGCAGAGCGAGCCGTTCTTCACGTCTCGCATCCCGTTTGTGATAATGCTGGGCCTCTTCTGCGGCTTTGTGTCGTTCTACTTCAACAAGACCATTGAGATGATGGAAACGATGTTTGCCCGCATTGCCAATCCCTGGGTGCGCTTTGCCATTGGTGCGGTTATCCTCAGCTTGCTCATCTTCTTTTTCCCTGCCCTCTATGGCGAGGGTTACGGCGCTATCAATAGTCTGCTCAACGGCGACGTGAAGCCGTTGTTCGACAACAGCTTGTTCTACGACCATCGGGGCAGCATGTGGTGGGCTGTGGCTCTTGTGGGATGCCTGTGCTTCACTAAGGTGTTTGCCACTAGCGCTACCAATGGCGGTGGCGGTGTGGGAGGAACGTTTGCTCCCTCGCTCTATGTGGGATGCATGGCAGGATTCTTCTTCGCCTTCCTGCTCAACTCGCTGGGAGTGATCGACCCGTCGATGCCTCTCTCACACAAGAATTTCGCCTTGCTGGGTATGGCAGGAGTGATGGCAGGAGTGATGCATGCGCCGCTCATGGCAATCTTCCTCACTGCCGAGATGACTGGTGGCTACGAGCTGTTCCTGCCGCTGCTCATCGTGGCTGTGGTCTCTTACCTCACCTCGCGCATCTTGTTGCCCTATGGCATCTATTCTCGCCGCCTTGCCAAGCGTGGCGAGTTGCTCACGCACCACAAGGACAAGTCGGTGCTCACGCTGCTCAAGATCGACAGCGTCATAGAGACCGATTTCACCCCTGTGCATCCCAAGATGAGCCTCAAGGAGATGGTCGATGTGATAGCGCAGAGTTCGCGAAACCTATTCCCAGTGACCGATGATGATGGCCGCTTGATGGGCGTGGTGTTGCTCGACGACATTCGCAACATCATGTTCCGCCCCGACCTCTACCGCCGCATCTATGTGGAGCGTTTCATGTCGTCGCCACCGGCACAAATCGAGGTGGGCACGCCCATGGAGAAGGTGATGAAGACTTTCGACGAGACCAAGGCATGGAACCTGCCTGTGGTGGAGAACGGGAAATATGTGGGATTTGTCTCTAAATCAAAGATTTTCAACTCCTACCGCGAATTGCTCAAGCACTACAGCTACGATTAAGCCAGTGTAGCGCATAATACATAAACTAGATAATCTAGAAGTCTAGATATTCTAGACTCACTATAAAAGAAACTACATGACAAAAGAAGAACTCAGAATAGTATTTTTTGGAACTCCTGACTTTGCTGTCGAGAGCCTGCGGCGGCTGGTAGAGGGTGGATATGACATTGTGGGCGTGGTCACTATGCCCGACAAGATTGCCGGTCGCGGACATCGCCTCATTCAGTCGGCAGTAAAGCAGTATGCCGTGGAGCAGGGGCTTCACGTTATGCAGCCCGAGCGCCTCAAGGACGAGGCGTTTGTCGCCGAGTTGCGAAGCCTCAATGCGCAGTTGCACATCGTCATAGCCTTCCGCATGCTGCCCGAGGTGGTGTGGGCAATGCCACCGCTGGGCACCTTCAACCTCCACGCGTCGCTGCTGCCCAAGTATCGTGGCGCGGCACCCATCAACTGGGCGGTGATGAATGGCGACAAGGTGACGGGAGTCACCACGTTCTTCCTCAAGCACGAGATTGACACGGGCGACGTGATTCAGCAGCAGTCCATCGAGATAGGCCGCACCGACAATGTTGAGGCAATTCATGACCGTCTCATGATGCTGGGTGCCGGCATGGTGATCGACACCGTCGATGCCATTATCGCTGGCACCGTCAAGCCCATTCCGCAAGAGCAGATGCTCACGGCAGGCGAGCAACCCACTCCTGCGCCCAAGATTTTCACCGAGACTTGCCGCATCGACTGGAACCGTCCCGCCGAGCAGCTTTATAACCACATTCGCGGTCTCTCGCCCTATCCCGCAGCATGGAGCGAGATTGCCGATGCTCAGGGAAATATCCACCATGTAAAAATCTTCGCCACCAGCGAGCCCATAGCATATGATGAGATGGTGGCGGAGGCAAACTCCCCCTCTAAGATAGAGGGGGCTGGGGGGAGTATGATCTCCAACAAAGCTGGGGGGAGTATGATCTCCCATGAGGCAGGTGAGAGTATGATTTCCCATGAGGCTGGTGAGAGTGTGAAGTGCACCAAACCAGCACCAGGCACCATCACCGCCAGTGGCAACCGCATGGTAGTGGCATGTGGCGATGGTGCTCTCGAAATCCTGTCGCTCCAGCTCTCGGGCAAGCGCCGCATGCCGGCAGCCGACTTCATGCGCGGCTTCAACCTCGAGGGATGCTGCTTCAAGTAAGGCAAAATTGCCTGACTGGCAATCTGATAAAAGGATTATTGTTAGAACTTGTTCTTTCTCTTTTTATTTTGTGAAGACATGATTCTAACCATTGGAGTCCGATAAAAGTCCGTTGGGGCTTGGATTTTTGAATGTGAAGCATACGATGGCTGGCCGTAGGCCAGGACGTCCCCAGCGGGGACGAAGTGAGTTAACCTCACGGCGCGTACCCCGGAGGGGTGCGTGGCGTGAGGGGTGATCATATCCATCCACTTAACGGGCCCCGCAGGGGGCCAACACTTGCTGGCATTGATCCACATAAGAGTAATGGGCTTACATGATGGATGTTGTTGACCCTCTACGAGGCTCGGAATAAGGGAAAACTCAGGACATCCCACGCCACGCACCCCTTTGGGGTACGCGCCGTGGGGTTACATCATTTCGCCCCCTTCGGGGACGCTTTGGCCTACGGCCAACTCGCAAAAGCCATGGTTGTGCCGTTTTCATTTTTTGTCGGGCACTAATAATAAACTATCAACCATAAGAATAAAGTTGCGCAGCGACTTTGAAAACTTGAATTTTGTTGGAAAAAATCAAAAAAAATTGGTTTTTATCGCTATTGTTGAAAAATTTATTGCTATCTTTGTAGATTGCATAGGGCGGGTTGCGCCCCGTGCTTTGAAAAAACGAGATTGAAATATAATTATAAACACCACCTCGCAGTGGTTTTATGTTATTGAAAATAAAACGATTAAGCGATATGTTGAAAAAATTTTTCTTGGTAGTTTGTGGCTCATTTGTGGGCGTCTTTTTGGCGTTGTTGTTCTTCACACTAACGTCAATAATCATGAGTTTTGTAATCTTTGGCTCCATGTCGAGTGCCATGGGTGGCAGTGCAAAAGTTGAGAAGAATTCAATCCTCTATGTCAACCTGGAGGGCTCGCTCAATGAACGCGACGCGGCAATGGGTGGTTCTATCATGTCCTTTATGCCTAACCAGCAGAAGTCGCAGAGCCTGAACACCCTTATCAAGGCCCTCAAGATTGCCAAGAACGACGATAAGATAAAGGGTCTTTATCTTGACTGTCGCGGCATGGCAAGCGGCATGTCGTCGCTCTACGAGCTGCGCGAGGTTATCAAGGAGTTCAAGACCAGCAAGAAATTTGTCTATGCCTATGGCGACGAGGGTATCATGCAGAGCGACTACTACCTGGCATCGCTTGCCGACAGTATTTTCCTCAACCCCGAGGGAACAGTCGACATTCACGGACTGGGCTCCATGACCCCCTACATGAAGAAACTGCTTGACAAGGCAGGCGTGGAGATGCAAGTGGTGAGAGTGGGAACTTTCAAGAGCGCTGTAGAGCCTTATATGCTCGAGGAGATGAGCCCTGCCAACCGCGAGCAGCAGGAGCACTACCTGGGCAGCCTGTGGAGCGTGATCTCGACCGACATGGCTAAGGCGCGCGGCATCGAAAAGGCTAAGTTTGATGCTTTAACCGACAGCCTGATGATAACAATGAGTGCCGACGAACTCATAAAGAGCAAACTCGTTGACCACCTGTGCTATCGCACACAGATGGAAGACAAACTGCGCAAACTCACCGATGTTGACGAGAAAGACGACCTCAAGCTCGTCAGCCCTGGCGACCTGGTTGCCAGCAACGACGACCCATTTGGCACTGGCGGCGACGTGGTGGCTGTGCTCTATGCTACTGGCGAGATAAATAGTGGCACCGAAGATGGCGGCTCTATGCCCATTCCCGGAATGGGAGGTGGCGAGGCTATCTATAGCGAGTCACTGGCTAAGCAAATCAGGGAGCTGCAACTTGACGAGGATGTCAAGGGACTGGTGCTCAGGGTGAACTCGCCTGGTGGAAGCGCATTTGGCAGCGAGGAGATATGGAAGGCTCTCGAGGATTTCAAGGCTAGTGGAAAGCCACTGGCAGTGTCGATGAGCGACTATGCCGCTTCGGGTGGCTATTATATCTCATCGGGTGCTCAGCGCATCTTTGCCGAGCCCACCACCATCACTGGCAGCATTGGCATCTTTGGCATGATTCCTAATGCCAGCAATCTCATCAACAACACGCTGGGCGTGAAGATGGAAGAGGTTCACACCAACGAGAACGCAATCGTTGGTACACCATATAAGGCTCTCAACGAGCAGCAGATTGCTGCTTTGCAACGCATGGTGAACCGTGGCTACGAGACCTTCACTGGTCGCTGCGCACAAGGTCGCAAGATGTCGCAAGACTCCATCAAGACCATTGGCGAGGGACGTGTGTGGGACGCTGTCACTGCCAAGCAGATAGGTCTGGTCGACGAGTTTGGAGGCCTTGAGGCTGCCGTTAAATGGGTGGCACAGCAGGCAAAACTCAAAGCCGATGGCTACAAAGTGGTAGATTATCCTAACGCCGAGATGTCGTTCTTCGACATGCTATCGATGATGCAGACAATGAGAATTGAGAGCGACATGCGCACTCGCATGGGATTGTTCTACAACTACTACGAGCAGTTGCAGGCTGTCCTCAACCGTGACCGTGTGCTGTGCTTGATGGAACCCATAGAGATTGATTTTTAGAACTAAACTAAATACATCAACTGTACTATTCTGATGGATTTAGACGATGTAACAAGAGTTGGCCGCAAGGTCCTTGAGGTGAGCGAGCGCATCCTGCTCACGCCACTGTCGTGGCTCTATGGAGCTGGGGTGTGGCTGCGGCAGCAAGGATTCAACACTGGCTTGCTCAAGCAGGAGGAGTTTGACGTGCCAGTAGTCACCATTGGCAACGTTACCGTGGGTGGCACAGGCAAGACGCCTCATGTGGAATATATAGTGTCGAGATTGTGCCGCAAGTATGACATCGCGGTCCTGAGCCGTGGCTACAAGCGCCACACTAAGGGATTTGTGATGGCCAACGATAACATGTCGCCAGTGGACCTGGGCGATGAGCCTTATCAAATCTATCGCAAGTTCCGTGGCATTGTCACAGTGGCGGTGTGCGAGGACCGTCGCAAGGGTATCAAGAACTTGCTGCGCTTCAACCCCAACATCAACCTCATCATCCTCGACGACGCCATGCAGCACCGCTATGTCAAGCCCAAGGTGAGCGTGGTGATGATTGACTTTAGCCGTCCACCTTATGAAGACAAGTTGCTGCCACTAGGCTCGCTGCGTGAGCCTGCCAACCGCATCCTCAAGTGCGACATGGTGGTGGTGACCAAATGTCCCGACGACGTCAAGCCCGTTGACCTGCGCATGATGAAGGAGCACCTTGACCTGTTCAAGTATCAGCAACTGTATTTCTCCAAGGTGCGCTATGGCGCTCCCGAGCCGGTGTTCCCCATTGGCAACCCCGACCTCACTTCGCTCAACTGGCTCGATGAGGACGACTTGATCCTGGGCATTGCCGGCATTGCCAATCCGCGCCCCTTTGCCAAGTATCTCAAGCAGTTTGGCACTCGTCTCAAGGTGATCCACTACGACGACCATCACACCTACAGCCGTGACGACTTCCGCTATATCTTCAGGCTGTTCAACGAGTTGAAGGGCAAGCGCAAGTACATTGTCACAACCGAGAAGGATGCTGTGCGCATTCTCAACAGTCCGTATTTCCCTCCCGATCGTCAAGACGACATCTATTTCATCCCCATTCAGGCCGACTTCCTCAACTATGAGGACCGCGACTTCATCTATGAGCTCCAAAAGAAGATTGAGGGCATCGACGATTTGTAGGGCAGCGCGTGAGGGAATGAATTGAAGACAAACCTATTATTAACTCTAATATATATAAGATTATGACTAAAGAAATTAACTGGCTGGAAAAGATTCAAGAAACCGCCGCTTTCCTCAAGGAGAAAGTGGGTGGCGAGATGCCTAAGGTGGCGATTGTGCTGGGCTCTGGTCTGGGCAATCTTGCCGACAAAATTGACATCAAGGCTGCTATACCATATAGTGAAATCCCCAATTTCCCCGTCAGCACTGTTGAGGGACACAAGGGACAGCTCATCTTTGGCATGCTGGGCAAGAAGTATGTCATGGCAATGCAAGGACGTTTCCACTACTATGAGGGTTACTCGATGAAGGAGGCCACGTTCCCTATTCGCGTGATGAAGGCACTGGGCGTTAAGGTGCTGTGCGTGAGCAATGCCGCTGGAGGCATGAATCCCGAGTTCCGTGTGGGCGACGTGATGCTTATTACCGACCACATCAACCTCTTCCCCGACCATCCCTTGCGCGGCAAGAACTACAACGAGCTTGGACCACGCTTCCCCGCTATGAACGAGGCCTATAGCCACCGCATTCTCGACCTGGCACGCAAGATTGCCAAGGAGAACAATATCAGGCTCATGGAGGGTGTCTATGTGGGCACTCAGGGACCAACGTTTGAGACTCCATCGGAGTACCGCTTCTTCTATCGCATTGGCGGTGACGCAGTGGGCATGAGCACTGTGCCTGAGGTGATTGTGGCTCGCCATGCCGGCATCGAGGTATTTGGACTGAGCGTTATCACCGACTTGGGCGGCGAGGGCATCTATGTGGATGTTTCGCACGAGGAGGTGCAGCAGGCTGCCACCAAGGCCGAGCCCATCATGACGCTGATGGTGCAAGAGGTCATCAACAACCTCGACGAGGTGTAATCATTGATTAGAATTATCTTATAAAAATGTCCTCAAAGAAATGTTTTTGGGGACATTTTTTCAAGGCTTTATTTTGTAAATAACAGAAATTTTGCCCTGTGTGTAATAAAGTGTAATTGATTTCTTGCAGCCACTAAAGGCAATTTCTACCTTTGCAACGTCCGGACAGACTAACCGATTGTTGAACCATTCAAAAAAAGTAAAGAAGATGAAGAAATTTATTTTAATGTCGATGATGGCAGTATTATGCATCATGACAATGAGCGCACAGAAGACTGTTGTGTCACAAAAGAGCCAGAAAGTATATGACACAGTAGATCAAATGCCCGAGTTTGCCGGTGGCATGTCGGCATTGATTGATTACCTGAGTACAAACATTAAATACCCCCAAGATGCGATAAAGCAGAATCTGTCGGGAAGAGTCATGGTGATGTTTGTGGTTGAGACCGATGGCAGCATTTCAAACGTTAAAGTGGCTAAGAACGTGTTCCCTTCACTAGATGCCGAGGCAGTTAGGGTTGTAAAGGCAATGCCCAAGTGGATTCCTGGAAGACATAAAGGCAAGATTGTTAGAGTAAACTATACATTGCCTATAGTGTTCTCAATTAAGTAATGAAGCACATTCCGTATTTCATACTTCTTCTCATAATTGTGGGCTGCTCCCATGAGCAGTCCCACAATGAACTATTAAAAAGGGCCGAAAATATTGTGTCCACTCAGCCCGACTCGGTAGTGGGAATGCTGGCACCACACTGGAATGACACTACAATGACCGAGGCCGACCGAGCTCTCTACGGACTTGTTTACACCGAGGCTATTCATCGCAGCGGACTCCATATGGAATCAGACTCGCTGATAAAGGCTAGCAGGGTGTATTACGAGAATCATGGTGACGATGAGCGCCTGGCAAGAGCTCTGCTTCACAATGGCATTATCCTGTACAAGCAACAGCAGACCCGCGAAGCCATTCTCATGATGAAAAGGGCTGAACACCTGGCTGTCGACTTGCATGTGCCCGATTTTGAGTGGTATCTCTGCTCGGTGCTTGGTGATGTGAATGACAATGTGGGCGACTACACAATGACCTTGCTATACTATAATCAAGCTCTCAAGGCGGCGCAACAAGTCGATAACAAGCAGTGGATAGTACAGACCCTCAACAACATTGCCATGACTCACGACATGCTGGGCGAGCGTGACAGCCTCAAGTATTATGTGGAGCAAGCTAAATCACTTGCCGACAGCACTGATGGCGATGTGAGAGCCACTTATCTCGTCAATCTTGCAAGTCTCATGATGGGAGCCGGCAATAATGCCGAAGCCAAACGCTACTTGACCGAATCGATGCAGATTTCACCAACCGACCGTGGTGCTAAACTGCTTGCCGACATCTATGTGCAAGAGGGCGACACGGCATCGGCTGCACAGCAATGGTATAGTCTTACAACTTCTCTCTCTCCCGATGTCGCCATCCATTCCTTTCAGCAGTTGATAATCTATCTTTACAGGCGAGGCGAGATGAAGGGAGTGACCGACTTAAGCTTACGACTCAACGAGTTGTATCATAACCTCTATGAACACGATGATACAGCTGGTGTCATTGATCTGCAGACGCAATATGACGAGCAAATCAAGGAACGCAAGCATTACAGGAATTTGATTGCATTGCTTGCGTCCATCATTTTCCTAATGATTGCGTTGGCGGTAATAATATGGTATAGTCGCCATCGCATCGACAAACTCAATTCTCGTTTTGCCGAAACCCAGCAACAATTTAACTTGACTCGCTCTGAACTTACCCACATGCGGCGGCAGAAGGAGCGTGAACAGCGGGAGAACTCCCTCCAAATGAAGGAAACTGTGTCGCGATTGCATGCATCGGCTAGCACGGGTAAGTCCGCCGGCGATGAGGATGCTAACGCGCTGGCTCAACTATCTTATGCATTGAACCCCAAGTTGCAAACACTGTTGTCGACTCTTAACTCAAAAGAGCAGATGGTGTGTCTGCTCACAATTCACAATTTCTTGCCCACCGAGATTGCAACTCTTACCATATCGACGCCTCAGGCCATAACCAACACTCGTGTGCGTTTGCTTAAAAAACTCTTTGGTGAGACTGGTGGCGCCAAGGATTTTGATAATGCAATCAAGCAAAGAATAAATTTTACAAAGAAATGAGACTTGTGGGGATGAATTTTTTTATCTACCTTTGTAGTGTATAAAATTATAATGCAATGAGTGAGACAGAGATATCCAGTTTGGGTGAGTTTGGTCTTATTGACCATTTGACACGTGATTTCAAGGTTAAGAATGCGTCTACGCTGCGTGGGGTGGGCGATGACTGTGCGGTGCTTGACTATGATGGCAAGAAGACCCTTGTCACTACCGACTTGCTGCTCGAAGGCATCCACTTCGACCTTACCTACACGCCTCTCAAGCACTTGGGCTACAAGGCGGTAGCGGTTAACTTGAGCGATGTGTATGCCATGAACGGCACTCCACGGCAAGTCACCGTGTCGCTGGGCATCTCTAAGCGTTTCACCGTTGAGCACATCAATGAGCTCTATGCCGGCATCTACACCGCATGCGAGAAATATGGCGTCGACCTCGTGGGGGGCGACACCTCGGCATCGGTGACGGGGCTGCTCATCAGCATCACCTGCATTGGCGAGGCCGCTGGGGATGAGATAGTCTATCGCAACGGAGCGCGCGACACCGACCTGGTGTGCGTCAGTGGCGACCTGGGCGCTGCCTATATGGGACTGCAACTGCTTGAGCGAGAACGTGTGGCAAGTGCGGGACAGAAGGACTTCCAGCCCGACTTTGCCGGGCGTGAGTATCTGCTTGAGCGGCAACTCAAGCCCGAACCTCGTGCCGACGTCATCGCCGAGATGCGCCAACTGGGCATCCGTCCCACTGCCATGATGGACGTGAGCGACGGCCTCTCGAGCGAGTTGCTCCACATCTGCAAGCAGAGCAATGTGGGCTGCCGCATCTATGAGGACCGCATTCCCATCGACTACCAGACTGCCGTGATGGCCGAGGAATTGAACATGAATCTTGTCACTGCCGCGATGAATGGCGGCGAGGACTATGAGCTGCTCTTCACCGTTCCTCTCACCCAGCACGAGAAAGTTGAGCAGATGAAGACAGCACGTCTCATTGGACGCATCACAAAACCCGAACTCGGAGCCTTCATGGTAACCCGCGACGACAACGAGCTACAAATCCGCGCCCAAGGCTGGAATGCATTTGATTAGGGTAAAGAGTTAACGGTGGCGCTTGTGGTCTCGGTTACTCTTGTGATGCCTGTGGTGGCGCTTGTGTTTAGTGTCTTTCTCTAGCGTGTCGGCTTCTTCCTCTGTGTTTTTAATAATAGGTGTTTTCGTGGCTTGTTCTATAGAATCCTTCTTGTCACGATACTGCTTGTAGAGTTTCCCTGTCTCGTCATGGGCTCGGCGCAGGCTCGACTTGCTGTCGCTGTTGATGGCATACTTGCTGGCGGGAGGAATAGTGAGCACCGAACCGTTGGGAATGTGGTGATAGTCGGGGTATTTCTTGGCGTTTTCCAGGTAAATGTAAATCCAGAAGTCTTGGTCGCCGTAGTGTTTTTTAGCCATGTCGCGCAGGCGGTGGTCTCGGCTAAGTGTGTCGGTGACAAATGCTGGCGCTGGCGTGGTGTTCTTTACGGAGTCGGCGACCATAGCCACCTTGTCATCGTCTTTGCGAGAATGCAATCCCGAGACTGTTGCCGCCACTATTGTTATCAAAGCAATTGACGCGGCAATGCCAATCCATAGCTTCTTGCGGCTATTGGGCTTTTGCTCCAATGTTACTGGTGGGGTAGTGGACTCTTCAGGCTCTTGCATCGCTTGACTTGCTGGCGCGACATCCTCAACGGTCTGTGGCTCAGCCTCGATGGCGGGTTCAGTAGGCTCTTCGGCCACTGGTTTGCTCGCAGGCTCTTGCTCAATAGGCTCTTGCTCTGCTTGAGACAGCGGCTCGTCGCTTGGCTCCATGCTCGCGTCAATCTCGGCGAGTTGCTCACTGGTTATCGAGTCGCTGAGTTCCACTGGCTGGAACTGCGCGAATGGCGCATTCACCGCCTCGGCAAGGTCTTTGTCGGGGGTGAAGAGAATGTCCTTACCTGCTTCTTCCTTCTTGATTTTAAAAGTTCCTAAACCTTTAATTTTCACTGTCTCTCCGCTGTTAAGTGCTTGAGAGATAGTGTCGAATAGCTCCTGCAGGAACAGTTCGCTCATGCGGCTTGTGGTGTTGGCCTTCGTAGCCACCAGCTCAACCAGTTGTGGAAATGCTATCTTCTCTTTCATGACTGGTTGAGTTGTTTCTTAAGGATATTGCTGGTGGCAAAATGCACCTCCACGCGCGGTGGCATGAGGGTGCGCTTGCCAGTCTCACTGTCCACTTCAATGGACTCGCGGTGGTTAACGGCTTCCAGAGTTCCAAAACGGGGCACACTAATGCTGTCGAGCTCCGAGCAACGTTCCTTCACTACGTTGCTCAGAGCCTCAATCAGTTTATTAATATCGGTCTTGTTGCGACCGAGTGATTTAGATAACTTGTCGACTAAATCCTTGTGCTGCATCATCCCAGAACCTGCTTAACACTTAAAACGTTCCGCGTTCCACGTTCCACGTTCCACGTTCCACGTTCCACTTATCACTTAACACTTAACACTTAACACTTAACACTTATTACTTACCCCTTACTTCTTCTGTGCCTTAGCCCAGCTGTCTTTCAGGGTGATAGTGCGGTTGAATACCAGGTGGTCGGCAGTGCTGTCGGGGTCTACGCAGAAGTAGCCTATGCGCTGGAACTGGAACTTGTCCTCGGGCTTGGCAATCTGTGCCAGGTAAGGCTCAATCTTGGCATGTGGAAGCACCTTGAGCGAGTCGGGGTTGAGCAGTTCGCGGAAGTCCTTCTCGGCCTCGGCCGATGGGTTCTCTACGGCGAAGAGACGGTCATAGAGTCTCACCTCGGCATCCTTGCAATGACGTGCCGAAACCCAGTGCAGCGTGCCTTTCACCTTGCGCATGCTGCCAGGAGTACCGCTCAGAGTGTCGGGGTCGTAGGTGCAGTGAATCTCGGTGATGTTGCCGTCGGCATCTTTCACCACCTCGTTACACATTATTATATATCCACCTTTCAGGCGCACTTCCTTGCCAGGAGTCATGCGGAAGAACTTCTTGGGAGGATTCTCCATAAAGTCGTCGCGCTCAATGTAGATCTCGCGGCAGAAGGGCATCTCGTGAGTGCCGGCATTCTCCTGCTCGGGATTGTTGTCCATGGCGAGCATCTCCACCTTGTCCTCGGGATAGTTGGTAATGACAACCTTCACGGGGTTGAGCACGGCGCACACGCGGTTGGCATTCTTGTTAAGGTCCTCACGAATGTTGTGCTCGAGCAGGTCGATATCGTTAAGTGCCTCATATTTTGTGTAGCCAATGTCGTCGAGGAAGTTCTTGATCGACTGTGGGGTGTAGCCACGACGGCGCAAGCCGCAAATGGTGGGCATGCGGGGGTCGTCCCAGCCTGCTACGAGGCCTTCTTTCACCAGCTGGAGGAGCTTGCGCTTGCTCATTACGGTGTAGGTGAGGTTCAGGCGGTTGAACTCAATCTGGCGAGGGCAGTACTGGTCTACCGTGTCGCCTGCCAGCAGGTGGGCAAAGTAGTCGTAGAGTGGACGGTGAGGCACAAACTCCAGGGTGCAAATCGAGTGAGTCACTCCCTCGAAGTAGTCGCTCTGGCCATGCGCGAAGTCATACATGGGATATACTTTCCACTTGGTGCCGGTGCGCCAGTGTGGAGTCTTGATGATGCGGTACATGATGGGGTCGCGAAAGTGCATGTTGCTCGACGCCATGTCAATCTTGGCGCGCAGCACGCGAGCACCCTCGTCAAACTCGCCGGCGTTCATGCGCTCAAAGAGGTCGAGGTTCTCCTCTACCGAGCGGTTGCGGTAGGGGCTCTCGGTACCTGCCTGGGTGGGAGTGCCCTTTTGCTGAGCTATCTGCTCGCTGGTTTGGTCATCGACGTAGGCGAGTCCTTTCTTGATGAGTTCAATAGCAAAGTCATAGAGTTTCTCGAAATAGTCGCTTGCATAGTACAGACGGTCGCCCCAGTCATAGCCCAGCCAGTGGATGTCGCGCTTGATCGACTCCACATACTCGGTGTCTTCCTTCTGGGGGTTGGTGTCGTCGAAGCGCAGGTTGCAGGTGCCACCAAACATCTCGGCCACTCCAAAGTCCATGCAGATGGCCTTGGCATGTCCTATGTGGAGATAGCCATTGGGCTCTGGTGGAAATCGGGTGTTAAGGCGTCCGCCGTTTTTACCTGCTGCCAAGTCGTCGGCAACTATTTGCTGTACAAAGTTGAGGACCTTCTTCTCCTCAACGGGTCTTATTTCGTTGTTCTCTGCCATAATAGTATTGAGATATATATGTTATTCAATGATTTAGAGATTGCTTCATCCTCTTGTTTCATTCTTTTAAACTGCAAAGTTAATACAATCTTATTAAATCTCAAAATTACGAAATAATAAAAAATAGTTGTTCTTCTTGTTTGATTATTGTAACTTTGCAGTTTGGAAATATATAACCACATAAATATATCTTTATAAAACATGTCGATTGAAAGTATACTATCACAAGCAACCGCACAGGCGGTAAACGATTTATATGGCACCGTGGTTGACCCACAAAGCATTGTGCCACAGGCTACTCGCAAGGAGTTTGAGGGAAACCTCACCATCGTGGTGTTCCCCTTCTTGAGGGCTTCGCACAAGGCGCCCGATGCCACTGCGCAAGAGATAGGCGACTATCTTGCTGCCCATTGCGATGCCGTTGAGAAGTTCAACGTTATCAAGGGCTTCCTAAACATCACTGTCAAGCCTTCGTTCTGGGCACAGCTGCTCGACGGCATCTGCCGCGACGAGAACTACGGCTTCAAGCAGGTGACTCCCGAAAGCCAGCTCGTGATGATAGAGTACAGCTCGCCCAACACCAACAAGCCTCTCCACCTGGGCCATGTGCGCAATAACCTGCTGGGATTCAGCCTGGCACAGATTATGAAAGCCTGTGGCAACAAGGTGGTGAAGACCAATATCGTCAACGACCGTGGCATCCACATCTGCAAGTCGATGCTCGCGTGGCTCAAGTGGGGCAATGGCGCCACTCCCGAGAGCACTGGCAAGAAGGGCGACCACCTGATTGGCGACTTCTATGTGCTCTTCGACAAGCACTACAAGGCCGAGATTAAGGAGATTGCTGCCGCTCAGGGCATTAGCGAAGAGGAGGCCGAGAAGCAGTCGACTCTCATGCAAGAGGCTCGCGAGATGCTCAAGAAGTGGGAGGACAACGACCCCGAGGTGCGCGCGCTGTGGGAGAAGATGAACAGCTGGGTTTATGCTGGTTTCGACGAGACCTACAAGCGCATGGGCGTGGACTTCGACAAGATTTACTACGAGAGCCAGACCTATCTCGAAGGAAAAGAAAAGGTGGAGGAAGGCCTCGCCAAGGGCGTGTTCTACCGCAAGGACGACAACAGCGTGTGGGCCGACCTCACTCCCGATGGCCTGGACCACAAGCTGCTGCTGCGTAGCGACGGCACCAGCGTCTACATGACTCAAGACATTGGCACCGCTAAGCTGCGCTACCAAGACTATCCCATCGACAAGATGATATATGTGGTGGGCAATGAGCAGAACTATCACTTCCAGGTGCTCTCGCTCTTGCTCGACAAGCTGGGATTCAAGTGGGGCAAGGACCTGATCCACTTCTCCTATGGCATGGTAGAGCTGCCTCACGGCAAGATGAAGTCGCGCGAGGGAACGGTGGTCGATGCCGACGACCTGATGGACAAGATGGTCGACGACGCCATGGCAATGACAAGCGACCGCCTCGAGGGAATGACCATCGACGAGAAGCGTGAGGTGGCACGCATCATTGGCATGGGTGCGCTCAAGTACTTCATCCTCAAGGTTGACCCACGCAAGAACATGCTCTTCAATCCTGCCGAGAGTATCGACTTCAACGGCAACACCGGGCCTTTCATCCAGTACACCTATGCCCGCATCCGCTCGCTCCAGCGCAAGGCAGGCGACAACATGCCGGCTCTGGACGTGAATAGCGTTACTCCTAATGACAAGGAAATTGCTATTATTCAGCGCATTGCCGACTTTGCCAGCGTGGTAGAGGAAGCAGGACGTACCTATAGCCCTGCCTTGATTGCCAACTACACCTATGAGCTGGCTAAGGAATTCAACCAGTTCTACCACGACTACAGTATCCTCAAGGAGGAAGACGAGAACCTCAAGGTGTTCCGCCTCGAGCTCTCGCGCACTGTGGCTGGCGTCATCAAGCGCGCCTTCTCACTGCTGGGCATCGAAGTGCCTGAACGCATGTAGTAATCAGTTATCAGTATTCAGTAATCAGTAGTCAGTAGTCAGTAATCAGTAGTCAGTAATCAGTTTTCAGTTATCAGTTATCAGTAGTCAGTTTTCAGAAACGGGAGAAAAGCTTTTTGGCACACTTTTTGCTGCATTACTATCGAAACGAACTAAAATTATATAATACATGAACAATTACAACAATCTTCCACCGCTGCCACAGCCTAGCGCAACACAGGCAGCACCACAACAGAGCGAATGGACGCTCAGCACCTACATGACGCAAGTGATGCGCAAGGTGTATGTGAAAATGTTCCTTGGCCTGCTGGTCACTGCTATCACCTCATTCCTGGTGCTGAGCAGCGAGACCGTGATGACAACCTTGTTCCAGAGCCGTGCACTGCTCATTGGGCTGTGTGTTGCCGAGCTGGCAATGGTCTTCATCCTCTCCATGGCGATCAACAAACTGAGTTCGCCAGTTGCGACACTGCTGTTCTATGTCTATGCAGTGCTTAATGGTGTGACTCTGACACCCATTTTCTTGATTTACACCAGTTCGTCGATTGTCTTGACGTTCTTCGTCACAGCAGGCGTGTTCCTGGCAATGTCGATCTATGGCTACACTACCAAGAGCGACCTCACTAAGTTTGGCACCTTCATGGTGATGGCATTGATAGGACTCATCGTGTGCACTATCATCAACATCTTCTGGGCCAACAGCGTGATGGAGTGGATTATCAGCTTTGCCGGTGTGGCAATATTCATTGGTCTCACTGCTTGGGACACTCAGAAAATCAAGCAGATGGCAATGGAGACCGACGAGGCCAACGTGGGCAAACTCGCCACCCTGGGTGCTCTCTCGCTCTATCTCGACTTCATCAACCTCTTCCTCTACCTGCTGCGTTTGCTGGGCGGAAGGGACTAAAGTGATTGCCCCCAAGTAACATCAACATCACAGGTCGCCGCGGCAGTTCAATGCCACGGCGACTTGTTATTTTTAGAATTCTATACAATAAAAACGACTAATTGGAGTTTTATTAATTAGACGATAATAATTTCTTATTTTTAGATTATGAAGAAAACAATAAGAATAGTCGCTGCCATGGCTTTGCTCACCACAAGTTTTGCCGCCGTGGCCGATGACGACATTAAGAACGATGAGTTTAACCCCATCACTACTGGTGTCACCGCTCTGAACATCACCCCCGATGCCCGTGGTGCCTCGATGGGTGACCTGGGTGCCGCTACCGACCCCGATGTGAACTCGCAATTCTGGAATCCCTCGAAATATGCTTTTGCCTACAGCAAGGCAGGAGTGTCGATCTCCTATACGCCCTGGTTGCGCAAGCTCGTTAACGATATCTTCCTTGCCAACCTCTCGGGTTACTGGAAGATAGGTAGCAACGACAACCAGGCGGTGAGTGCCTCGATGCGTTATTTCTCACTGGGTGAGATCAACAGCACCGACGATGGAGGTAATGCCATGTCGAGCATCAACCCCTTTGAAATGTCGTTTGATGTGGGCTACTCGCGCAAGTTGAGCGAGAAGTTCTCGATGGGTGTGGCGCTGCGTTACATCTATAGCGACCTGGGATACTCAAGCTATAGCGGCACCGACCAGTCGACTGGCGCCTCGGCGTTCTCGGCCGACATCTCGGGCTACTACACCACCTATCCCATGATAGGCCGCAACGAGTGCCAGTGGTCGCTGGGTTTCAATATTTCCAACATTGGTTCTAAGGTGAGCTACAACGGTGGCGACGACCCCGCTTTCTTGCCTGCCAACCTGAGGCTGGGTACGGCATTCACCTTCCCCCTTGCCGACTATCACAACCTCACTATCACTGCCGATGCCAACAAACTGCTCGTGCCTGCACGTCCGCGACTGGCCAACTATGAGAACCAGGAAGCCTATGAGCAGGCTCTGCAGGACTGGAAAGACATGTCGTCGATTACTGGTATCTTCAAGTCGTTTAGCGACGCACCAGGTGGTGCCAAGGAGGAGTTGCGTGAGATCACATTCTCGATTGGTGCCGAGTATTGCTACAACCAGCAGTTCTTCTTGCGTGGTGGTTTCTTCAACGAGAACAAGTACAAGGGTAACCGCAAGTACTTTGGCCTGGGTGCTGGTTTCGCGCTCAACGTCATCAAGCTCGACGCTGCCTACATGATTGCCACCGCACAGAACAGTCCACTCGACCAGACACTCAGGTTCACCCTGTCGTTCGACATGGACGGCATCCGCAACCTCTTTGGAAAGTAATAAAACAATATTCGCACATATAAGATTGCTAGGGATGAGGCATGCCTTGTCCCTTTTAAATAAAGTAATCAGTAGTCAGTAACCAGTTTTAGTTTTGGGAGATTGTAGTGCATAATAATCTCATCTCTGTCTTCCATAAACCACAAACTATAAACTATAAACCAAGTTCTCAGTTTTCAGTTTATGGGAGATTGTAGTGCATAATAATCTCACCAATGTCTTCCATAAACTATAAACCATAAACAATAAACTAAAAAAAGAATCATGCGCATTGGATATGGATTTGACGTTCATCGCCTGGTAGAAGGCAGGGAGTTATGGATTGGCGGGGTGAAGATTGACCACGACAAGGGGTTGCTGGGGCACAGCGATGCCGACGTGGCCATTCATGCGCTGTGCGATGCCCTGCTGGGTGCCGCAGCACTGCGTGACATTGGTTACCATTTCCCCGACAGCGACCCGCAGTACAAGGGCATTGACAGCCGCAGGCTGCTGCGCGAGGTCATCAGGTTGATTAACGAGAAAGGATATGTACTGGGCAACTGCGACATCACCATCTGTGCCGAGGCACCCAAGATGAACCCACACATCCCTGCCATGCAGGCCCAACTTGCCGAGTGCATGAACTGCGACCCATCACAGGTCTCAGTCAAGGCGACAACCACCGAGCGCCTGGGCTACACCGGCCGAGGCGAAGGTATCGCCGCCCACGCCGTAGCGCTTATAATGCTTAATGCATAATGCTCAATGCATAATTCACAATTCACAATGCACAATCTTGCTCGTTCCACCTTCCACGTTTCACGCGCGAAGCGCCGCTCCCCGCTCCCCGCGCCGCAGGCGCACACTTAACCCTTAAAACTTAACCCTTAAAACTTAACCCTTAAAACTTAACCCTTAACACTTATCTTAGATTTGTCTTGCCACTTGCAGGGCTGTCATTACAGCCACGCCAGTGTCGTCGGCGAGTTTCAGCGAGTTGTGTCCGCTAAGTATCGACCCTATGGCATATAGGTTCTCGAGCGGGCGGCCGTCTTTGATGGCGTGGAACTCGTTGTCGGTTTTCACGCCAAACTCCATATAGGGTTGCGCGTCGAAGAGACGCTCGCGGCTCCAGTTCCCACTGCCCTCGATATAGTCGATGTCGAGGTCGAAGATGGGCTCCCTGACGCCTGAGCTGTTAGAGGTGAGGCCTCCATTCATAAACGAACCTGTTGCCAGCACAAAGTGGTCGGCTAGGATGTCCTGGTCGGGGAAGTTCTTGGCTTCGACACTCACCACGCGGTTGCCCGCAATTTTTCCATTCTTCACCATACTGCCCAGCAGGAATGTGCCACCGTTCTGGACGAAGAGTTTGCGCAGATTAGACAGCAGCCTGGTTCCTGCGATGCTTGGGGGTAGGGTAGAGACCAGTTTCACTGGCGCCTTGATGTGCTGCCTTATCTTTTGTGCTGTGTCGTCACCATCGAGGCCAAAGACCGCTGGCAGCACCACCACTTGCGCATCGCCCATGCTGGAGCGCACCTTGCGTGCCAGCTCGTTGAGCACACCGTCGTTCTGCATGAGCTTGGCTACGGCAGTCGACCGCATCACGCTTGGGCTCTTGGTGAGCTTGTCTACCGTGCCCAGTTTTATCTCACACAGGTTGCTCTCGGCACCTGCCTGCTTGAATGCTTCGTTGACAAAGCTGGCAGGGAAGTCGAGAAATCCATTGATGTTGACAACGGCGATTCTGTCCCAGGGCAGCGAGGCGGGATTGTCGGCGGTGACATAGTCGTCGAGAGTGAGCCAGGTGGGGCGCCACAGTCCCAGTGGTGTCATGCGATAATGGTTCTTGTGGCTGGTGTCGCCATAGAAGTTGAGATTGGCACCCGAGAAAATCACTGGCGCCATTGCCACGTTGTGCATCACATTGGCGGCACCCATCTTGCTGTAGGGGTGCGATGGCTTGAGCGTTTCGATGGCCTCAAGCGGATTTTCTACCACATTGCCGTCGTAGTCATAGCCCAGCAAGTCGATCGACCCCGAGTTCAGGCTCAGTTTGCTCTGTCCTTTTACCATCAGAGCCACGTTCTTGCCTGTTGTGGCAAGGGCTATTCCACACATGATGGCACTCAGTCCGCCACCTATCACTATCACGTCATATTTCATAGTCTCGGGGTTGTTACAGTGAAGAAATCTTGTGGTTTATCGAAAGCCCACACAGGCCCTCATAGATTGTTGTCGTGAGCTGTGCCTCGCTCAGGGTGGAGCCCCATGCCACTGGGCGCATGCCCTTCCAGCGCTCGTTCATGAACAGTGCCAGGTCGGTGCGCGCATCCTGGGCACTGGCTCCCGCGCTGCACATGAGCGATGCTGCCCTGCAGGCACACAGCTTGCCCTGGCACGAGCCCATTCCCATGCGCGTGCGGCGGCGCAGGTTGGTGAGGTTCTTCACGTCGAGGTTGTTGATGGCATATTTCATCTCGCCCACGCTCACGTGCTCGCACTCGCACAGCATGGCTTTGTCCTCAACTCTCACATCGCTAATCTCTTGGGTCATAGATCCGTGGCGCTCATGCGCCGCCTTCATGGCTACGGCATGATGGTGGCGGTGTCGCTTGTGGGAGCGGTCATCCTCGCTGCCAGGCAGCGGAATGATGGCAGTGGTGCAGGCACCCACCTTGTTGAGTTTCTTGCACACCAGGTCGGTGGCAATCTCTGCCATGAGTCGGTAGGTAATCATCTTGCCACCAGTGATGGTAATGAAACCATCCATGCCATCGCGCTCCTTGTGGTCGAGGCACACGATGCCGCGGCTTATGCTGCGCCCCGACGGGTCGTTGTCGCTTGCCACGAGCGGACGCACTCCGGCATAGGCCCTGAGGATTCGCGTGCGGGCAAGGGCAGGCACAAGTTTCACTCCCTCCTTGAGCAGTGTCTCCACCTCGGCAGGGGTGACGTGCATGTTGTCAATCTCGGTGATGGGGACTCGGTCGCTGGTGGTGCCCAGCATGCTCACTATCTTGTCGGGGACAAGGATGTCGCCGTTGGCAGGCTTGCGGCAGCGGTTAAGCACCATGTTGTTGACGCGATGCCCAAAAATCACGAGCGACCCCTTGGCGGGGAACATGTTGATGACCACTCCCGCCTTCTTGGCAACCAGAGTGCCCCAGATGCCTGCTGCGTTAACGGTAACGGGTGCATAGGCAGTGCTGGTCTCGCCAGTGAGGTTGTTGCGCAGCTTCACGCCTATCACTCGGGCGTTCTCCACGATGAGGTCGACGACCTCGTGATAGGTGAGTGTCTCGGCGCCATGACGGCGTGCGTCGAGCAAGTTGTAGGCAGTGAGCGAGAAGGGGTCGATAGAGGCATCGGGAACCTTCACTGCTCCTATTATCATTGGGTTTATTGCTGGCTCGATGATGCGTGCCCACTCGGGGTCGATAATCTCGGCTTCAATGCCGGCCCTGTTGCAGGCGTCGACAAATGTCGCTTGATAGTCGAGGTCGTCTTCGGGGAGGGTGACGAAGAGGCCTTCGGTCTCCTCCACGCAGTGGCGTGCTATCTGTCGCAGGATCATGTTCTCGGCAATGCACTCCGAGGCACTCTCCCGGTCGGTGACGGCATATCGGGCGCCACTGTGCAGCAGCCCGTGGTTGCGTCCCGAGGCACCATTGGTGAAGTCATATCGCTCCACCAGCAGCACCTTCAGGCCCCGCAGCGCACAGTCGCGTGCCGTGCCGGCACCAGTGATGCCACCACCTATTATTATAACGTCATATTCAGGACTTGAGGCTTTGTTGCTGTTAGGCATTATATAATTGTTGTTAGTTTGCAATTTTGTTGATTAAATCACAAAGATACATAAAAAAACTACTATTTTCTTCTTTTTAATACTTTTTATTAGCACTTTAAAAAAAATCACATTTTAGGGATACTGTCACAAAAATGTGTCGATTTATTTGCTGCTTTCAAATAAATAAGGTATTTTTGTGTCGAACTTTAATATTTGTTTCAAAATTATGAATATACTTATTGTTGGAACAGGATACGCAGGGCTGGTTACTGGTGCCTGCTTTGCCGATTTGGGTGTTAACGTGACATGCGTCGACAGCGACGCGCGCAAGATAAACTTGTTGCTCTATGGCGGCCTGCCAGTCTATGAGCAGGGCTTGGAAGACATGGTGAAGCGCTCGGTGGCAGCGCAACGCCTCAACTTCACCAGCAATTTCTCTAATGTCTTCAACAACGTGGACTATGTGTTCTGCGCCGTCGACACGCCACCGGCACAGGATGGCGGTACCGACCTCACGCAGGTGATCGACACCGCCACGCGCTTTGCACAGAACATCAACAACTATGCTGTCTTTATCATCAAGTCGACGGTTCCACTGGGCACGTCTAAGAAAATCAAGGAGCTCATCAAGGGCATTCTCGACGAGCGCAAGGTGGACTTCGACTTCGACGTGGTTTCTAACCCCGACTTCTTGACCGAGGGTAATGCCATCAAGAACTTCATGAAGCCCGACCGCATCATCCTGGGTGTGGACAACGAGCGCTCGCGCAAGGCGATGGACACGCTTTACCATCCCATCAAGTTCAAGTATTTCCCCATGATTTACACCGACTCGACTACTGCCGAGATGATAAAGTATGCCGCCACCTCGATGCTTGCCACCAGGGTGAGCTTCATGAACGAGATTGCCAACCTGTGTGAGATAGTGGGTGCCGACATCAACACCGTGCGTCACGGCGTGGGCACCGACAGCCGCATTGGCTCGAAGTACATCTATCCCGGCTGCGGATATGGCGGCACGTTGTTCCCCAAGGACATCAACGACTTGATCAACATAGGCGAGAAGAATGGCTACTCGATGGAGGTGCTCAAGGCTGTCGACAAGGTGAACCAGAACCAGAAGAAGCGGCTCTTTGAGAAATTCAGCGACTACTACGGCGGCGACATCAAGGGCAAGACGGTGGCGCTGTGGGGTCTCTCGTTCAAGCCCAACACCGACGACATACGCGAGTCGCCAGCAATCACCACCATCGACATGCTCCTGCAGGCAGGATGCCATGTGCGCGTCTACGACCCAGTGGCAATGAATGCCATCAAGTTCCGCTGGAACGACATCTACTGCGCTCTCGACATCTACGATGCCGTCAACAAGGCCGACGCCGTGATGCTCGTCACCGAGTGGCGACAGTTCCGCGTGCCCTCTTGGGACAAGGTGAAAGAAGCCATGAACACCCCTCTGGTAATCGACGGCCGCAACATCTACGACGCCCAAGACCTCGAGAACATGGGATTTACCTACTATTGCATAGGAAAAGAAGGAAATAAGTAAGTTTAACACTTAACTTCTGCTGTTTGCAACAAACTCTTCCCAGCGGCGGATTAGTCCTGCCATGTCGTCGGGGAGGTCGCTGTCGAAATCCATCTGCTGGCCTGTGGTGGGGTGGACGAAGCCCAGCGTCTTGGCGTGGAGCGCCTGGCGTGGGCACTGCTTGAAGCAGTTGTGGATGAACTGGGCATAGCTCGACGAGGTGTTGCCGCGCAGTATCTTGTCGCCGCCGTAGCGCTCGTCGTTGAACAGCGGATGCCCTATGTGACGCATGTGAACGCGAATCTGGTGGGTGCGGCCCGTCTCGAGTTGGCACTGCACCACCGCCACATGATTCAGGTTCTCGATGGTGTGATAGTGGGTCACGGCATGCTTGCCCTGGTCGCCCTCGGGGAATACCGCCATCTGCAAGCGGTCGCGCAGGCTGCGCCCTATGTTGCCCTCGATGGTGCCGTCCATCTGTTTCATGGCTCCCCACACCACCGCTATGTATTGCCGCTTCGTGGTCTTGTTGAAGAACTGCAGTCCCAGCGATGTCTTGGCGTTAGGAGTCTTGGCAACGACGAGGAGACCGCTGGTGTCTTTGTCGATGCGGTGCACCAGTCCCATGCGTGGGTCGGTAACGTCGTAGTTTGGGTTGTCCTTGAAATGCCAGGCGAGGGCATTGACCAGTGTGCCGTCGTAGTTGCCATGACCAGGATGCACGCACATTCCTGCGGGCTTGTTCACCACCAGCAGGTCGTCGTCCTCATAGACGATGTTCAACGGGATGTCCTGTGCGATAATCTCATTCTCGTAGCGCGGACGGTCCATCACCACCGAGATCTCATCGCCAGGATGCACGCGGTAGTTGCTCTTGACGGCGCGGCCGTTCACGCGGATGCATTGCGCCTCGGCGGCGTTCTGGATTCGGTTGCGCGACGTTCCCTTGATGCGCTCCACCAGGTACTTGTCGATGCGCAGCAGCACATGTCCTGGCTCCACCACATAGTGGTAGTGCTCCCAGTAGTCGCGCCCGTTCTCGGTGAAGTCGGGGTCGCTGAAGTCGCTCTGTATCTCGAGTCGCTCGTCGTCGAGTATGTTCTCGTCAAGTGTTGCCATCAAGAGTGTCAATTCTAAAAAAGTGGGAGCACAGACTCAAAACCTCGCTCCCACCTGTATATTGCTTGTGTGTGTTTTTATTCTTCGTTAGGATGCAGTTTTGCTTCGGCTTCGGCCTTGGCGCGTTGCTGCTGTTGCAGTGAGTCTTGGAGATTGTCGGGCAGCACGTCAAATGGCATCTCAGGCACCAGTCCGTCGCCCACCTCAATGCTGATTTGGTCCTTGATCGATACCTTGCTGCCAGGAGTCACAGGATGGCCGTTCACTTTCACTGCCAGCACAAGACCCTCGTCGGCGCTGGGCACTGTGTCGACGTTCACATATTTGAATCCCATTGACGTGAGCCTGTTCACGGCATCTCTACAAGAAATCTCGCTCAGGATGGGTAGGTTCACCATCTTGGGGTTGAAGGCGTTGATAGTGAGGTAGATCACGCGTGTCTTCTTTGCCATGGCATTGCCCTTGGGCTCCTGCTCAAGCACCATTCCGGGCTTGATGCTCTCGTTGAACAGCGAGTCGCTGATCTCCCAGTCAAATCCCGCAGCCTCTATCTTGCGAATGGCATTCTCCAGCGACATGTTTCTCACGCTAGGCACCTTAGCCTCCTGGCCATGGAGCGTGAACACGTCGATGAGCAAGTATAGAGCATACCAGGCGGCTACAAATACTATTAAAGCGCCCAGCACATTAACGAGAATGGGATGTTTCTCTCCGAAATTTCCAAACATATTATCGTTACTAAAAATGTTAGTTTTCCATTTAAACGCACAAAGGTAGCAATTTGCACCTAAATGCCCAAATAAAACACGTTTTTTTTGACTATACTGCCGAAAAACATATAGCCAGGCCCCAAGAACTGACAACTTTTTACTAACTTTGCAGCCTGAAATGATAAAACCTGCGCTTACTACTAAAAATGGTTGCGCACAAAGATAATTCTTATTTACACAATGAACTGGTTTACAGATCTTTTTGCAGGCACAGGCGTGGCGCATTCAATATTCATCTACGCCATAGTGATAGCCATTGGAGTGATTTTGGGCAAGGTTAAGATAAAAGGCATCTCGCTGGGCGCGACCTTTGTGCTCTTCGTGGGCATTCTTGCCGGTCACTTGGGCTTGTCGATCGACATGAACACCTTGAAGTTCATCCAGGAGTTTGGACTCATCCTGTTCATCTTCTCGATAGGTCTTCAGGTGGGACCGTCGTTCTTCTCGTCGTTCAAGCATGGCGGCCTGCTGCTTAACGGCCTTGCCATTTCAGTCATTGTGCTAAACATCGCTGTTGCACTGGGCATCTACTATGGCGTGGGCGACACCAGCATCACCGACATGGTGGGAATTCTCTCGGGTGCTGTTACTAACACTCCCGGCCTGGGTGCCGCTCAGCAGACGCTTATAGAGACCCAGGGCGATGCCGCTATACCTTTGAATGAGTCGATGTCGATGGGCTATGCTGCCGCCTATCCCCTTGGCGTGGTGGGCATTCTCCTGTCGCTCATTGTGCTCAAGGCGATTTTCAAGATTGGCGTCGACAAGGAGTCGAAGGAGATTGAAGACGAGAACACCAATTCGCAACTTCAGCCTCACCTTGTAACCTATAAAGTGACCAACAAACTCATCATAGGCAAGACCATTCATCACCTGCACCAGATTATAGACCACAACTTTATCATCTCCCGCATCCGCAAGAACGATGGCCATGTCCACATTCCTGTGAGCGAGACAATTGTTGAGGAAGGCGACCTGCTGCTCGTGGTGATGAGCCAGCAAGACGAGGAGATGTTTGACGCTGTGCTTGGACCTCATGAGGTGATGGACTGGAAGGCCGACCCCGACCCCGTGACAGCGCGCAAAATTGTTGTTACCAAGAGCGAGCTGTCGGGACGCAAACTCGGTTCGCTGCGCTTGCGCATGGGTTATAAGGTGAATGTCACCCGCGTGCACCGTGCCGGACTCGACCTGCTCGCCAGCCCCAACCTCTCGTTGCAAGTGGGCGACCGCCTCACTGTGGTGGGCAACATCAACGATATCAACCGCCTTGCCGACCGCATGGGCAACTCGATGAAGACCCTTGACCATCCCAACATCTTCACGATGTTCATTGGCATTGTGATGGGTATTGTGCTGGGAAGCATTCCACTGATGCTGCCAGGCATGAGCGTGCCCATGAAGCTGGGTCTTGCCGGCGGACCACTTATTGTGGCGATATTGCTGGGACGATATGGCTATAAGCTCAAACTCATCACCTACACCAGCAGTAGCAGCAACCTCTTGCTGCGGGAGCTGGGCATTTGCCTCTTCCTTGCCAGTGTGGGCATTGCCGCCGGTGGCAACTTTGCCGAGACGGTGTTTAACGCACAGGGCGCACGATGGGTGCTCTATGGCTTCCTCATCACTTTCATCCCCTTGCTCATCGTTACTCTGGTGGCTCGTGGCAAGTTTAAGTTGAACTACTGCACTATCATGGGTATGGTGGCTGGTGCTACTACCGACCCTCCCGCTCTTGCCTATGCCAACAAAACGGCAGGCAACGATGCCCCCTCGGTGGCCTATAGCACTGTGTATCCACTCACGATGTTCCTGCGAGTGATAACGGCACAGCTCATTATCCTTGCCCTGGCATAGGGAGGGATAAGTGTTAAGTGTTAAGTTGCGCCTGCGGCGCGGGGAACGTGGAACGAAGTAAGTGTTAAGTGTTGAGTGTTAAGTGTTAAGTGTTGAGTGTTGAGTGTTAAGTTTTAAGGACTAGGTAAGAGGTTAGAACTGGCAGTTGTCAACTGTTGCCTTGATTGCTATAAAGAATATGAATTTCACACAGATATTAAGTTCGGCGCTGGTGTTGCTCAGTATCATTGATATAGTGGGCTCGGTTCCCATTATCATGGACTTGCGCGCTAAGGGGCGTGAGGTGAATGCCTGGAAAGCAACACTCTACTCGGCCATTGTGATGGTGGGATTCTACTATGGTGGCTACTGGATTCTTGAGATTTTCAACTGCAATATCCAGTCGTTTGCCGCCGCTGGTGGTTTCCTGATGTTTCTGATGGCACTGGAGATGATTCTCGACGTGGAGATTTTCAAGAACAACGCTCCCAGTGGTGGCGCTACTATTGTGCCTATGGTGTTCCCCTTGATTGCTGGTGCTGGAGTGCTCACGACGTTGATTTCGCTCAAGGCGATGTATGACGATGTGAACATCCTCATTGGGCTCGCCATCAACATGGTGTGGGTGTTTGTCGTTATAAAATCAACCGATAAGATACAGAAGTTGCTGGGCGAGGGAGGCATCTTCTTCCTGCGCAAGTTCTTTGGCATCATCTTGCTTGCCATGTCGGTGAAAATGATGAGCGAGAACCTCTCTAAACTGTTTTAGCCAGCGAGAAACCACATCCTAATTTATACTTGGGTTTTGGCATGATTGCCATGGCAATTTTGCCAAAACTCATGTTTTTTGCCTACTTTTGGCAAAAAGTGGTATAGGATTTTGCCAAAACTCATGTTTTTTGCCTAAATCGTAATTCTACTTATTAGTAATATACTATGATAAAAGAAATACAACTGCGAGTGGATCCTCGCACTGCCCATTTTATCGATGCTGTTGAGGAGGTGGTGGCCAAGCAGGAGGGCATCATGCGACGCCGCCTGCGTGGAGTGCGCATCATCAAGCGCTCTATCGACGCGCGCAAGCAGCGGGTGATGGTCAACCTCAAGGTGCGTGCCTATATCGACGAGCCCATGAAGGACGACTATCTCGTGCCACCCATCAAGTATAAGCGTGTGAAAGGCGACCGTCAAGCCATTGTGGTGGGAGCAGGGCCTGGAGGACTCTTTGCCGCGTTGCGGCTCATCGAACTGGGTGTGAAGCCCATTGTGCTTGAGCGTGGCAAGAACGTGAAAGACCGCCGACTCGATGTGGCGGCAATCTCCCGCCAGGGAAAGGTGGACCCCGACAGCAACTATTGCTTTGGCGAGGGTGGAGCAGGTGCCTATAGCGATGGCAAACTCTACACCCGCAGCAAGAAGCGTGGCTCGGTAGACCGCATCCTGGGCATCTTTCACCAGCATGGCGCGAGCGAGAACATCCTCATCGACGCTCATCCCCACATAGGCAGCGACAAGTTGCCTGGCATCATTGAGAACATGCGCAACACCATCCTTGACTGTGGTGGCGAGGTGCATTTCATGACCCGCGTCAATGGGTTGAAGATCAACGAGAGCCATGAGGTGGTGGGCGTTAAGTGCGTCACTGGCGAGGAGTTTGACGGACCAGTGATTCTTGCCACAGGCCACTCGGCACGCGACGTGTACCAAATGCTCTTCGATGCCGGCATCTCAATGGAGGAGAAGGGTATTGCCGTGGGAGTGCGCCTGGAGCATCCGCAGCACATCATCGACCAGATACAGTATCACAAGAGTGGCGGCCGTGGCGACTACCTGCCCGCCGCCGAGTATAGCTTCGTCACACAGATTGATGACCGGGGGGTATACTCCTTCTGCATGTGCCCCGGTGGCATTGTGGTGCCTGCCGCTAGTGAGCCAGGGCAGCTGGTGGTGAACGGCATGTCGCCAAGCACGCGCGGCTCCTACTGGGCCAACAGCGGCATGGTTGTGGAGGTGCGCCCCGACGATGTGCCCAAGCGGTTCCACCAGCACGGTATCCTGCGCGTGATGCGCTTCCAGGAGGCGCTTGAGCAGCGCTGCTACCAGATGGCGGGCAACAGCCAGTGTGCCGGAGCGCAGCGCATGCTCGACTTTGTGCAGGGCAAGCCCTCGAAATTGATTCCACCGTCTTCGTTTGCCGCTGGCCTGCAGCCCTCGCGACTCGACCAGTGGCTGCCACAGTTCATCAGCCACAGACTGACTAAGGCGTTCAAACTCTTTGGCCGTCAGGCAAAAGGCTTCTTGACCAACGATGCTATCCTGATAGGTGTGGAGACACGCACCTCGTCGCCGCTACGCATCACCCGCGACAGCGAGCTGCTGCACCACATCGACGTGAAAGGCCTCTATCCATGTGGCGAGGGAGCTGGCTATGCAGGCGGCATCGTCTCGAGTGCCATCGACGGCGAGCGCTGCGCCGAAGCTTTGGTTAATGCACAATTCACAATGCATAATTATTTTATATGGGAATTACCATAATAGGCGCTGCCAATGTTGACATAACTGCCACACCACTTGGGCGTTATGTGCCGTGCGACTCCAATCCCAGCCGTGTTGAGATAAGCTATGGTGGGGTAGGGCGCAACATAGCCCACAACCTGTGCCTGATGGGCGAGCAGGTGAGGCTGTTCACCGTGTTTGGCGACGATTCCATCGCCCTCTCGCTGCGCGACGACTGTCGCCGTGTGGGAATGGCTGTCGACCCCATCCTCGAGGTGGCGGGTGCCAGGAGCAACTACTTCATCTGCGTGAACGACCACAACGGCGAGATGCAGGCAGGGGCTGCCGACATGGAGCTGATGCAGCATCTCACCCCCGAGATGGTGGCTGCCCACATCGAGAGCATCAATGCCAGCGATGCTGTGGTTGCCGACTGCAATCCCAGTGAGCAGGTGCTTGCCTACCTTGCACATCATTGCACTGCGCCACTTTATGTTGATGCCACATCGGCTGCCAAGGCATTGAAAATAAGGTCGTTGCTTGACGTTAATCGCCAAGCACCTCTAATTGTCAAGGTAAACCATGCCGAGGCGGTGGCATTGAGCGGCATCAAGGGCGATGTGGAGGCTATGGCTAGCTGGTTTATAGAGCATGGCGTGACCCGTATCTTCATCACGATGGGTGCGCGGGGCGTGTATTGCAGCGACGGCGAGCACAGTTGTGCCTTGCCGTCGCAGGCGGTTACTGTGGTCAACGCCACAGGTGCTGGCGATGCCTTCATGGCAGCGGTGGTTCATGCCGAGCATCATGGCGCCACATTGCAAGAGGCGTGTGCCCTGGGCATCAAAGCCGCTGCACTGGCATTGCAGTCAATGAC
Source organism: uncultured Prevotellaceae bacterium (assembly GCA_900318065.1). Lineage (GTDB taxonomy): Bacteria > Bacteroidota > Bacteroidia > Bacteroidales > Muribaculaceae > Sodaliphilus. Next base: position 38,259 of record ONIY01000011.1, read on the forward strand.
TGCGACCCTCCATGCCTGGGACGAAAAATAGAACTAAAATAATCGACAACAATATGAACAAATATCTATCTATTTCACAAGAAGTTAAAGAAGCGCTTGAGGCAGGAAAACCTGTTGTGGCGCTCGAGTCGACAATCATCTCACACGGAATGCCCTATCCGCAGAATGTGGAGACGGCGTTGAAGGTGGAGCAGACCATTCGCGACAATGGAGCCGTGCCGGCGACTATAGCCATCATTGGCGGACGTCTCAAAGCTGGCTGCACGCCCCAGGAGATTGAGTATCTGGGCAAGAAAGGGCAGGCGGTGACCAAGGCGTCGCGACGCGACTTGCCGGTGCTCATCGCTCGTGGAGAGGATGGCGCCACCACGGTGACAACCACTATGATAATCGCTGCGATGGCGGGCATTAAGGTGTTTGCCACTGGCGGCATTGGTGGCGTGCATCGCGGTGCCGAGACCACGATGGACATCAGCGCCGACCTCGAGGAACTGGCTCAAACGCCCGTCATGGTGATTTGCGCTGGCGCGAAGTCGATTCTCGACCTGGGGTTGACGCTTGAATATCTTGAGACCAAGGGCGTGCCAGTGATAGGCTATCAGACCGAGGAGCTGCCCGCGTTCTACACTCGCCGCAGCGGCTTCAAGGTGGACTACCGCATCGACACCCCCGAGGAACTCGCTGCCGCCTTCAGTGCCAAACTCGAGATGGGCCTCGCTGGCGGAATGCTAGTCACCAATCCCATCCCCGAGGAGTATTCGCTCGACCCCGACTATATCAACGCGGCAATCGACAAGGCTGTGAAGAAGAGTGTGGAACTGGGCATCAAGGGCAAGGCAACAACGCCCTTCCTGCTTGCCGAGATCAAGGACATCACTAGTGGCAACAGCCTCGATGCCAACATCCAGCTCGTGCTCAACAACGCGCGTCTCGCAGCCCGCACAGCAGCGTTTCTTTGACACATTTTTGTGAGAAATAGCAAAAAAATGGCTTTCATAGCTCATAAATAAGATAAAATGTGTATTTTTGTAAGTTTTTAAGCCAAATCAAAATAACACAAACAATAACAACACTTAAACAATGAACACAAAGAAATTTTTACTTGCATTGGGAGCTGTCATGCTGCTCTCACAGCCAGTGTGGGCTAGCCGCTGGGACGTGAACAACGATGGTGATGTCACTTCGGCCGACGTCACAGCAATCTATGACCGTCTTCTTGCCGGTGACACCTCTCTGCCCGAGATTAACTATGACGTGAATCGTGACGGCAGCATCACCTCGGCCGACATTACCGAGCTCTACGAGGTGCTGCTCAACGGAATGCCTTCAACCACAACCCAATATGAGGTGAATGGTGTGACATTCGTCATGGTGGAGGTTGATGGTGGCACATTCACCATGGGCGCTATTGACGGTGACCCCGATGCCAACGACAACGAGCTGCCCACCCACCAGGTTACACTGAGCTCGTTTGCCATTGGCCAAACCGAGGTTACTCAGGAGCTGTGGCAAGCAGTGATGAGCAACAACCCAAGCAACAATGTCAATGGCACCAATCTGCCAGTAGAGGAAGTGACCTGGAACGATTGCCAGGAGTTTATTGCTAAGCTCAACGAGATCACAGGCAAGAACTTCCGCCTGCCCAGCGAGGCCGAGTGGGAGTTTGCCGCTCGTGGTGGCAACAATGGCGAGGACTATCTCTATGCCGGCAGCAATGTTCTTGCCGACGTGGCATGGTATTCCGAGAATAGCGACGGCTCTACCCACAGCGTGGGCACCAAGGCACCTAATGCACTGGGAATCTACGACATGAGTGGTAACGTGTGGGAGTGGTGCTACGACTGGCTGGGAACCTACAGCGCCGAGGCACAGACCAATCCCGAGGGTGCTGCAACAGGCACCGAGCGAGTGCTCCGTGGCGGCAGCTGGTATGGAAAGGCTAAGAAGTGCCGCATTCCACAGCGACACAAAGGCGCCCCCGACTTCAAAGACGACGACATGGGCCTGCGCCTGGCGATGTAAGAATGCGTTAATGCATAGTCCGACCCAGTCCGACCTGGTCCGACTTGGTCCGACCCTGTCTAGACAGAGTCTGACCAAGTCGGACTATTTTCATTGCCGTCCCCAAAAATTGTTTGAAATCGTTAAAATTCTCTATTCTTTTCCTTTTGCAGTAGAAAATGCTTAACTTTGTAGGTTTTTAAAGCTTATTCTGGTGGAACAAAGAAGGAAATTAGCCGTTTTGGGTAGCACTGGCTCGATAGGACGCCAGACGCTTGACATCGCTGCCGAGTATCCTCAACTCTTTGAGGTGGACTTGCTGGTGGCTAACCGCAGTGCCGACTTGCTCATTGAGCAGGCGCTGCGCTTCAAGCCTCGCAACGTGGTGATTGCCAGCAGCGAGCACTACGACAAGGTGGCTCAGGCACTCGAGGGAACAGGCATTGCCGTGCACACGGGCGACAGTGTGGTCTCGGAGCTGGTGGCACAGCCGCAGGTCGACACCGTGGTGACAGCCATGGTGGGCTACAGTGGGCTGGCGTCGACCATCGCGGCCATCAAGGCGAGCAAGAAGATTGCCCTTGCCAACAAAGAGACACTTGTAGTGGCTGGCGAGCTCATCAACGAGATGCTCAAGAGCTCCCGCTCGGTGCTCTATCCCGTCGACAGTGAGCATGGCGCATTCTACCAGTGCCTCGTGGGTGAGGACATGGCCAATGTGTCGAAACTCATCCTCACGGCATCGGGAGGACCGTTCCGCACTATGCCACGTGAAAGGCTGGCCACAGTTACTAAGGATGACGCCTTGCGTCATCCCAACTGGGCGATGGGCGCCAAAATCACCATCGACAGCGCCACGATGATGAACAAGGGCTTTGAGATGATTGAGGCGAAGTGGCTCTACGGCATCTCGCAGGAGCGCATCGAGATTGTGGTGCATCCGCAGTCGATAGTGCACTCGATGGTGGAGTTTGTCGACGGCTCGGTGAAGGCGCAGCTGGGGTTGCCCGACATGCACTTGCCCATTCGCTACGCCCTGGGCTTGCCCGGACGACTGGCTACCAATGAGCCGCGCATGACAGTTGCCGATTATGCCTCGCTCACCTTTGAGAAGCCCGACTTCGAGAAGTTCCCGCTGCTGGGCACCGCCTATGAGGCTGCGCGTCGCGGCGGCAACGTGCCGTGTGTGATGAACGCTGCCAACGAGATTGCCGTGGCGGCATTCCTCGACGGCAAGATAGGCTTTAACGACATATACCGCACTATCGAGAAAACCATGGCATGGGCGCCGTTTATCGCCGTTCCGTCCTATGACGACTACGTCGCCACCAACGCCGAGTCGCGCCACTATGCCCAGGGCTTGATTAATGCATAATGCACAATTCATAATGCACAATCTATAAACAACGATTCAAGTTTCTTAAGTAATAATGAGATCCCCAACAGCTAACAATCAGGCGACAAACTCCCCCTCTATTCTTAGAGGGGGAACTGACTTCCGAAACTTGAGAGAACATCTAGAAACACACGAAGAATAACTAAAACATGACTGCAACTTTTTGGATTAAAGCGTTACAACTTATAGCCTCGCTGGGACTGCTGGTGTTTATTCACGAGCTGGGACATTTCATGTGGGCAAGGATTTTTGGTGTTAGAGTAGAGAAGTTCTACCTCTTCTTTGATGTGGGGTTGAAGAAGCTGGGCATCAACTGGGACGGTAGTCTGCTCAAATTCAAGCCCAAGAAGAGCGACACCGAGTATGGCGTAGGATGGGTGCCGCTGGGCGGTTACTGCAAGATTTCGGGAATGATCGACGAGTCGATGGACCTGGAGCAGATGAAGCAGCCCGAGCAGCCCTGGGAGTTCCGCACCAAGCCGGCATGGCAGCGGCTGTTGATCATGATAGGCGGTGTGCTCAATAATTTCCTGCTTGCCATCATCATCTATGCCGGCATGGTCTACTACTGGGGCGAGCAATATATCCCTTATCGCAACTCCGACATGGGAATGGCGTTCAGCACGAGTGCCGAGAAGATAGGCTTTCGCGACGGCGACATCCCCTTGAGTGCCGACGGCAAGCAACTCCACTACATGAACGCCGACGAGGTGCAGGCAATGGTCACCGCCAAGCAGGTGAAGGTGCTGCGCAACGGCACCGACACGGTGACTATCAACGTTCCTAACAAGTTCATCTTCGATGCCGAGAAGGACGCCAAGGGCGGCGAGCCTTTCATTGACTACCGCATCCCCGTGATTGTGGAGAGCACGATGCCCGCCGATGGCGCTGCCAAGGCAGGACTGGTGAAGGGCGACCGCATCGTCAAGATCGACACCATCGACAACCCCGACTACCATGAGTTCACCCAGCAGCTGGCGCTCTACAAGGGTAAGGCTGTGGCGATGTGCTACGACCGTGGCGGCAAGATCGACAGCGCCATGGTAGAGGTGAGCAGTGCCGGCAAGATTGGCATTGGGCTGCGCCCCATCACCCAGATCTATAAGGTGGAGGCTAAGCAGTACAGCCTGCTGGGCTCGATACCTCGTGGCATTGAGATGGGATGCACACAGATGGTGAACTACGTGAGCCAGTTCAAGTACATCTTCTCTAAGGAGGGAGCGCAGAGTCTGGGAGGTTTTGGCGCCATAGGCAGCATCTTCCCCGACACTTGGGACTGGTCGCGATTCTGGGAGCTCACGGCATTCCTCTCGATTATCCTGGCGTTTATGAACATCCTGCCCATTCCCGCCCTCGACGGTGGCCACGTGCTGTTCTTGCTCTATGAGATCATCTTCCGACGCAAGCCAGGCGACAAGTTCCTTGAGCGTGCGCAGATGGTGGGCATGACGCTGCTCATCGCCCTCCTGCTCTGGGCCAACGGCAACGACATCTACCGCTGGATAATAAAGCCATTCATCAATTAAGTGTTGCGCCTGCGGCGCGGGGATCGAGGATCGGCGCTTCGCGCGTGGAACGTGGAACGTGGAACGGCGCTTCGCTCAGCTAGCAGCGCTAGGATTTCTAGAACTTCTAGATTTTCTAGACCTCTAGAAAAAAACTGCTCAACTACTCAACTACTCAACTGCTCTACTGATTACTGACTACTGATAACTGAAAACTGACTACTGACTACTGAAAACTGACTACTCTAAACAGCTATGCAATACAAAAAGATAACATTACGTCGTGGCAAGGAGGAGTCGCTCAAGCGGTTCCACCCCTGGGTGTTCTCGGGGGCTATTGCCAGTGCCGACGACACGATTGAGGAAGGCGACCTGGTGTCGGTCTTCGGTAGCGACGGCACCCACATTGGCAACGGACATTTCCAGGTGGGAAGCATCATGGTGCGCATCCTGGCATGGGGCGACACCGCCATCGACGAGGCGTTCTACCGCGACCGTCTGGAGCAGGCTTGGCGTGTGCGCCGCGCCTTGAACCTCATGCGCGATGACAACAACTCGTTCCGCCTCGTCCATGGCGAGGGCGACTTCCTGCCGGGACTAGTGGTCGACGTCTATGGCAACACGGCAGTGGTGCAGGCCCACTCGCCTGGTATGCACTTCGCTCGCAAGACGATAGCACAGGCGCTCGTTGACCTGCCCGGCGCCAGTATTAATAATGTGTATTACAAGAGCGAGACCACGCTGCCCTACAAGGCGCATCTCGACCCCGAGAACCAGTACCTGATAGGCGAGTTTGACACCGACGTGGCAGTGGAGAACGGCCTCAAGTTCCACGTGGACTGGCTGCGGGGGCAGAAGACGGGCTTCTTCGTCGACCAGCGCGAGAACCGCGCCCTGCTCGAGCGCTACTGCCAGGGCCGCCGCGTGCTCAACATGTTCTGCTACACTGGCGGATTCTCGTTCTATGCCATGCGTGGTGGGGCACAGCTGGTGCACTCGGTCGACAGCTCGGGCAAGGCAGTGATGCTCACCGAGCGCAACGTGGAGCTCAACTACCCCGGCGACGAGCGCCACAAGGCGTTTGCCGAGGATGCCTTCGACTACCTCGACCGCATGGAGCCCGACGCCTACGACCTCATCATCCTCGACCCGCCAGCCTTTGCCAAGCACAAGAGTGCGCTCAAGAACGCCCTCGTGGGCTACCGCCGCCTCAACGCCAAGGCTCTGTCTAAAATCCAGAGTGGGGGAGTGCTGTTCACCTTCTCGTGTTCACAGGCGGTCTCGAAGGAGCAGTTCCGGGTGGCAGTCTTCACCGCAGCAGCGCAGAGCCGACGCAAGGTGCGCATCCTGCACCAGCTCACCCAACCCGCCGACCATCCCATCAACATCTACCACCTTAAAGGCCTAGTCCTCTACGTGGAGTAATTGATTACCAGCTGCTTGTTAGATAATAGGAAATTATTCCGAGGTTCTTCAACACCGATAGGAGCAGCTTTTCGATAGAAAAAATCCCTATAAATGTAGTGCATGCTACTGTAGCATGTGATGCTATTATACCTTGTCGTAAAACTTGCCTACCTACTTGGGTCTTAATGTATGTTAAATCATGGTTTAGCTGGTTATTTTTGCCACGAATTGGTCATTTTTTTTCTTGCAAAATGATTGCTGTTTCAATAATTTGTTATATTTTTGCAAAGAAAATGGCCGTTGAGTGTTTTTGACTTGAGACAAACGATGGTTTGCTAAAACTTAAATTGTTGACTTGGCGTTTTGTGAAACAATCTGTAAGTCAATCAAATAGACCCTAGAAATCGTAATCATCAGCTCAAGACAAGACAAACACGATTGATGCACTATTAAAGTGTAAAGTTAATGTGTATAATTATGCGGTATGCGATTGCGGTGCAAAATGTCTTTAACGTCCTCACTGCTTGCATTAAGGCGCATTTATGTGTAAAAAATACTGAGAATATATTTTTTATTAAAATCTTTATCTAAAATTTTTTTATTATGACACGTATTTTGAGATTACTATTAATCGCCGCTATCGCCTTGCCCTATTGGCAGCCCATAGCGGCACAAGAAGTGGTGCCTATGGGCGACAAGCCCATTAAACGTAATCTTGCTGTTGACAAACAACTCAAGATTTCAAAACTAATTGATAAGACAAAGGTCGTGGAGCAAAAGAGTAGCATAAGTGATGTAAAGTCTCTTAGTCTACCACATGCTAGCTCTTATCGCGCACCAAAGTCTGGGTCTCCAAAAGCAGGCAAACAAATTTATGACTACTACGGCAAGTATGTTTTAGAAACTAATTTGACGACCAATGTTAATTTGCCTGTAAACACATCATATTTAACAGATAATAGAGATGAGGGTCAGATGATATATCGTACTTCGGCATTAGGTTTAGAGTCGGGCGTTCAAATTATATCAATTACATTCTTTTCTGACGCTAATATCCCTGATCTTGGTAATAATAACGTCACTTTGAGTATAGGTGAAACAAATGATAATAACCATCAAAATGGCAATTACACAACTATAACATCTTACCGTGCATTGACGAGTGAGGTTTATTCAGGGTCACTTACAAAGAGTGACAAAAAAATGACTTTTACTTTTTCAGAACCTTACACATATAGTGGAAAAAATTTGATTGTAGATTTAGTTGTTAATAGTGGAGATGTGACACAAAGCATTTCTTGGTTAGGTGTACAACCAAATAATAATAATTATACTAATGGTAGTGGTTGCTATGCTCGAACTGGTTATAACTATAGAACTAATTTCTTGCCTACAATGTATGTTGAGTACCGTAAACCTCATGAGGGCACTGTTTCGGCACGCACAATTGAAGTGCTGAAGCCCGAGCAAATTGCTGCCAAATCTTATACTTGGCCAATTAAACAAGTAGGTAATGTTGCGGCAAACTCAAATACATCAAATCTCAATGAGCCTGCAACCGATCCTGACCAAATGATTGCTATGATGCGATGGGTTTATATGGATCCAACAATACCAGGCAACCTGAAGCGTGGATTCGCTACCGATGGTTCTGATACTGGTGAAACAAACCAGGCTGTTTATTATCAAGGAGTGGGAGGTTTAAAGTTTGTCCCAAGCCAGAACAATTACATAGTTGACAGCAAAGACTCTTATGATTATGATGACATTTATGGATGGGGAATTCCGGGCAATGCTGTAGATGTCCAGAACTTGACTCTTGGGTCTTCAGAATATACATATACTGATTGGTCATTTCCATTTCTCCATACAGCAAGAAGGGATTCAATCATGTACTATACTTATCTTGACCTAAATGAGTATAAACCCGAGAAAGAGGGCTTAACACTGTTATTGGTTGAAATGAAAGAGGACTATGCTGATGGGTCTAATTGGACTATTCACAATTCAAATGATTATGCAACTGAATATGACCGTTTGCGTGCATATTTTCAGAATACAATTAAGTCCGTACGCGTGATTAGTGAAGCAAAAAGAACTGGAACTGGTCTAGAAACAGGAACATTATTCAAGATTGACTGCGACAAGATGAACAAGTTCTTCTTACTTGCAAAGGGCCAATTACATCTTGACCATAACTCTTTGGGTAACAGCGACACGAAACGTTTTAAAAATGATTTTAGTGTACCTCCTTTCTATTATGTATATACTACTTATGATAACCACACAGAAGAATTAACTGAGAATTTTAATGGTTTCTCTGATTACAACACTGGAGAGTTGTTCTGGCACATGTTTGAGCAGTTCAGTCCAACCATGTATAATGCAAGTGCTGGCGCTAATGACCTTTATCAAGACATGATTAACATGGAGAGTTTCCCTGTTATACATGATTGTCTTGGTATTACTCGCATGAATCACCAATTCTTGATGTATGGTTCGGATAGTAAAGATGCCGATTGCCAGGATGTTCGTGACATGATGTTTTTTGTTCCTGATTATCGAATGCTTTATCATGACGGACGTGGTTCTTCTACTCAAGAATACCTGAACTATCATCCTGATTTGCAGCCTTCAGTTGGTATGTATGTTATTCGTCAGAATGAGATTACCGCAACTACTGAAGCCGATGATTACTATATGCTTAACTTGAACTGGGTAACTAATCTTGATAATTTCTTGCCAGGTGAATATCAAGAGTTTGAGTTGCTTCAATTGGTTGTTGATGAGAATGGCAACGAGAGCTATATTCCTGTTTATTATATGAACGCTCAAGGTCAATACACACAGGCTGATGGCGTTACTCTTTCTGACACGCCAGTACCCATCAAATTACATCTCGGACCTGGTGCTGAGAAGAATTACCCTTACGTTTATGTAAAACGTTTGAGTCGTGGTCAGCAAGTAACCTACGCTATCCGCGGTCGTGATAAAGATCCAGTTACTGGGGAGTCTTTCCTGAGTTTGCAAACTTCAAACCGTCAGAGTTTCATAGTACCTGGTACCGACCCAACTGAGCTCGTGATGTTGAATAATGCTACATACTACAGCCGATATAATCCACAGACTGAGAAAAACTGCTATAGTAACAAGATTATGGTTGGCAACTATATTGGCGGTTTGACTAATGACTTCATACAAGGCGGAAATGCCGATCCTACTATCTTTAAATTCTATCGCATGTTGAGTGAAGATGACGAAAATCCAACTCTTATTGGAACTGCAAAGATTGTTGGAAACATGACAGCAACAGGAGGCAAACTTCAAATTACTATGAGCGAAGAGTCTGGTGTTCAGAGTCCATCATCAGAATATCCTTATGGTTCTGAAACAGGAATGAACAAACGTGCAGGTTATCATGCAAACAAGACCGATCAATTTAACTTTACTTACTACAAGAATTCAAATGGCGAATATATCACAGATGCAAATGGTAATAAATATGTAGACTTTGGTAAAGATTTCTATGTATATGACAACTTTGTCGAAGATCTTCATAAAGATAACCTTCCAAATCGTTTCTTCTATAAGGTAGAGTTTAACACTGCCAAGGTTATTAGAGATAAAGACAACAATAATCTTGGAAGAACTGCACATGGCAACTCTTTTAGTGTTCCTGTTTACAGAACTGCTACTGATATTAATGGTTCATTTACATTTGACCAAGTTAAGGGAGATACTAGCGGTGACCTTGAACTTCCTGAGGCAATAAACTTTGACGTTAATTTACGAAGGGGCAGTAAGACGGAACTTTATCGTTATGCTGCTTATCGTTGGATGAATACTCCTGCCAATCAACGCTTCATCCTTAGTGTCGTTGATGGTGATGATGAGACCGACGAGATGCCACAAGGTACGGCTGGTAACCAAGATGAATACTTTACTGTTTCAATGAACAATGTAAATGAGCCAGAGTATTATGAAACTCATGATGTTCAGGTTGCAGCAACAGGTTATACCAAGGCCACATTTATTGATAATCTTCCAATTAAGAAAACTGAGAATCCTGCAGCTGTATATGACTATGCTCCAGTGATTGAATGGTACGCATCGGGTTTTGACGCAACTCGCAACGATTATAACACTTATGGTGGTCCATTGCAGAGCGCAGCTATTGGCAAGATGAAAGTTAGTGTTGCTCAGGCAGACGAAGAGCATCCTGTGATGAGTGAGTATAGCTGGACCGACGCTAATGGTGACAAATATGCTTACTACAACTTCTGCCTCAAGTTCGACCAGAAGTCATTGCCCGATGACACTTACGAAATCTACAAGATTCGTGCTTGGCGTGAAGTGCCTACCTCTATGCAGGGCGAGGAGTACAGTGACCTCTTTGGCCGCATGGGCGCCAAAGTAAACTTCGAGGAGATTACTTATCCCGACTGCGATGCAAGCGACCAGTTTGTATATCAGCTCGGTAGCGGTGCAAAGTCATTTGTGGTACATGATGCCAATAATCAGGAGCAAACCTATGCTGGCTACACCGGCACATTTGGTGCTCGCAAGCTTCGCACAGAGGGCAATGATGAGCAGGGTGTAATTGAAGAACTTAGCATGAACTTCGTTGTTCGCATGTACTTCACCAAGAAGAGCAATCTGCAAACCACTCAGAACGGTGCTCCACGCTTGCGTGCCGAGGGCGACCAGAATGATGCTAAGTATTTCATTGTTGAGCAGACAATACCTCACACTGTTAAGGCAAATCAAGTCGTTACTGGTATCCAAAATCTCACCGCCCGTCAGGTAGTGAGTGAGAAGTACTACAATCCAGCTGGTATAGAGAGCAGCACTCCATTCCAGGGAGTGAACATCGTTGTGACCCGTTACAGCGATGGCTCGACTACTACCACTAAGATTCTAAGATAAGAAATTTTAGATAAGGTTTTTTATTGAACGAGGAGAGCGGCAAAAATGTGCCGCTCTCCTTTTTTCTAGGGGGGGCTAGTGATTTCCTCTCCACTCTGCACTTTGTGCTAAATGAGGACGTGGAATGTGGAACAGCGGTGAGGGCACGATACTCTCGCAAAGTTGCACCATTCGGTGTCGAGATGGTGGAATGTGGAACGTGGAATGTGGAACAGCGGTGAGGGCACGATACTCTCGCAAAGTTGCACCTGCCGGTGTCGCAAAGCCGCGCAAGCGCGGAGAAATATTATTCTCGTGGTCTTTTAAATTCCTGCGTAAGCAGGCTTTGTGACCACGGAGTGGCAGCTTTTTGAGATTACCCAGCGTGTGCGCAATTTCCCTGTGAGTGGAAATGGCGTGGAACGTGGAACGGCAGTGAGGGCACGATACTCTCGCAAGCTCGGAGATTTTATAATTTATTACTGCTTGGGTCAGCCTCCGGCTGAGTGGATAGGTGGTGTTCACCACCCCCAGTGCCGTTGTCTACATTCGCTTCCGCTCATTCCGACAGCGGTACTGGGGGCATTCTATGTTCAAATGCAAGAAAAAAGTCACTTTTTTTCTACTTTTTTTGAATTTCACCATAATAGGTGTCATTTTTAACCATCG
>ONIY01000080.1 GCA_900318065.1 uncultured Prevotellaceae bacterium
CGCCCCCTTGCCGCTTGGCGTTCCCCTCGGTGTTTTTCATAATATTATTTTATGAAAACAACTTTCAGAAGACTTTCGCACTTCTTATTGGAACTTTCAATGATCGATTTGGGTTAATTCTTTCTTCTCCTTTGCCTCTTTTAAAAAAATAATGTGTAACTTTGCACCGTTTTTGAAAGTATACACAAAACAACACATAAACTAAATCAAGAAATAACAATGATTTATCCAATTATCACAGCCGAAGAGGCTGCCGAGTTTGTCAAGAATGGTGACAACGTGGGAGTATCGGGCTTTACCGCTCCTGGCTGCCCCAAGGCAGTAGCTCCATTTATCGCCGCCAAGGCTCGTCGCGAGCATGAGGCAGGACGTGAGTTTAAAATCAACATCTTCAGCGGTGCTTCGACCAACGACTACATCGATGGCGAGCTCACCCGCGCCGAGGCAATCAACTACCGCACTCCTTACCAGTCGCACCCCGACCTGCGCAAGGCTATCAACAGCAACACCATCCACTACAACGACCGCCACTTGAGCGAGCTCTCGCAGGAGTTCCGCTACAACTACTACGGCAAGATGGACGTTGCCATCGTCGAGGCTCAGAGCATCACCGACGACGGCGAGATCGTGCTTGGCACCTCGGTGGGTTGCACCCCCACCTGGCTCATGTGTGCCGAGAAAGTCATCATCGAGCTCAACGACCAGCTGCCTGAGAGCATCCGTGGCTTGCACGACATCTACATCCCTCTCGACCCACCCAACCGTCGCGAGATCCCCATCTACACCCCTCACGACCGTGCCGGCTCACCCACAGCCCATGTCGACCCCAAGAAGGTGGTGGGCGTGGTTAAGACATCGTTCCAGCTGGGCAAGGCTGGTGCCTTCACTCCAGTTGACGACACCACCCGCAAGATTGGTCACAACGTGGTTCAATTCCTCATCAACGAGATGAAGTGCGGCCGCATCCCCAAGTCGTTCCTGCCATTGCAGAGCGGTGTGGGCAACATTGCCAACGCCGTGCTCGACAGCCTTGAGGAAAGCGACGAGATTCCACCATTTGAGGTTTACACCGAGGTTATGCAAGACACCTTCGTCAAGCTGCTGCTCGACGGTCACTGCAAGTTTGTGAGCACCTGCTCGCTCACCCTCGCTCACGACACCATGACCGAGTTCTTCGACAACATCGACAAGCTGCACGACAAGGTGCTCATGCGCCCCAGCGAGATAAGCAACAACCCCGAGGTGATTCGCCGCTTGGGCGTGATCTCGATGAACACAGCCATCGAGGCCGACATCTTTGGCAACATCAACTCGTCGCACGTGAGCGGTACTAGACTGATGAACGGCATTGGCGGCAGCGGCGACTTCACCCGCAACGCCTACACCAGCATCTTCATGTGCCCATCAATCAAGAAGGACGACTGCATCTCGACCATCGTGCCCATGTGCACCCACGTCGACCACACCATCCACAGCGCCGACATTATCGTCACCGACCAGGGTGTTGCCGACCTGCGCTTCAAGGATCCCGTGCAGGCTGCCGAGGAAATCATCGAGAACGCTGCTCACCCCATTTATCGCCCATTGCTGCGCGAGTACCTCAAGTCTTGCAAGATGGGACACGTGATGCAGAACAACGAGATGGCCCTCGCTTTCCACTGCGCACTGGCACAAGAAGGCGACATGCGCAAGGCAAAATTCTAAAAGCCTAGAGACAAAGGTAACATTACCATAAACTAATGTGGTGCTCAAAGCAAGAAACTGCTTGAGCACCACATTTTTATATTGTATCCAATCCAAAAATCGAAAAAAGGGGACGGTTCCTTTTTTTCGTTTTCGGAAAAAGGGGACGGTTCCTTTTTTCCGTTTTTTGAAGAAATTTTGTTATTTTACCCTAATATATTTGCATTTTACCATTGAATGTATTATCTTTGCATCGTGAAATTAAAACAACAAGAATGTACTAACCTTAAATTAAGACACAACAATGAATTACCTGAACATGAGCGAGAGCGCTCAGCGTCGCGACGAGCGCGACCGCCAGCTCACCGAGCTGTATTGCGAGATTTACGACCAGCTCAAATCCCGCCGAGTGAAAAACCTGCGCCGTGTGGCGCTATCCATCGCCCTGGGCACCGGGTCGCCCCGCTACCACGTGGGCTTTGACCGAGCCTATGCTGTGGTGCCCCAGTTGCTGAACGACAGCGCCACCGTCCTGTTCAAGAGCAGCGTCACACGCGACATGTGGCTCGACATCACCGCCAAGGTGCGCTGCATGATGACCGAGGGCAAGATGTCGATGGCGCAAGCCATCACCATCGTGCTTGAGCAATGCCGCGCCCCCAGGTTCTTCCTCACCCCCGAGCACGCCTGGGTCATCATCAAGCGCACCCTGAGCAGGATGAACTGCCGCCGCCCCTACGGCCGCGCAGCTTGAGTGCCCCACATTAACCATCCATTCTTACTACCCCAAGAAAACCACACGACCAATGAAACAACACACCGTAACCGTCGACATCGACTTCGACGACATCTTCAACTACGTCTACGCACAAAGTGCGTGGCACTGCGCTCACAATGAGAAAGAGCGAGTTATCACTCCCGACTACCAGAACATGCTGCTGCTCAAGCTCAAGGAAGGCTACGCCGACTTGCGCAGCCGCGTGCTGGGATACCTGGAGTTTGACAACTACAACCCCAACATCGACTCTCACAACATCACGATGAGGTTTGCCTTCAAGCATGCTCCGCAGCTCAACTTCGACACCGCGCTGCACGACACCATCGTGGCGCTTCTTGCCCACTTCCTGCTCATGCGCTTCTATGGCGAGATAGACCCACGAGGCATGGAGCACGGCAGCAGCATCTTCAACCTGGAGTGGCGACGCTACAAGGCAAAGCTGATGCTCGCCTTCGCCCACGACGAACTCTAAGCCCCCCCAGAAACAGCAATCGCCCAGCGGTAAAAGAAACCACTGGGCGACTTTGTTAAGGTGGGTTTTGCCTGAGGGCGGACAAGGCACGCCTTGTCCCTACAATCCTCAACGCTCCCTCGCGCCTCACTCAAACATCTCGTCGATAGCCTTGTCAATAGCCTTACCGGCGAGCTTGGCGCCTTCCTTGGTTATAGTCTTCAAGATGGTGTCGACCTCGGCAGGAGTCTCGCTGCTCGACTCGAGTCTCTCCTCGGCGGTGACATCGTCCTCGTCGCGGCTGGGCACGTCGGCGTCGAAGTCCTCTGGTTCCTCGTCGCTACCAGCAAACAAGTCCTCGATTCCCTGCTTGGCGGTGTTGACAGCATCGTCAAATTTCATGCCTATCGCCTCCTCTATCTTCTCGTCAATCTGGTTCTTGTTGAAGGTGAACACATGGCCCATGATGCCAAACGACACCTTGGTCTGGCTGTCGCCCAGGTCGATGTGTCCCACCGAGCACAGGCCGTAGTTGTCAACGTCGATAATGCCGTCAACAATCTCACTCATGAGCGGTGCGGTGACCATCTTGGTGATGCCGCCAAAGAATCCTCCACCCAGGTAGTTGTCGATCTTGTCCTGAGTCCAGCCCTTGGTAACGCTCGAGATGGCGCGGCAGTGGTCCTGCTTGTCGGGGTTAGTGACCGCGAGCACGGCGGCGAGCAATGCCACCACTGCCAGGGTCACCCACAAGGCTGTGTGGCTCTTGCGAGGCTTGTGCTCGGCTGGAGGAGCAACGGGATAGGGTTGCTCGGGTGCGCTGTACTGCGGCTGTGGCTGGGTATATTGAGGTTGCTGTGCCGAGGCTTGTTGCGCTGGATTCCACTGTGGCGGTTGCGCGCCATGTTGTGGCATTGCTGGCGGCTCGGCGGGGCTGTCAACTCTGGGTGCATAGGCCACGAGCTGTTGCAACTCAGCCACTTGCGAGGCGGTAGTCCAGTCGCTCATTCCTTCGCACCACACCGGAGTGTCGGGCATAATGCTCATACCACTCAGTTGCTCCAGGGTGAAAGGTCCCTGCTGTTCATCATTCTTAATAATAAAAAATTCCATAGTACCTAAAACATTTAAAAGTTAAACAAAAATATTATAGAATTTATTTTTTCGAACATTAGATAAATTAAATTTCAATTCGTTTAAAGTGTAGTTGCAAAATGCGTGCCATTTTTTTGGTCACCACGTCACAACTTCACGGTGAGAGAGTGGTCGTGAGTGGTCGACTGCTCGCTGGTGCCCACCTGGTTGATGTCCTCGAGGGCGCTGCGCATCAGCACCTGGGCACGTGGCATGAGGTTCTCGATCAAGAAGTCGGCCACGTCGTCGGCACCCTCGGTGAAAACGTCGGCCACCATGCCGCGCACGCCCTGCTTCACCGCCTCGACAATGGCAGGAGCCTGTGCCGGGTCTTCGCCGCCGCGAGCCACCATCATCAGGCTCTGTGCCAGCGGCTGGCTCAGGTGACGGGTGATGAGCGCCGCCACATCGCCCGCCTTGCGAGGCAATCGCGACGTGTCCACTCCCTGCTCGGCAAGCAGTGGCTCATATTGCTTGAGCCGCGGCTCCATGCGCGACCACAATCGTCGCGACACTATTCCCGCCAGCACTGGCGCACTGTTCTCAATCTTGCTGCGGCCCTTGTCGAGGCTGCAACTGCCGAGGTTTTCAAGAATTTTCGTTTCGATGCTCATGGCAGTGAGCGAGGGGTCGATGGTTGCCGTGCGCATGGCTATGGGATAGGTCGATGCCGAGCCTGTCGACACGTCGGTGATGCCATCCTGCGTGGCGGCATCGGTGATGTGAAGATGCCCTGTGAACACCACTTTCACCCCGCCCTCGCGCAGCACCTGCGCCACGTCGTTGCGGCGTGCCACGATATAGTTGGGCAGCAGTTGCGCCTCGCCGTCGATGTGCTCCACCAGGTGGTGGTGCATCATGGCAATCACGCGCTTGCCGCCAGCCCTGGCCACCGCAAGCTGCTGCCTTATCCACTCCAGCGTCTCGGGCCTCACAGCACCATTGGTGTGGTAGGTCACATTGCTGTCGGTACTACTTGAATAGATGTTGCTGTCGATGCCCAGCACAACAAGTCCCGGAATGGGCTCGCAGGAATAGCTCAGCGACGCTGGGTCGCGCTGAGAGTCGGCGCCGTAGCCACAGGAGGCGTAAATCGAGGCAAACTCCTCGCTGGTGACACTGGGCACCGCCATTGGCTCATCGCCCGTGTATTGCTTGCTATAAGGGCACATCACATCGTGGTTGCCTGGGATGACCAGCGTGCGCACCCCCGCCTGCTCCAGCCGCCGCAAGTGCTCCACCAGCCTCTCATGGCTTGCGCGCTCACCGTTGAAAGTGAGGTCGCCACTAATGAGCAGCAGCTGCGGCTTGGCTTTTATTATCTCGCCCACCAGCGCGCTCACGATGATGTCGCTCTCAAGCACCATCTTCATGTCGCCATTGTCGAGCTGGCGTGCTGCCTTGCCATCGTCGTGGAGCGATGGTGCGAGCAGATGGGTGTCGCTGATGACCATTATTCTATAGCTATTGTTGCCCTGCATTGTTCTTGCGTTAATCCTTGGTGTCGCCATTGCCATGAGCAGGCACCATGCCGTGATCATAATGTGTTTCATAAGTAAGAGTCATTATTACCTTTTTTGATGGTCTAAATCTTGAGGAATTTTCATACTCCCCCCAGCCCGCTCTTTCAGCATCAATGGGCTGCGCCTCACCAATGCCAAAACAAGTTTTGCCGCTGGCTTCGGCTTGCACCATTGGTCTATCTTAGAGGGGGGGGGGAGTTTACCGCCTGATATTTAAGATATTTGTCATCCATTACCTCTTTATAAACTTGAGTTGACTATTTAAATAACGTAAAGACGGGTAGAATGTTTCCTCCCGTGGACGAAAAAAATGTGCGACAGCTTTGTGACCACGGAGTGGCAGCTTTGTGAGAGAACCGTTGCCTGGGCGCTGTTTCCCTGCGAGAGTATCCCAACACGGGTATTGTTTCCGCAGTGAGGACACAATAATCTCACAAAGTTGCACCTATCGGTGTCGCAAAGCCTCGCAAGCTCGGAGATTTTTTTATTTATTCCTGCGCA
>ONIY01000026.1 GCA_900318065.1 uncultured Prevotellaceae bacterium
CTTATCATTCCCCAGTTGGTCTCGCGGGAGAAGAGGAACCGCATGTGGCGCTGGAGGAGTTGTCCGTCGGGGGTGGTGAGGTCGAAGTCGTTGTCGAGGATGCGCTGCGCCTCGTCGCGTGCTGCCTGGAGCACCATGCCGTCGCTGGCGAGATTGGCGATGCGCAGGTTGAATGCAATGCCGCTCTGCTGCGTTCCCTCCATGTCGCCAGGCCCTCGCAGCTTCATGTCCTCCTCGGCGACGACGAAGCCGTCGTTGGTCTGCGTCATCACCTCCAAGCGGTGGCGTGTTTCCTTGCTGACCTTGTATTTCGACATCAGGATACAGTAGCTCTGGTCGGCGCCACGTCCCACACGTCCGCGCAGCTGGTGCAGCTGCGACAATCCAAACCGCTCGGCGTTCTCAATGACCATCACGCTTGCGTTGGGCACATTCACGCCCACCTCTATCACTGTGGTAGAGACAAGGATATGTGCCTTGCCACTGGCGAAGAGCCCCATCTGGTAGTCTTTCTCGCTCGGTTTCATCTTGCCGTGGACATAGGCAACGTTATAGCTGGGGAAATTCTCCCGAATAATCTCATAGCCCTCTTCGAGCGCACGCAGGTCGAGTTTCTCGTTCTCCTCGATGAGTGGATACACGATGTAGCACTGGCGGCCCTTTTTGAGTTCGCTGCCAATGAACCGGTACACTGCCATGTGGTTGTTCTCGTAGCGCAGCACCGTTGTCACGGGTTTGCGGCCAGGTGGCAGTTCGTCGATCACGCTCACGTCGAGGTCGCCATAGACCGTCATCGCCAGGGTGCGCGGGATGGGGGTTGCCGTCATCACCAGCACGTGAGGCGGATTAGAGTTCTTGCGCCACAGCTTGGCACGCTGCGCCACTCCAAAGCGGTGCTGCTCGTCGATAATCGCCAGTCCCAGGTTGCGGAACTGCACAGAATCCTCGATGAGCGCATGAGTGCCAATGAGGATGTTAAGCTCGCCGCTCATGAGTTGCTCGTGAATGACGTCGCGCTCCTTCTTGCGCGTGGAGCCAGTGAGCAGAGCCGCCTTGAGCCCCACTGCCTGCGCCATTGCGCCAATGCTCTCGTAGTGCTGAGTGGCGAGGATCTCGGTGGGCGCCATGATGCATGCCTGATAGCCATTGTCGGCAGCCAAGAGCATGGTCATGAATGCCACAATCGTCTTGCCGCTGCCCACGTCGCCTTGCAGCAGGCGGTTCATCTGCCTGCCGCTGCCCATGTCGTGACGTATCTCCTTTATCACACGCTTTTGCGCACCGGTGAGAGGAAACTGCATGTGGCTCTTGTAGAAGGAGTTGAAATGCTCACCCACATGCGAGAACACAAATCCTGGCACCTGGGCGTTGCGCCCCTTGATATACTTGAGGATGTTCATCTGCAGGAAGAACAGCTCCTCAAACTTCAATCGTCGCTGCGCCTGCTGCAGCAGCGTGATGCTTTGCGGAGTGTGTATGTTGTAGAGTGCCTCGCGCAGCGGCATGAGCTTGTATCGGTCGATAATCGACTGTGGCAAAGTCTCTTTTACCGTCTTCACCAGCTGGTGCTCGAGCAGGGCCTTGACAATCTTTTGCATCACTCGAGTGGTGAAGTTGCGCGTGTGCATCTTCTCGGTGAGCGTGTACACCCCCACCAGCCCGCGGTTCATGGCTTCGGGCTTATAGGGGTCGACCTCGGGGTGAGCCATGTTGTAATGGCCCTTGTAAATAGTGGGCTTGCCAAAGAGGATGTACTCCTTGCCGGTGTGGTAATTCTCCATGATATACTTCACGCGGTTGAACCACACCACCTCGATGGTGCCGGTGCCGTCGGTGAACAGAGCGTTGAGGCGACGCCGCGCGCCCTCGCCCTGAGTGGTGAACGAGACAAATCGCCCACGCAGCTGTATATATGGCATCTCGCCCTGCATCTCGCTGATTTTGTGGATGGTAGAGCGGTCAATATATCGGAACGGGAAATTATAGAGCATGTCATAGAACGAATGAATGTTGAGCTCTTTCCCCAGCAAATTGGCCCGTTGCGGTCCCACTCCTGGCAGGTATTTTATGTCGGTCTTAGCAAGCCGTTCCATCTATATATCAAACAATTACTTACAATTTATAAACCTTACATCTGCCTCATGAGCTCGCGAGCCAAAAACATATCGATGGGTGTGGTAATCTTGATATTGGTGACCTCGCCTTCAACGAGAGTGACCCTATGTCCGGCACTTTCCACCACACTGGCGTCGTCGGTGAAGAGTGGCGACTCCTCCACGTCGTAGGCACCTTTCAACAACTGGGCCTTGAACACTTGAGGGGTCTGCACAGCACGCAGCGATGAGCGCAACAGTTGCCGTGACGTGCCGTCGTCCTGCACTTGGCGAATTGAGTCGCTGGGGTTGACCACAGGAATGGCACAGCCAACGCTTTGGGCAGTAGCAAAGCAGCGGTCTATCAACTCCACGCTGACCAGTGGGCGCACACCATCGTGCACTGCCACAAGGTCGCCATCGGCAAGACCCTCGATAGCGGCGATACCGTTTTTCACCGACTCGAAGCGCGACTTCCCGCCCGTGGCAATAGTGTGAGTGACAGGGAAATTGCTGTCTTTGCACATGTCAATCCACATCTGCTGATGCTCGGCGGGCAGCACCACCACAATGGCAGCGCCAGCCTTGTCAAACTTCTCGATAGTGTGCATGAGCACCGCCTTACCGTCAAGCGGCAGGAACTGCTTGGGCATCTCACTACCAAAGCGCTTTCCACTGCCCCCGGCTACGATTATTGCGTAACGATTGTTGTCCATATATTTTGTTTTATCTGTTGCTAATTATTCTTCACTTGCTCAATGACCTCCCAGTGACCACCCTTATCGGGACCGACACGACGAATGAAGTTCTCGTTTTGCATTTCACGTAAAATTTTCTTGATGGTTGTGTGTCCAACTCCCAATAGAACCTCTAATCTTGCTATAGTTACTGTATTGTCCTTTTCAATAGTATCAATAATTTGCCTAACTTTTTCTGGCCATTTTTCTGGCCATTTTTCTGGCCATTTTTCTGGCCATTTTTCTGGCCACTTTTCTGTTTCTTGGCCACTTTCCTGGGCGGTTTCTTCTTGAATACTCACTGGTAGAGTAAGCCTTATGAAATTGTCGGTGAACTTGAAGCAGTCCTCTCCATAAGCTTGAAGGATGCGAGGAATTCCCGAACCTAATGACTCGACTAGCTCTACATCACGATATATGCGCATCAGTTCCTTGTTGCGAGGGATGGAAATGCCACTGAAAAATTCTTCCCGGCTGAGAGATTCGGGCAAACGCCCTGCTGAAGTTATCTCCAGACGGTCAGGAAAGATTTCGAACTTAGGTGGCACCTCAAACGAATAATCATTATGCACAATAGCATTGATTACAGCCTCACGCAATGCGACCTTATTCCACAAGGGTGTTTCTTTGCGCTCGACAGGAGTAATAGTTGCTGCTGTCTTATTCTCTATATCCAACTTGGCCAACACACTCTTTGTGGCTTTGATTAACGAGCAATACCCGTATTCATTGTTTTCAATCAAATCACAACGGTCAAGACTTGAGTACTTGGCAACCTTAATAGAATTGCCATTCTCATCAGCCAGCAGATAAGCGACATAATTGTACTTGCCATCATCGGTAAGTAATTCCAAACTACGGGCAAAATTGTCATTTAACCGCTTGTGATGCTCATCATAATAGATGCGTAGCTGTTCGAAAGTCAAGTCTTGACGATTAGAAACGATTCTGCCAATAGAGTTGCGGGTACGCATCGAGAAAAGGCGGTCTATCATTTCCTGGGGCATCCTGTCGGCTGATGTGCCTACACGGATATATGCGCCTTTGGGAGTCATGCCATATTTCGACTTGAAATAAGGCTTCTCAATTCCACTAGCCACAGTAATCTTGACAACACTTTTTCCTTCGCGCTTCTCTTCTACTATATCAAATAATCCCATAGCAGAAGGAGAAATATTGTTTTTGACACGGTCTTTAAGCCTCAACATGCAGTCGTCAACATCATTTACACCGACAGTATTTCCGTGTTTGTCAATACCTATATAAATAAAGCCACCCTCCTTATAGTTGAGAAAAGCAATTACTTCTTTCTCAATGTCGAGTTCAGGAGTTAGCATCTCTTTGTATTCTATGCGAGTTGTTTCGCCCATTATTAGTAATTATGCTAGTGAAAGATTGTTTTGCAAAATTAGCAAGAAAAATGCTTTTTGGCAAATTTCTTATCTCAAATCCAGAAGAAATGATTATCTTTGCAATAATCACTAATATAAATCAAAAAACAAATATTATGAAACGATTCTTTGCTATTCTAAGTGTAGTGATGCTGGCAGGACTGCTGGCATGTGCTGCTCCTAAAAAGAAATTACGCGTTAAGAAAACGGTGACCAAAACCGCTAAGAAAGCTGCTTCAAAGACCAAGAAGACTGCCGTGCCCAAAGAAGTGCTGCTGGAATTCAGGCTGGAGTATCAAGCGGCTGCCAATCGCAATTGCAGCAGCAGCGCCGTGATGTCGTGCAGTCAAGGCAACTATGGCGACTATGTGTACTATCGCGCACTGGGTGACAATGAGGCAATGAGCTACGACTTTGCCAAGGGAGTGTGCACCAGTCTCATGCTCGAACTTAGCCGCATTGCTGAGCACAAGCACCTCTCCAGCAACAAGTTCACCAAGCTCGACGACGAAGATATCACCAAGCCTCGCTGGCTGGTGACGATGAAGAACAAAGACGGTAAAGAGTATTCGATGGTGGAATACAGCGATGGCAGCGAGCTGCTGCAACTCGTGGAGGCGGCGTTCAAGCCCATCATGGAAAAGGTTGAGAAGGGCGAACTCAAAGCGCCTTATTCTCATTACCACTACAACAGCGATGGCTCGCTCTATTACCGCACCGACCACACCGAAGACGGAACAGTGCATGGCGGGTACAATCCCAGCAAGCCCGATGCGACGTTCTAAACAGCGGGACAAGTGAAAGAAAAACAAGATGGGGGCGTTGCGCCCCCCCCAAAAAAACACAACTTAAACACTTAAGTTTCTATTGTAACGATGAGAATAGTTAAACAGCTGTGTCAATTCCCCCTCTAAGATAGAGGGGGAGCTTATCGTCTGAAATTCAGAATAATAAAAAGCACACAATCTGTTTAATCTGAAAAATCTGTGGTTTATTTAGTTTTGCAACAGTCTCCCTGCATTGGCGCGATTTCTGTCTCTTGCGACAGCATTTTCCTTTATCACTTGCCCAGGTTTATCTTGAGACCCAGATTTATATCAAACTTGAATGGATGTGACATGTAGATATTGTTGTCGGCGCCATTGTGGAAATAGTAGGCAGCACCTGGTTCAAAGAATATCCCCACCCTATCAACCACATTGTACTGCATTCCAAGCCTTGCAATAGCCGAGAACTGCGGGCGCCTGTCATGGTAATTCTTCACACTCGACGATTGCTCATTGCGCAACTTGCTTTTCAGGTTTATCTCCATCATTGCGCCAGCGCTTGCATATAGCGCCCATCGGTTGCTGTTCCACAGGATGCGTGACAGTTCAAGTGGTATTCCCAGGTAACTGGCACTTGTCGTTTCCCTTGACCTGGTCACATCATTGTTCTGTCTATAGGTGGTTGTTAACTTGCGCGTCATGTGAGTGTAAACAACGCCACTGCCCACACGCCATTTCTCTCCAATGGGATACCACATCTCAAGCCCTATCCTGAACGGAACCACTTGATCCTTTTCGTCGACCAAGGCAGATTCCTGTTCCTGAGGGTCATCGGGGTCGGTGGTTGCGCTGCCTCCTATGTCGGGATCAGAGTTTCCAGGAACCTCTCCATAATCCAGGCACATCCCCCCTGAGATCCCCGAACCTGCCGAAGCCAGGAAACCATTATAAGACAATGTGAACTCCAGTGGACGCTGACGCTTCACAGCCGGCTCGGCAATTGTCCACAACTGTGGCAGCAGAGGGGCTGGCTGATTACTAATGATTATAATTGTGTCGGCAGGCTGAGTTATTGTATCGGCAGCAAGCTGTGCCAGTTGTGGGCTCTGTGAGGATTTCTCCTCAACAGCATGTTGCTCATCTAAGTTATTGACTCCTGGCTTCTCCTCTTGAACAGTAGCTGGCAAGTGCTCTTCGTGTGCAATGGAGCCAGCACCAAGCGCCCTCGTGGCATTGCCATGTGCCTGATGCTCAACCTTCGCCGGTTTCTTTCCACTTCCATGATGAACAGGCAAGGCATTCCTTGAGCCTGCTGGCTGAGTGCTGACCTGGGATTGACCTGCAGCAGCCAACTGCTCTTCTTGAGCCGATGTTGTGACATGAGACGGCTGCGGAGTCCTCACCTCGTCAAGTTGTTCACTGGCCGGCAAGCTCTGCACCGTCGACGTGGAGACGTCCTTATCTTCCAGAGTCGTCAACAGCACCACTGCCACAAGAACCACGGCAGCCACTCCCGCAACCGCTTTAAAGAATCCATTGCGACTCGCCACAATTCCCTTCTTCGTTTTGCCACGGTTGTCCAACGAGCGTTCTATCCCTTGCCACAACACCGATGGTTCTGTCATCTCATGTTGCGACAATCGGTCATGCAATATGTCGATATAGTCATCTTTCATAGCTTCTTGTTTTGATGGTCAAGTATTAGTTGTGCCAGCAGTTTGCGTGCTCGGTGGTATTGCGATGCCGATGTTCCCTCGCTTATTCCCAGCATTGCCGCAATCTTGCTGTGAGGCAGTTTTTCTATTGCATAAAGGTTGAATACAGTGCGGTAGCCGTCGGGCAATTGTTGAATCAATTTCATCAAGTCCCCAATATCGATTGTCGAGACATAATGGGCAATGGGTTCCTGGGCAGTCAATTCTTCCTGCGTTTCTTCCATCTCGTCGAGACTCACAAACTGATTCAACTTTTTCTTGCGTCGCAGCAACATCAATGATTCATTCACCACTATTCGCCTGAGCCAAGCCACAAGCGACCCATCTTCATGGGCAGTAAAAGATGCCATCCCCGAAAAGACCTTGAGATAGCTCTCCTGAAGCACATCGTTAACATCGTCTTGGTCAACCACATAGCGAGAGCACACGGCAGTCATGTTGCGCACCGTGAGGCTATACAGTTCCTGCATAGCGTCACGCTTGCCCTTGATGATGTCGCGGATGAGTCGTTTTTCGTCAGCTCCCGCAATATTGCTCATATTCTATTATTATCAATGAGCAGAATTAATAATCTTGCATCAATTGACGTTATTATTTTGTACAAATCTGAAATAATCGAAAATATCACCGGCTGTGACACACAAATTCATCGTGCGGTTAGAATCAGAACTGGAAAATGATAATGGTTCGAAAGTGACGACGAGGTCGCCATCGGGCATACACTGAACATGAGTCCACTGTCCAAAGAGATCTTTCCAATCATTTTTATCGACGCTGGGCATGATGAGCTCACCGTCTTCTTCAATAGATGAAATCCAAAAACCACTATAATTGGTGCAATGGAACTTATAGGTGCCTCCGCTTGCTGGCACTTGATACACATTGTCAACCTGTGCAAGACCGCTCAGGTCATTCCATTCCATTGGATCCCAATCACCATCCGGCCTTTGTTTCTCACACGAGCTAAGCGTAATGCCTGCAATCGCGAGCATCATCAGCAGTTGAAATAATATTTGTGTTGTTTTTGTCATAATCGTTTTATTATTATGAATGAGCAAAGTTAGAAATTTTGCATCAATTGGCGTTATTATTTTGCACAAATCTGAAAGAATAGAAAACACCAGCTGTGACACACAAATTCATCGTGCGTTTAGAAGCAGAGCTGTAAAATGATAATGGTTCGAAAGTAACGACCAGGTCGCCATCGGCCAAACACTGAACATGTGTCCATTGTCCAGAGAGATCTTTCCAATCATTATTATCGATGTTGGGCATGAATAACTCACCGTCTTCTTCAATAGACGAAATCCAAAAAGCGCTGTAATTCTTGCAATGAAACTTATAGCTGCCACCGCTTGCCGGCACTTGATACGCATTGTCAACCATTGAAAGTCCGCTCACATCATTCCATTCCATTGGATACCAATCACCATCACCAGGCAACCTTTGTTTTTCACACGAGTTAAGCGTAATGCCTGCAATTGCAAGCATCAACAGCAGTTGAAATAATATTTGTGTTGTTTTTGTCATAATCGTTTATAATTATAATGAGCAAGACCAAAAATCTTGCATCAAAAGTCGCACTTTTTTGCAAAAATAATGCAAGATTTCTAACTTTGTGCATTAATAGAATAGAAATGACTATTAAATTTTGAGATTATGACACTAAAACTGAACTTTATGTTGTTTGCTGCAATTGCCGTGATGATGACGGCATGCGACAAAAATGATGAGCCATTAAATCGCACCCAGTTTGAGATTGAACGCGAGGCTCCTGTACGTGCGACACCACTTCTTGCTAATTATGCACAGCAACACGATGGGCTCACAATGTGGCCCTCAACAGTTGTTGACGACAGCGGGCTCACTGGTGAAGCTGGAGATTACTCTTACTGGCAAGAACATAAAAATGAGGCTCAAACCATCGAGGAATTGATGGCTATGTGCGATATCCCCGAAAACAAGTTGCAAGCTATGTCGACAGCAAACCTGGCTCGTACCTGCTATAATCATCCCTACGCCTTTGTTTACACAGCGCAAAACATAATATATCAGGGATTCTTTTTTATGACCCAAGCCAACTGTTACAGGGAGCTGATGCAGCGCAAGACAGGTGCTTTGGAGTTGCTCAACCTCTATTGTGAGCAAGAATACACCACTAATGGTTTTGCACTCAATGCACTATCCATGTTCTTGATGACGGCAGTTGATTACAATGCGCTGAATCAAGAGCAGCTGGCACGTCTCTCAGCCGAAATTCTTAATAAGATAGATAATTTAATCGCTGTTGACGGTGGTGTCCATGGTGGTCCCCATTATTATCTTGACAGGCTTCAATTTCCCTATTTGCTTGGAGCATTCATCGCCTATCATTACGACGCTTCGCTTAGTGATGACGATGTGAATTTACTGAAAGCCTTCATTACTGTCACAGGACTTCCTGGATTTAGTGTCAAAGGAGTAATCATCACTGCCGAGGACGTTTCTCAAGCGACTCTGATAATCTCTCAAAGCCTCGAGCGCATGGAGCAAAACTAAGTGTGAATCACTATCGCAAAAACATTTATATTAAGCAATAAAGTATTATGGCAAAAACAGTGAAATTTCTTGTAATGGCAGCAATACTGGGCGGATTCTCTTTTTTGTCAACATCATGTGATAAAGAGATAATTGGCAAAGATACTCCTATCAATCTTAGTCAAGATGAGTTTGTTCTTGGTTGTGAAGGTGGAACGATAGAGCTGGATCATGGTTATGGCTGCTTAATTTGGCTTAGTGAAGTAGGTTGTTTGTATAGTGACAATGCAAGCAATGAAGAACTCAACAATTGGGAAAACCATTTGGAATTCGAGAAAACAAATAACAAAGAATCCAACTACTATAACAATGAAGTTTTTTCAATGACTGTAACAATGAAACATATTAAGGTGGAGATAACGCCAAATCCATCATCAAGAAAGCGTTATCTATTATTTTGGATGTCAGGCATTAACTCTTTTGAATCGTTTCTTGTGGTTCAGGATGCTCGCTTGTAGAATATTCCCACCCAAACAAAGTCATTTTCTTGTTCTCCTCGGACAAGGCACGCCTTGTCCCTACATTGACGCAATCTCAACCTCCTGCAACTGCCTCCCTGCATTGGCGTGAATTCACGCTTTTGCACGGCGGGAATTGCTGTTGATTACCAGCCACACTCCTGTGAATATCAGCAAAGTAGAAGCGAAATGCTGCCATCGCAGTGTGGCAAGTCCCATTCCCATGCTGGCTATGCTTGCTATCAATGGCTGCAGGTAGTTGTAGGTGCTCACTGTGGTGGGCGCAAGCACTCGCTGGGCGTTGGTCACGATGATGAAGTTAATGAAAGTGCACACCACAATGATGAAAGCGATTTCAAGCAGAACCTGTGTGGTTATTGCCTGAATGTCAAGCGATAGCATCTCATGGATGGTGATGGGCAAGAGGATGATGGCAGCAAAGGTGAACATCCACTTGTTGAACACAAGCACATGGTAACGACGTATTACCGAGGGGAAAACCGTGAGATAAATGGCAAACCCCAACTGGCTGCCCAGGATTATCAAGTCGCCACGATAGTCGGCACTGTGTTCTGCCTGCGGAGCGTTGCTCAAGATCAACAGGCATGCCCCAGCAAAGCCCAGCATGATGCCAGCCAACGTCTTGACACTAATGTGCTCACGCATGATGAGTGCCGCCATGATCATGGCAAAGATGGGTTGAGAAGTGACCTCTATCGCCGAGTTGATGGGCGACGTGAGCTCAACGCCCACGATAAAACCGCCCTGGGCAATCACTACTGCCAGCATTCCCGCCACCGCCATGAGCATCATGTCGCGACGCGGCACACGCTGGCGCGGTGCAAAAGGCGCGGCACACCACAAGAGCACAGCCGCTCCGCTAATGCGCAGCGTAGCCAGTTGCAGTCCTGTGAGGCTCTGGTTTATGATGTCCTTGCTCAGTGGTGACATCAGTCCGAAAGCCACCATAGCAAAAAGCAGTCCCACGTGAGCTTTTCCTCTCTCGCCTATCATCTGTGTGCGTGCCGTTACTAATGCAATATTTTTTTGGAGCTGCAAAATTACAACTAAAATTTGTAATACATCGCCAGCAGTGGTCACAAAACTTGAAATATTGAAATAAATATCGAAAAAGGCCCAATTGTTCGGCAAAAATGTGTACTTTTGCGCCCAAAATAAAAATTCACATTACTAATTAAACAACTATTTTAATGAAAACATTTAAGACCTTATGGGTAGCGCTGACTGTGATTGCCAGCTGCTTCATGACACAAGCCCAAAACTATCAACCCAAATTCCTGTGTGGAGTGGTGAAAGCCGACTCCTGGACCGAGGGCAACAACCAAGAAGGCATCTATCAATTTGACCTTGCCACCACTACCCTCACCAAGCTCACTGAGGGGCGTGACGTGTACCAGGCACCACTGGGCGGCGCCGTCTATGAAGACGGACTGATGAAGGGCATCCACTTCAAGACCGTGTGGGACGACTTTGACCAAGCCTACACCTATGTGCTCTATCATGTGCAATATGACATGCAGACGTGGGAGCGCGTCAAAGCGGTGACCCTGGGCACTATGGACCGCAACTACATCTCGAGCTGCGGCATGGCACATGACCCTGTCACTGGCAAGAACTATGGCATCTTCTACAACTTCAACATGAGCTGGCAGGTGGTGGACCGCAAACTCGCCGAGATAGACTTCTCGACCAACACCCCCACCCGCACCATCGTGGGCACCGCCTCCATCCCCATGGCAGCCATCGCCTTTAGCGAGCAGGGCGTGCTCTAAGGCGTGGGTCAGGACGGTTGGCTCTATGCCATCAGCACCCAGAACCCTGGCGAAATAGGCGAGATTGAGGTGTTCCCCATGGGCGACCTGGGCATCGATAACATTTCCACCAATCCCAGCACCATGACCTATGACAAGACTACCGGCAAGTTCTACTGGGCAGTAGTGCTCAATGACCAAAAGAGCTACCTCTATGAGATCAATCCAACCCTTGGCTCGGTTGCAGCCACCCAGCTCATGCAGGTTCCCGACAACTCATGGCTCGTGAACATGACCGTGGTAGAGCCCCAGTCGCAAGGCGTTACTGGCGACGTGAACCTCGACGGCGATGTGACCACCATTGACATCACCTGCATCTACAACTACCTGCTCAACGGCGACGAGACCTATCTCGAGACCAGCGACGTAGATGGCGACGGCAACATCACAACCACCGACATCACTGTGATTTACAACATCCTCCTTGGCCAGTAAACTGGGCAAGAATATTGAGGACAAGCAATAAACGGCGAAAATGCATATTGAGCAAATTCTGGTTTGCTCAATCAGCTGAATTCGCCGTTCATTGTTTTTTCAAATCGGGCTCAATCACTAATCAAGTTTCTAAAGTGATTATGTACATCAAAACTTCTCAATATCAGGCGATAAGCTCCCCCTCTAAGATAGAGGGGGAATTGACACACAGTTGTTTAACTATTTTCATCGTTACAATGGAACTTCAATCACTATTTTATCACTACTTGTAGTGATTGCTGGTTTGGGGAATTAGTTGTAATTTTGCACCCGTGAAAATACGCCTTTTCATATTGAGTCTTATCGCGGCATCAATGACGACGATGCTGGCTGCCGACGAAGTACCCCTCGACACGTTAACGCTTGAGGAGGTGAGCGTTACCGCCATCAAGCAGGGCGCCGACGTCGACCTCACCACATCGTCGACGGTGCTGGGACAGCACCAGGTGGAGCGTGGCGGCATTGTCACGGTGCGCAACGTGAGCGACCTGGTGCCCAACTTCTTCCTGCCCGACTATGGCAGCCGCATGACCTCGACAATCTATGTGCGAGGCCTGGGCGCACGCATCGACCAGCCGTCGATGGGCCTAAACATTGACAACGTGCCCGTGATGTGCAAGGAGAACTACGACTTCGACATCGCCGACATCTCCCGCGTGGAGATGCTGCGCGGGCCGCAGAGCACCCTCTATGGCCGCAACACCATGGGCGGCCTGATGAACGTGTACACCCTCTCGCCCATGCAGTGGCAAGGCACGCGGCTGCTTGCCGAGATGGCGTCGCACGTGAGCCTGAAGCTCGGAGCAAGCAATTATGCCAAGGTCAACGACCACCTGGGCATTGCCGGCGGCATCTACTACACTTCGAGCAACGGCCAGTACAAGAACGAATACAACGGCAAGAAGTGCGACTGGGAGCGACAAGGCTCAGGACGAGTGAAACTCGTGTGGCAGCCCTCTCCCACCCTCACGCTGAGCAACACACTGAGCGCCTCGCTGAGCCGCCAGGGCGGTTACCCCTACGAGTGGGTGGAGACGGGGAAAATAGCCTATAACGACACCTGCTTCTACCGCCGCACCAGCGTGATGGACGGCCTGACGGCGACCAAGCGCTTCGACCGCTGGTCGCTGGCGAGCATCACCAGCTACCAGTATATCTACGACAACATGACCCTCGACCAGGACTTCACGACACTGCCCTACTTCACCCTGACCCAGGCCCGGCGTGAGCATGCCGTCACGCAAGAGGTGGTGGCACGAGGGGAATCAATGCACAACGCACAATACACAATGCATAATGAGGCTGCGCCAACTGTGAACTACCGCTGGCTCGTGGGTGCCTTTGGCTTCTACCGCCGCTACCGCATGGACGCTCCAGTGACCTTCAAGGACATAGGCATTAGTGCCCTTATCGAGGACCATATAAACCAGCTCAACCCCTACTACCCCGTGGTGTGGGACAGCCGCAGCTTTGTGCTGGGCAGCGATTTCACCAATCCCACCTGGGGACTCGCCCTCTACCACCAGTCGAGCATCGACTGGAAGCGGTTCACCTTCACCGCCGGCTTGCGCCTCGACTACGAGCATGCCTCCCTCAACTACCACAGCGAGACCCACACCGGCTATAGCATCGTTGAGAGCGCCACTGGCAATGTGTATCAAAAAAATGACATCGACATTGACAACGGTGGCAGCCTGAGCAAGCATTTCGTGGAGCTGCTGCCCAAGATTGCGGTGACCTATCACCTGCCCACAACGGGCAAGGCTAGCATCTATGCCAGCGTGAGCAAGGGTTACAAGGCAGGCGGCTTCAACACCCAGATGTTCAGCGACGTGCTGCAGCAGCGGTTGATGGGCATCCTGGGAATAGGCGCTGCCTACGACATCAACGACATCGTGGGCTACAAGCCCGAGAAGGCGTGGAACTACGAGCTGGGAGCGCACTACGAGAGCGCCAGCCGCCGCTTCAAGGGCGACCTGTCGCTGTTCTACATCGACTGTCGCGACCGCCAGATGACCATCTTCCCCGACGGCACCACCACAGGCCGCATCATGACCAACGCCGGCAAGACACGCAGCGTGGGTGCCGAGGCGAGTGCTACCGTCAACTTCACCGACCACCTGGGCATGAACCTGAGCTACGGCTACTGCGACGCGCGATTTGTGCGCTACAACGACGGCAAGGCCGACTACCGCGACAAGCACGTGCCCTACTGCCCGCAGCACACCCTCTTTGCCCAAGCGTTCTACACCTTCAACCTTAAAGGTGGTGGCGACTGGGTTCGCAGCATCACCCTCGACGCAAGCGTGAAAGGCGCTGGAGAGATCTACTGGAACGAGGCAAACAGCCAGCACCAACCGTTCTATGTCCTGCTGGGCAGCAGCATCACCCTCGCCGGCAAGCACTACACGCTGCAGCTGTGGGGCCAGAACCTCACCGGCACCCGCTACAACACGTTCTACTTCGTGTCAATTAGCCACGAGTTCCTGCAGCGCGGCAGGGGAAGAATGCTTGGAGCGACACTGAGGATGGCTTTTTAGTTTATGGTTGTTTTGGTTTATTGTTTATTGTTTATAGTTTATGGAAGACAAGTTTAGTTTATGGTTTATAGTTTATGGTTTATGGAAAACAGTGGCGAGATTAGGTGAGAGGTGAGAGGGAAGAGTTCTCAACTACTCTACTACTCTACTGCTCAACTACTCTACTACTCTACTACTCTACTATTCAACTATTTTACTGAAAAACTGATAACTGACTACTGATAACTGATAACTAAATAAATTATGAAGAAATTTTTATTTTCACTTGCCCTTGTGGCAATGACCTTGTCGCTCACTGCTTGCGGTGACGACGAGCCATCGATTAAAGATGAGACAACAAAAGAAAGTGTCGTTGGCAAAGACTTGATCAACAGCGTCATCGACATGAAGCAAAATCAGCCTAACTACATCGAGACTGCCGACTACACTTTCAACATCGAGCGCAACGGCAGCAAGGAGGCTAAAGTGAGCGTGAGCGCCAGTGGCGTGAAATTCGACTCCCACATGCCCTTCGAGGTATCGTTCCGCTTCGAGGACATCAAGTGCTCGCAGTTTGATGAGCACACCGTCAGCTTCAACGCAATGCATGTGAAGATGTACAAGCCCACCGACGAAGAATACGCAGGCTATGACATCAGTAACGTGGAAGGTTACATCGACAGCAAGAACGGAGTGTACTCGCTCGAGTATATTGTAACCACCAGCAGCGGCTCGTGGCGCGTGATCGTGAGCAACACCATGATTAGGAGCACAGTGAGCAACAACGACTACAGTGCTCCCACCCAGCTGTACTACACCTACCAGATTGACATCGCCACCATGAAGGCCGAGGTGTTTATCCACAACGTGCAGTTCACCGTGGGCGGTGCCCAGAGTCCCGTGCTCAAGAAAATCTCTATCCCCGATCTCGACGTGGTAGCAACACTCGCTGGACTGGAAATCACTGGCGACAACATCATCCCAATTTATTACACTGGCGAGAACCTTGACCTGGGCACACCCTATCCCGCGCTCATCGTCACCAACTTCCACAGCACCCTCAACCTGCGCAACGGCGACCACAGCATCTACTTCAACGCCCACGGTGGCGAGCACAAAGTGGACAACACCCTCTACCTGTGGAAATGATTTACTGAGTCCATTTGAAAAAGTCGTATTTTTGTGCCTACTCAAGTTGTCAAACGATTAAGTACGATTAAAAACTAATGAATATCAACAAAATATATTTGGCGAAATTGTTGAAAATTAGTGGTTTTTCTTTTTAAAGTGGACCATTCACTCAAGTTTCTAAAGTGATCACTTTAGAAACTTGAGATAACAAGAAATGTCCTCAAAAGAACTGTACTTTTGAGGACATTCTATTTATTGAGGGGATTAAATATCAACTTCCCAAGAGGACGTTGTAGACGGCGGTGACGTCGGCGCTGGTGATGTTTCCGTCGCCGTTTTGGTCACCGTTTACAATGCTGCTGGAATCGTTGTTGAGCAGATAGTTGTAAAGCGCTGTAACGTCGGCACTGGTCACACTGCCGTCGCCGTTCACGTCGCCTGGCATGAAGGTTGCGGTGCCGTTGATGGTCACCCACGCATTGCTCACGATGTTGCCACTGGCATCACCAACGAAGTAGTTATCCAAACTGGAATAGTAAACCGGCTGGCCGCCTTGTGGCTCGGTGATAGTGCCGGCAAGCAACTCGCTGTACCCCAACGATGCAAATTTGCCAAAGCCTCTGAGTTGGGCATCCGGACTGTTGACGCTCATGCTTCCCAACGAAATCACACCAATGCCGTTAGAAGAATTATTGCTTGCTTTCACCTTGACCGATCCATTAATGGTGATGTCCTTGTATCCTGCAAGCGCAACGATTAAGCCCGAACTACCTGTCGATGTCACCGTTAGTTCTCCGGTACCGCCTATCTGTGCCGACTCAACGAGCGATACAACTTCTTTAGAAGCCGACAGTTTATTGGTGCCTACGGTGTTGATGGTAAGGTTCTCTATTTCGCTTCTAAGAGCGGCTGTCGTGGCACTGCTGCTGGTGATAGTCGCTCCGTCAAGAGTGAGCATGCCACCGGTGGCGCCACCTTCAAATTTCACTTTGCCGTTGCCCAGCACATCGTCCTTGTTCTCACTATTGACCTGAGTGCCGGCAATCCACAGTGGGTATTTCTCTCCACTGACGGTTACCACACAGCTTGCCTGCTTGCCGCCGACGCTAAGGGTGATGGTTGCCGATTCGCCTATCATTTCGGGGTTGTTGGTCATGGTCACCACATAGGTCTCAATGCCGGTGGTGGTGACATAGGCCACGGTTGCCACGTCGGGATTGCTACTGGTTATGGTTTTGTTGCCGTACTCTCGCCAAGCATTGGGCAGGTCGCTGGTAATGTTCAATTGCAGCTTGCCACCCAGCGGCACCTCAGCCTCTGCAGGGCTGATGCTGAGGCTGTAGATGGGTCGTTCCACTACTTTCACTGTCAGATAGCCGTAGCCATAGCTCACATTGTTCACCTTGTGTGACACAGTGAAGAAATAGGTGTGGTTCGTGAGCATATCGCTTGTGTTGGGAATGAGGGTGATGGTGCGGTTCTCCTTGTCGACGGTGAAGCTCGGAAGACGCGAGGTCTGTGAGGCTACGCTGGGGAACGGGCCTTGCACCGTGTAGTAGGTTACCGTCACATTGCCAGGCAGGGTGGCGCGTGCCGGGAACACGGTGAAGGGAATGCCTTCCACCTTATTGTTATAGTTGACAAGCGTGTCGCCATTGTTGACAACTAACTTGTAGGGCAAGAAGCTGCCGTTGTCCTCGCTCACATTGAGATAGAGTTGTGTAGAAGCCACCACGTCGTCGGGACCGCCATTGTCGGGAACAAGTTCCATGCCGAGCGCGAGCTGGTTGCAACCGCTCAGGATGGGCTTGAGATAGACCGTCTTGTAGCGCGTGTTGTCGCTCAGCGGGGTGGTGCAGGCAGCGTTGGCATAAAGCTGGCAAACGTTGGAGCCAGCCGTGGCGTTGTAGGTGATATAGAAGTCTTGACCGCGAATTCCGGCAAAGTCGGTGGCATTGCCGGGCAATGGATTGATGACCAGCTTGAGCACACCATTCTTCTTGGTGGTGTAGGTCACATAGCCATTCAGGTACTCCATCTCGGCGAAGTTGCCGCTGCTCTGTGGAGTGACGGTGAGCGACAATCCTTTAGTCACGTTCACGTTGTCGAGCAAGATTGATTCGTCTTCATAACGCTCGCCTGGCAACTGTGTGGTGGTTTCCTTGAAACGAGTCGCCACATAATTTACCACACCCAGGGTGCCGCCACTCATCGAGATGGTGCCGTTGCTTGTGGGCTTGATGGAATTGGCCCACCAGCTGGCATTCTCAGGATTGTAGAGGAACTGAGTGAACTGCGCAGGCGTGAGCAAGATGTATTCCTGATTGCTGCGTGCGTTGGTCACCCTCACGTTGCCTGTGACATAGGTGAGCGTGGGTTTGACGGGGAAGTTCCAGTTCTCAAGCTTGTGAACATAGTATTGCTTTGTTGCGAGTGTGCCCTCGTAGCCGTCGAGCGATACCTCGGCGGTGATGAAGGCATCCACATCCTGTTGCGTGAAGGTGTAGCTCCAGGTGTCGCCGTTAATCACTTCCTCATGGATGAGGTCGCCGCTTTCGTCGTTGTAGGGTCGGCGGTAGAGTCTGAGCGTCATTACGCAGTTCTCGTAGTTGCGATAAGGATTGAGCGGAGTCATGTTCACCTTCATGGTGTCGCCGGGCAGCACAATCTTGGTGTTCACACCGCCCTCCCTCAGCAAGAAGGGATTGTTAGCTCCGGTGATGTTCGTAATGTACGGACGATACAGTTTCACATAGCCAATGAAAGGAGTGGTTGAGTTGGTGCCAAAGCTGGTGCCATTGTTGATGAGCACACCGGGATAAGTTCCCTCATGGCCCGGTACCGAGCCTTGCGCTCCCACAGGACGCACCAGGTTGATTTTGGGCGTGTTGGAGCCATACACCGACCAGCTTGTGGCTTCGAGGGGATTGACTCCACCTTCAGAATAGACCTCCCAAGAGAAGTCGCTTTGTGGATTTAAGTTTATAATGTGTCCATGAATGCCGTTCTGTGAATATCCGCGCGCAATGAGGTTACGGCAACTGATATTGATGGTTCCGGGCGACACGATGCCGTTCCTGCCCGTGGCGAGCATACTTTGACTCGTCTGGTTGCCCTTGATGTCAATGATGTTGCGGGCCCACAAGCCGTTTCCGTTATTGTTGGCAATAGCTCTCACCTTACAGTGGTTAAAGCTCATACTGCCCGCTGCGTAGATGGCTGCACTGGCAGTAGTGTTTACATCAAGCTCGCAGTTTTGGGCATTAAGTGAGTTGACATATAATCCCGCCACTACGGTAGTTGCATTATAGCCCTTGTGGTTTATATAGATTTGACCACCGGTGAGATTTGCCGTCTCGGCGCGGACGCCGTCGGCTCCGTCATTAGTGAGCTTTGACAGACTGAAGTATCCACCGGTGACATTGAATTGCGTGATTCTGTTATGTTCATCACCTATGGATCCATTCACCGTCACATGGCTCTGGCTGCCAGCTACTTCAAAGTAGTCAAGATTTTTATTGGAAGTGTTGGGCCATCCTGTCACAGCTCCTGCGGGAGCCGAAATGGTTACCGTACTGTTGTTGATCAGCACTTCAGAGCCTTCCTTGGCTACAATGGCATTACCGCTGCGCGATGTAAACTTAGCTGTTGAATAGCTCACTTCAAGTTTGCCGCCATGCAGCCCCAGGGTGTTGTCATTGCCGGTGATGTAGATGTAGCCTTCACCCCTAATGGTGAGGCTCCTCACATTCATTGCGCTCATGGTCACGCTGGTTTCCTGTTCGATGTAGAACTTGGCGTGATTGCTCAGCACAATGGTCAAATCGTTGTCGGGAGCATAAATTTCCTTTATGCTTAGGTTGCTCGACACGTTGAGCGTAGTGGCTCCGGCGCTGATTTTCACATGCTTGCCCGAGCATGTGGATTGCAGGTAATCGCTGGTGTAGCTGCTTGAGCCGTTGAGTGTCACATACTCATAGGCCTGCGCCGCTGTCGCACTCGTGATTGCTACCAGCAGCATCAGCCACTGTTGCAACGTTTTCCTAATGCAAAATTTCTTTTTCATGTTGTAGTTTGTTATTTTAATGATTAATTTTGTTCTGAGAGATGTCGGCACTGGTGACGCTGCCGTCACCGTTCACATCGCTGGTGCTGTAATAGGTTGTGCTGCCGTTGAGCAGGTAGTTGTAAAGCTCGGTCACGTCGCTCGCTGTGACGGCTTCGTCGCGGTTCACATCGCCAGTGAGAGTGCCCTCGTCGATGACATAGTCGCTGGTGGTGATTGCCATGGCATTGAACGCTTGTAACGCCACAAGGCAAGCAATAAGGAGTGTAGTAATCTTTTTCATATTGTTGTGGTGTTAGTTTGGTATCAAATACTTATCTTGCAAAGTTAGTGAAAATAAATGAAAATATCAAAGAAAATAGTGCAGTTTCATTGTGACATACCCTACTATTGCCCAATTATTGCCCTTTGGGCTCTAAAAGGAACAGTTCTTTGAGAGCATTTTTGCATCACAAGAACAGTCCCCATTTTACCTCGCGGGGTTAAAATTGATTAAATATCACGGTTGATATAAAATAATGTGTTACATTTGTGGCACGTTACTTATTTACGATAATATTAACAACAAATTATAAGGACTATGAGAAAAGTTTTATCAATTTTCGCATTAGCACTGTTGATGCTGGGAATTACTGCGTGCGACAGCAGTAACGATATCCCCAAGTTTACCATCACCGTGCTTAACAACGCTGTCAACATTAGCCAGGGCACATCGGAGAAGGTGTCAAACTCGGCAATGAGCATTGAGTGGGACGTTAACGAGGCAACCATCTCGCTGAGCTACAGCGTGCCCCTGAGCGGCACCACTGTTGCCAACGTGAACATCACCAAAGCCAAGCTCAGTGCCGACGGTGAGCGCAACTGCTACTTCTTCTCGGCAGCCAGCGCGGGAAGTGGCATCACCGACCTGACAGGTTATTACAACCCCAACATTGGCACCATGCACATTGAGTTTATGGCAAATGGCTACTATGTGAGCACCAATGCCGACCTCATCTACCCTTACACCACCATTACCACTACCAACACTGAGCATCCCGAAGCCGCCCCCACCGAGAACAAGGACGGTGTAGTGCTCATCAAGGTTAGCCCCAGCAACATGAGCGCCATCCTGATAATGAGCGGCCTTGCCCTCGACGGCAACGCTGGCGACACCGAGCAGATTTATTTCAACAATCTTCAGGTAACAGCTACCGGCACCGGCTACCAGGTCACCCTGCCTGAGAGTCAGCGCTCAAACAACGGCACCTATGTGCTCAACTCGTTCAATGCCAGCATTACTGCCAACGGAATGGTCATCAACGGCAACTTCGTTGTCAACGAGAAGTATAACGGAACCGTTCAAGGCACTCAGTTTGCTAAATAAACTTGATTCAAGTTTCTAAAGTACTCATGAGATTCCAAACCACTAAAAATCAGGCGACCAACTCCCCCTCTAAGATAGAGGGGGAACTGACTTCCGTAACTTGAGTAAACTTGATTTTTTTCGTTAGAATCCAGAGTATATCCCATAATCAATAGGTGGTCACACACCCCCATCCTATAGACAAAATAACACTAACTAACACATTATTATAATTGATAATCATGAGAAAAGTATTTTCAATCTTCGCATTAGCGATGTTGCTGCTCGCCACCACTGCTTGTGGCGACGACAAGAACGACGACATCGTCTATCAGCTGCAAGGACAATTTGTCAACAACACGGTGAGACTGAGCACCAACCAGTCGGTGAGCATGTCGTCGAGCCTGACAAACATCACATGGAACGTCAGTGCAAGCACTATGACCCTGAACTACTCAGTGCCCATTGAGGGAGGAAGCACCGCGACACTCAACATCACCGATGTGCCCATGACCCCCAACAGCTCGCTTGGATGCTACACCTTTGAGACACCCAACGGCGGCACAGGAATCACTGCTGTGAAAGGCTATTTTGCCGAGAGTGGCAGCTTCTTGCTTGAGTTCACCTACAATGGCACTCACCGCGTCATCAGTGCTGCACAGCTGTTCTTCCCCTATGTGAAGTGCACCGTGAGCAACACCGAGGACACCACTAAGCCCGACAAGGTCAACGACAAGGCTGCTATGCTCATCAACATTAATACCAACACCAAGAAGGCCGATGTCACTATTGCCAACTTCGCTCTCGAAGCCGACGGAGGCGTGATCTCGACAGTGAACTTCCTGGGCCTCGACGTTGTGGCTACCAGCGACGGCTACAAGGTGACAACGTCGTCGACAGTGAATTCGGTTGACGGCCTGTACACCCTGAGCGACTTTGAGGCCAACGTCACCAACGCCTGCCACGCCGTGAACGGCACGTTCAAAGTGAACTCTAAGTTTGCAGCAACCTTCACTGGCACAGCGTTCAATCAGTAATCACTTGACGCGATAGCACACAGCACCTGCACAGCACCCTTGCCGTTGCAGGTGCTTGCTTTTTCTGTGCAACTCGAGGGTCATGCAAAGGCAGATTATTGAAAAGTTGCAACAAAAGCGGCTCAGTTTAAAATATTTTTTGTACCTTTGAGGCGTTATTTTGAAAAAATGGCAGTTAGAGAGAAATATGACGAGGCGCAATTGATAGAGCAGCTGCACAAGCAGGACACCTGCCGCAGCGCGTTCGGGAAAGTCATTGAGCACTATTCCGAGCAGCTCTACTGGCACATCCGCCGCATGGTAATCGACCATGACGACGCCAACGATGTGCTTCAAAACACCTTTATCAAGGCGTGGACCAACATCGACAACTTTCGCGGCGACGCCAAGCTCTCTACGTGGCTCTACAAGATTGCCATCAACGAGTCGATCACTTTCATCAACAAGAAGAAGGTTCAGAACAACATCTCCCTCGACGATGACGACTCCTTCCTGACCAACAATCTTGAGGCCGACAAGTACTTCGACGGCGATGAGGCACAGCTCAAACTACAGCGTGCCATCGCTACCCTACCCGAGAAACAACGCCTCGTGTTCAACATGCGCTACTACGACGAGATGAAATATGAGGACATGAGCGAGATACTAGGCACCTCGGTGGGAGCACTCAAGGCATCCTACCATCACGCCCTGAAGAAAATCGAGACATTTTTTGAGAACAATGATTAAACCTTTCAGTTTTATTGTAGTCAAAAAGATGTAATGAAAACCAAAGATTCCAAAATATTAGAAAAGCTGGGTAAGAATCCGGGATTTAAAGTCCCTGAGAATTACTTCAACGATTTCAATGCAAAGCTGGTAGAATCGCTCCCCGAAGTGAAAATCACCGAGGAAGAGAAGCCAACTTTGTGGGTGCGTGTGCGGCCCTTCATCTACATGGCCGCCATGTTTGCCGGAGTCTGGCTCATGATGAACATCTTCTCACAGGGCAAGTCGAGCGCCACCGGCGAGCAACGTGCGGCCAACATCAGGGCAGGCGTAGCAGTCGAGAAAAATGCCGACGACCTCATGGACTATGGAGCAGTGAGCGACTACGACATCATGACCTATGAGGACTCGGTGAGCATGGAGATGGAAGAAAACATCGACCTGCCACAATAACTCTCATCAACCAACAGCACCACAAGTCAATAACGATACTACAACTTATTGAAATCCAGAAGAATGAAACGTTTACCCATCATAGCGATAGCATTGACGCTACTGTGCAGTTCGCTCTATGCCACTGCCAAGGACAAGACCCATAACCGCAGCCAGTGGACACAGGAGATGCTGGACTATAAGCATGACTTCATAGCCGAGCAAACCGAGATGACACAAGCGCAGCGCGAGAAGTTCATGCCCCTCTATGAGGCGATGGAGAAAGAAATCTTTGCCGTCAACCGCACGGCACGCGAGCAGGCAAGGAAAGTCTCGGGCAGCCCCAAGGTGAGCGACCAGGAGTATGCCAACGCAGCCCGCGCCATGTCGCAAGTGAAGGTAAAGGAGGGCGAGATTGAGGGCCGCTACTTCGAGAAATTCTCCAAAATCCTGTCGAAGAAGCAACTGTTCCAGCTCAAGCAGGCCGAGATCAAGTTCACACGACAGATGATTTCAAAAGGAAAGAAAAAACAATAAACTAACTTGACTTTATAATTGCGCATTCCGCGACATCAACCCCTGATGTTGCGGAATGTTTTTTTGTTAGTGGGGTAAGATGAAAGTAGCGATATTTCCTCCAAATCTTTGATTATTGGTTAATTGTGTTAACTGCAAAAAAGGAGGCTTACTTTGAAGCCCGTATGGCTGATGCTGGGCTTAGGCAGGCGGTGGAGCGAAGCGGAACCCCTGTAACAAATGGTAACCAATAACAATAGCCGCATCGTGGCGACAGATAACAAGTTGACAATCCTCCTGTCGCCCCGATGGGGCTACTTTCTTAGGTTGGAACATTACACAGGGGTTCCGTGCTTCGCACTCCACCCCTGCCTAAGCCCGTATCAGTCCTAACGGACTTTTATCGGACACTAATAGAATTTATTAAGATTTCGCCAACAAAAAAGCGCATCGGGCTTTTTGTGGCTCGATGCGCTTTGTTGTTTCTTGGGGCGGAGGTTGTTGCAAAAATGACTTTTCCCGTAACTCCCCCT
This sequence comes from uncultured Prevotellaceae bacterium, assembly GCA_900318065.1. Taxonomy (GTDB): domain Bacteria; phylum Bacteroidota; class Bacteroidia; order Bacteroidales; family Muribaculaceae; genus Sodaliphilus. The sequence goes on from ONIY01000026.1 coordinate 24,332, forward strand.
CTAAGATAGAGGGGGCTGGGGGGAGTATGACAAACTACAATACAGTTGTCTATAGAGAAGTTCCTCTCCGAGGCACATCCATAAGCCTTTGTATATCACCAAGCTACGAACCTCTTCGAGGTTCTTGCATGGTGTTACTAATGAATAGCTTCTTCGAAGCATTTGACCTCTTTGAGGTCGCCGCTCGGAGTTTTGCAACAGTCTCAGTTTCAGAATATCTCAACTACTTGCTTACTCCTTGATGAGAGTAGCGCCTTTCTTGAGAGCTTCCTCGTTCATTGGGATGAGGTGCCAGTGGCGCTCTGGGAGAGTCTTCTTGAGACCCTTGAGCACGTTCTCAATGGTAACGATGGGTTTAACCTTGAGGTAAGCACCCAGCACGATCATGTTGAACGCCTTGCTGTTGTTGATCTCGATGGTAGCCTCGGTAGCCGCGATGCGATAGATCCTGATATCGGTGCGAGTGGGAGGCGTGTTGATGCCGTAGCTGTCGTAGATGAGCACGCCACCAGGTTTCACCATCTTCTCAAACTTGTCGAGCGACTGCTGGTTGAGCACTACAGCAGTGTCATACATGTTGAGGATGGGTGAGCTGATGCGCTCGTCGCTAACGATTACGGTAACGTTGGCAGTACCACCACGCTGTTCGGGACCATAAGATGGCATCCAAGTCACTTCCTTGTCTTCCATCAATCCAGAGTAAGCGAGAATCTTACCCATTGAGAGGACGCCCTGTCCTCCAAAGCCTGCTATTACTATTTCTTCTTTCATGATTATTCTTTATTTTTTAAATCACCCAATGGGTACTTAGCAAACATGTTCTCTTGTAGCCACTCGTTGGCCTTCACTGGAGTGAGTTTCCAACCAGTATTGCAGGTGCTGACAACCTCAACCACCGAGCATCCCTTGCCGTCCATGCTGTTTTGGAAAGCTTTCTTGAGAGCGGCTTTGGTCTTGCGCACAGCAGCGGGGCTGTAAACGGTCTGGCGTGTAACGTAGCAAGTGCCGTCGAGTTGAGCGAGCAGGTTGCTGATAGCCAGAGGATATCCGTTGAGGTCGGCGCGACGGCCGTAGGGGCAGGTAGCGGTCTTTTGACCGAGCAGAGTAGTGGGTGCCATCTGTCCACCGGTCATGCCATAGATGGCATTGTTGATGAAGATGATGACGATGTTCTCGCCGCGGTTGGCAGCGTGGATTGTCTCGGCGGTACCAATTGCTGAGAGGTCACCATCACCCTGATAGGTGAAGACGAGCTTGTCGGGCATCAGGCGCTTGGTGGCTGTTGCCATAGCTGGAGCGCGTCCGTGAGCAGCCTCAAGCCAGTCGATATCGATGTAGTTGTAGGCAAACACGGCGCAACCAACTGGTGAAACGCCAATGGCCTTCTCTTGGAGTCCCATTTCTTCGATTACCTCGGCAACGAGTTTGTGCACAACACCATGGCTGCAACCAGGGCAGTAGTGCATGTGTGCGTCGTTGAGAAGGCTCGGTCTTTTATAAACCCTGTTTTCGGGGCGGATTATATCGTTAAGTTCCATAATGGTTCTTGTAATGATTTAATGGTGATTATCCTAATTTGTTAACCAGTTTCTCTTTAAGAGCGTTAAGAATCTCGTCGGGAGCGGGCACATTGCCACCCAGGCGGCAGAAGAGGTCAACTGGGTAGTTGCACTCGGTAGCGAGCTTGATGTCCTCGATCATTTGACCAGCGCTTAGCTCCACGCTAAGTATTCCCTTAACGCCCTGAGCTGCCTTGCGGATAGCGTCAACTGGGAAAGGCCAGAGAGTGATTGGGCGAGCAATACCCACCTTGATGCCTTCCTCGGCAGCGAGCTCCATAGCCTTATGGCTAATGCGTGCCATGCTACCAAAGGCAACGATGAGGTAGTCGCAGTCGTCGGTGTTGATCAACTCGCAGCGTTGCTCGTTCTTCTCAATCTCGCGATAAGTGGCCTGGAAGCGGTGGTTGTTCTCCTCCATCTTGTCGTCGTCGAGCTCGAGCGAGGTGATGATGTTCTTGGGGCGCATGCCCTTGCGGCCGTTAACAGCCCATGGGCAGTTCTCGCGAATCCATTCCTCGGTGTGGCGTGGACGCTGCTCTGGCAGTACCACTTTCTCCATCATCTGGCCAATAACGCCATCGGCGAGGATCATCGACACTGCACGATACTTGAACGCCAGGTCCCAGCCGAGTGCTACAAAATCAACCATCTCCTGCACCGAAGCTGGAGCCAGTGTAATCAAGCGGTAGTCGCCATGTCCACCACCCTTAACGGCCTGGAAATAGTCGGCCTGTGATGGGTGGATAGTACCTAGGCCAGGTCCGCCACGCATTACGTTAATCACCAGTGCGGGAACCTCGCTTGCAGCCATGTAGCTCATGCCTTCCTGCATCAGGCTGAAGCCTGGGCTAGAGGTAGAAGTGAGCACTGTCTTGCCGCACGAAGCGCCAGCATACACCATGTTGATTGCAGCCACTTCACTCTCGGCTTGCAGGACTACCATACCAGTAGTCTCCCAAGGCATTTCTTCTTCAAGTTTCTCGAGAACCTCCGACTGCGGGGTAATAGGATAACCAAAATAACCGTCGGCACCATAGCGAATAGCAGCGACAGCGAGAGCCTCATTACCCTTCATTAATGTTACTTTATCGTTCATCGTTTCTACGGTTTTGTTTTTTAAAAGTTGATTACTTGTTTACTTCTCCACAACGCGATATACCTCAATGCAAGCGTCGGGGCACACGAGCGCGCAGCTCGAGCATCCAATGCACTTGTCGGGATTTGCCATGTAGGCATAATGGTAACCACGGTTGTTTACTTCATTTTTCTTTAGGTCGAGCACGTCCTGCGGGCAGGCCACAACGCACAGGTTGCAGCCCTTGCAGCGTTCGGTACTGACCGTTACTGCTCCATTAATTTTTGCCATAATATTTTAAAGTGTTTTAGTTAAGTCTCGCAAAGATACAAAACTTCCCGCAATCTATCGCTATATTTAATAAATAATTTATCAACAAGTGGGGAAAAATTAGCAGTGGATAGTTTTTGGGGGATCGGGGATGGGGGATGGGGGATGGAGGATTGGAAGGCGAGGATTGGAAGACGGGGATTGGAAGACGGGGACCGCTTGATGACCGCCAAAAAAAATCACGATTTTGGCAAGATATAATTTCGATAGCTTGCCAAAACTTGAAAAAAATCGCGATTTTGGCAAGATATAATTTCGATAGCTTACTCGATGAAAATAAATTGCTGTGCATTGGCTGGAGGGTGTTGCAAAAGGTGGGGTTCTCATTTTGTAGGGACAAGGCGTGCCTTGTCCAGTTGGGGCAGGCATTTGGTAATAGATGGGCGCGCTGTTTTCGGACAACGCACGCGTTGTCCCTACTTTGACGCAATTTGCACTTTTGTGACAGCCTCCACAAAATGAGTTTTTTTAAATACAAAGAAAAAAATCCCCCGCCTGAGCTTCAGGTGGGGGATTTTGTGGAAATCATTTTATCGTTCCTGGAAGTTGAGTTGCGACTGGCTTACCAGGGTCTTGAACGAAGCTTCGCCACGCAATGGAGCGAGGTTGACGTAAGGATCGTTGTTGAGGTTGATGTCGTAGAGACCTCCGTATCCGTTGGCAAGGCACGACTCGAGGTACTTGATGCCTTGAGCCTTGTTGCCCATGGCAGCTTGCAACGCAGCGGCATAGTAGTAGGCAACACCACCGTTGGCAGAAGTCTTGCTGATCATTCCCTCGGCCCAAGCCGAAGCCTCGGAGTCACGTCCCAGCTCATGCAGAGCAAATCCGCGCAGCGATGTCACGTCCTCGTCGGGGAGAGCGAGCACCCTCTCAAAGTCGGCCTTAGCATCCTGAGCCTTCTTAAGGTGGTTCTTGTTGAGCCATCCACGCAGCATGAGAGCATCGGCGCTAGAGGGGTCGGCATTCACTGCCTTGGTGACCAGAGGCAAAGCATCCTTGTACTTCTTCTGGGCGATGAGCATGCGAGCCTTAGCGAGCAGAGCAGGCGCATAGTCGGGGTTGAGTACCAGAGCCTGGTCGAGCGACTTGAGCGCTGTGGCATAGTTTCCACCCTTGCCCTGGCGCAGCTCTATCTGACTCCTGAGGATGTATCCGTCGGGGCTTGTAGCGTCGGCAGCGATAGCCTTGTTGGCATAGCTATAGGCCTGGTCATAGTCTCCCAGCTGGAAGAGGCAGGTTGCTGTCTCGTTGTAGATCTCGGCGCTCTCCATGAGGTTGTTGTTGACAATGCTCTTGAGGTCGCGCAAAGCCTGACCGTAGCGGTTATACTTGAGAGCGAGCACCGAACGCAGGCGATAGAAAATGCCCACGCGTGGATTCTCCTCGGTAGCGCTGCGCAGCGATGCCATCACGTCCTCGTAGTGCGAGTCGGCAAGCGTGAAGAGCCTGCGTAGCGAAGCCCCCTTGTCGTCGAGCGAACTCATGGTAACGAGATAGGTGTCGCTGGCGTCGCGATACTTGCCCAGCAGTTCCTGCACATAGGCGCGGTTGAGGTAGACCTGTGGGTTGGCAGTGTAGAGATTCACTGCAGCGTTCACCCAGTTCATGGCTTCCTCCTCGTTGTTTTGCTTAGCTGCCACGCATCCGAGCATGAACATGGCATCGGCATTGCGTGCGTCGCGCTGGAGGATTGCCTCAAACTGCTTCTTTGCCACATCATATTCCTCGTTGTGGAAAGCCAGCTTGCCCTTCATGTCGGTGAGAGCCATGTTGTCGGGCTCTATCTTTGCAGCCTTCTCGAGGTCGTCGGCGGCAGCCTTGAAGTCCTTCCTCGAGTCGTGAAGGCTAGCGCGTAGCATGTAGGCATCAAAGAGCAACTCTTTTTCCTTGCTGGGGGCTATTTCTATCACGCGGTTCACGTCGTCGAGAGCAGCCTCAAGGTTTTTGTTGAAGTAGTGCTGGTTGGCCCTCATGAAAAGAGTGTTATAGTCGTTGGGGTTCTTATCGATGTGCTCGTTATAGACCCTCATAACGGCTGCTGTGATTTTGTCCTCACTCTGAGCATAAGAGTTGAGCACCACTCCTGTAGTCAAGAGAACTACCAGAATCAAAAAGTTTCTAAATTTCATAATTCAAAAGATTTTTATATTTATAAGTTGTTGTGTTCTAATGGATGTGGCACAGGGGAGCTGGCGTAGAGTAGTTGAATAGTTGAATAGTTGAGTAGTTGAGTAGTTAAATGGTTTTTCTGGATAATCCATATTTTGAATGCCGCTGATGGACACAGCAGGCTGTGTCACTACAAAGCCACGATCCTCAATCCACGATTCACGACCCTCGCGCCGCAGGTGCTACTTAACACTTAACACTTTACGCTTAATTTAATGGTGTGCATTGTGGCTACTGCCATGATGGCCGCTGTCTCGGTGCGCAGGCGGCTATCGCCCAGGGTCACCGGCACGAAACCAGCCTTGAGCGCCGCCTCCACCTCCTGCGGGTCGAAATCGCCCTCGGGTCCAATGAGCACCACCGCGTCGCGGCCAGGGTCGTAGACCTGGGCGAGCGAC
>ONIY01000023.1 GCA_900318065.1 uncultured Prevotellaceae bacterium
CAAATCATCGACTCGGTCAACCACTACGTCGAGGACGTGAAAAAAGGCCTCTTCCCCAACGACGCCGAGAGCTACTAAGACAAAGTGCCGAGGCTGTTGCAAAAACACTCAATTTAAAATATAGTTTATAAAAAACTGCTATTTTTGAAATTATATTTTATGTTATGAGTTTGTTGGGAATTGGGAATTAGCGGGCAAAATTTCAAGAAAAACTGCTTGTTTTTTTGCTATTTGAGAAATTTGATATATCTTTGCAGCGCAAAAGTCGACAATGACTGCTGCTCAACGGTGCGTTAGTTCAGTTGGTTAGAATGCCTGCCTGTCACGCAGGAGGTCGCTGGTTCGAGTCCTGTACGCACCGCAACACGAAATCCCTCAAGAGTTTAGATGCTCTTAAGGGATTTTCTTTTTTAGGTAGGTTCTTTAAATGCTCCAGTGTGGCGATTATTGATTCTCGCCCATCACGCCCTGGATGTCGTCGAGGGTCATGGTGCCATAGATGATGATTACCGAGGTCTGCTCGTCTTGAGCGAGCAGCAGGAACATGTTCTTGCCGTCGCCTAAGGGGAATTCGGCCGATTCGCCAGTCTTGGCGTAGATTGATGCCTGCTGGCCGTTCTCGTTCACATCGATAACGCTCTCGAAGTCTTCGCTGTCAATCCATTTGTGACACGCTGTCAATAGTTCGTGCGAGGCCTTGGGTGTGCTTGCCGCAACAATCTCGAGGCGGTCTATCTTGTCGGCAAAATTGCCCATTTTGAGTTTGCCGCTGAACCCTTGTCGGCCCAGAGAGCCTTTCTTCGACATCATCTTCATGGCTGCCTTGCCAATGGTGACGCAGGCAAATCCGTCCTTGCCCTTGAATTGCTTGGCAAACGACTCCTGCGCGCTTGCCGCCATGCTCACCATAAGCATGAGAATAAGTATAGAAATGGTCTTTTTCATAATCGGTTGTTATAATAATTGCTTAATAGTGTTGTTGATATTTTCAATTTTCTCGCCAGCGTCGTTGAGCTGGTCCATGCCTTTGTTGAGGGTAGATGAGAACTTCTCGAGCGCAGCCATCGCCAGCAGTTCTTCTTCGGGCGAGAGCAGTGTTTCCTCGCTTGCCTGATTATTGCCCTTGGCGTTGGCGGGTGAGGCGGCTTTTGCCAGCATAGCATCGCTGTTGTTGTGGGAGCTCACGCTCTTAGCTCTGTCGACGGGCTCGGGTTGTGGAACTGGCTTCGGAACGGGCTGTGGTTGTCCAGCATGGGTATTGGCTTTTTCAACGGGAAGAGGTTGAGTGGCAGCTGGCTGGCTGGGGACTGGCTCCTTCTTCACCTGGGCAATCACTGGATGCTCTTGCTCGGCAACAGGCTGCGATGTGTTGCGCATGAACCAAAAGCCCACCGCGGCAATTACTGCCACACTTGCCGCTGCAGCCCACCAGGTGTTGCGTCGCCACATCGAGGGAGCCACTGCTGCCTCATGTTGCTCGGCGCTGTCCCACTGGTCAATCATGTCGCTGAGGCTGCTCTCCAGGTCGCCAGGCACTTCAATCTCGCTATCCACCTTGTCTAGCGCCTGCTGGAGCAGGGCATCGGCATCGTCGCCCTCGAGCATTGCCTGGCGCAGCTGTTGCTCCTCGTCGAGAGATGTCTCGCCGCGGTAGTACTTGCTCAGCAATAGGTCTAATTCTTTCTTGTTCATGACGATAGGGTTGATTGAAATAGTTCTCTTAATGATTTACGTGCCCGGCTCAGCACCACTCTTGCGTTGACTGTCGTGAGACCGGTTGCTTTCTCTATCTCCTGCATTGAGCAGCCTGCCAGGTCTCGCATTCGCACCACTTGCTGCTGCTGTGCCGGCAGGCGAGCCAGGCAATGGTTGAGCAGTTGGGCGGTCTGCTGTTGCTCAATGTGCCGTGAGGCGTTGTCGTCGCCCGCTATGGGCAATTCCTCGGGAGGCTTGTCGACCACTGCCAGAGATGCCGCCCGGTGGCGGTCGATGCACATGTTGCGCACCAGTGTTGTGCAGAATGCCTGCGGATTGTCGAGGTTATTGAGCTTTTCGCGCTGATTCCAGAGTTTAAGGTAAGCGTCCTGCACCACGTCCTTGGCGTCGTCCTCGTTGCCAAGCAAGAGGAAGGCCACCTTATATAGCCTGGCGTTGAGTGGCAGCAGTAGCTGTTTAAACTCGGTAGCGTTCATCGGTGCTTCTTACTTCGACATTTTAGAAATTTGGGCAGCATCATCGGGATTGATTTTTCCCTCAATGAGCACGACAGCCACTTCACCTTTAGCATGAGCAATGATGAGCATTTTGGTGATCACCTTGTCGTCGCCTTGAGTGAGGATTAGGGCATCCTCGCCTTTCTCGCTTGCGTCGACCATCACGTCAAAGCCATCAACACCCTCTTTCATGATTTCCTGGGCGATAGCCACTTGATCGCTTGTGGGGTTCTCGATAGCGATAACTCTCATGGCGTCGACATCTTTCATGGCGGCGGCCTTGTCGCCCACGCCAGCCATGGCAAGCATTGCCTTGTCGATTGTCATCTCCTGCACATTGTCGGCCTTGGGAAATGCGTTGAACACCTCGTCGATTGTCTTGCTGAAGCCTGTGGCGCTAATCATTGCCACCAGGGCTAATAATAAAAATTTCTTCATGATGTTGATGTATTATTAAGTTGTGTAAAAATGTCGTCTCAAAAATCAAGACGTAAAGGTAGCACAAAATGTTACAGCAAAAACAAACTTTTTTCAAAAAAAATGTAGAAGGGATAAAAATTTGAACTAAAAATATTATCTTTGTAGACTGTAAATAAATATTGCACAACATGAGCGAGAATTACATTGTATCGGCGCGAAAATACCGTCCCTCGAGCTTCTCTACCGTGGTGGGACAGAAGGCATTGACCCACACACTCAAGACTGCCATCAAGAACGAACAGCTGGCGCATGCCTATTTGTTCTGCGGACCGCGTGGTGTGGGAAAGACCACCTGCGCGCGCATCTTTGCCAAGGCTATCAACTGCGAACACCTCACTCCCGATGGTGAGCCGTGCAACGAGTGCGAGTCGTGCCAGGCTTTCAACGAGCAGCGCTCCTACAACATCCTGGAGCTCGACGCTGCGAGCAACAACTCGGTCGACGACATCCGCAACATCACCGACCAGGTGCTGGTGCCACCACAAGTGGGACGATATCGCGTGTTCATCATCGATGAGGTGCACATGCTCTCACAGGCCGCTTTCAATGCCTTCCTCAAGACTCTGGAGGAACCACCCGAGTATGCCATCTTCATCCTCGCCACCACCGAGAAGCAGAAGATTATCCCCACCATCCTGTCGCGATGCCAAATCTATGACTTTGCGCGCATCACGGTGCCCGACATCGTGGAGCAGCTGCAGTACATCTGCCAGGACAAGGGCGTTACTGCCGACCCCGCGGCACTCAATGTGATAGCGCAGAAGGCCGATGGCGCAATGCGCGACGCGTTGTCGATCTTTGACCAGGTGCTCGCCTCGAGCGATGGCAACATAACCTATCAGAATGCCATCGACAACCTCAATGTGCTTGACTATGATTACTACTTCCGTCTTGACGAGGCGTTCCTCACTGGCGACGTGCCACAGGCGTTGCTCATCTACAAGGAGATACGCGACAAGGGCTTCAACTCGCTGTTCTTTGTCAACGGTCTGGCGCAGCACCTGCGCGACCTCATGGTGGCTAGCACACCATCGACGCTCTCGCTGCTCGAGACCAATCACGAGATAGCGCAGCGACATGTTCAGCAGGCGGCAAAGTTCAACTCGCACTTCTTCTATATGGCGATGGACTTGTGCAACACTTGCGACCTGCAATACCGCGAGACGAGCAACAAGCAGTTTGTGGTCGAACTCACGCTCATCAAGCTGTGTCAGCTCATGGGAGGCACACCAGTGCAGCAAGCGCCACCACCTCAAGTGAAGAAGGTTACCGCTCAGCCTCAGCCTGCACAGCCACAACCAGTTCAGCAGCAACCTGCACAACCTCAGCCCGCGCAGCAACAAGCCACACAGCCTCAGCCTGCTCCACAGGCACCAGTGCAAGCAGCCCCTCAAGCGCCACAACAAGTTGCGCCACAACAAGTTGCGCCGCAGCGGCCTGCGCCTCAGCCAGTTGCCCAGCCAGCCGCTCCACGCAGAACCTCGGCGCCTGTCACTCCACGCATACTCATCAACAAGAGTCAGCCCTCAGGCGACAGCGCTGCTGGTGCCACAGCAGTTGCCCGCAGTGTGCGCAACGAGGCATTCACGCCCGAGCAACTCTCGGTTGCTTGGAACAACTACATCTCCCAGAATCCCGGCGAGATAATCTTGCTGAGCGCTATGCGCAACTCGTTGCCACAGAAGGTGAACGATACCACCTATCAGATTGAGGTTGAGAACAATGCGCAAGTCGAAGCCATTAGCAGCAACATGACCAAACTCATGCAATATCTGCGCGACGAGGTGAAGAACGACATGCTCGCTATCGACATCAAGCTTGCCGAGAAGGACGTGTCGGTGATGGCAAAGACCGACCGCGAGATTGTCGACGACATGCGCAAGCGCAATCCGCAGTTTGAGCAACTAATTCAAGACTTCAAGCTCTCAATGGCGTGAGCGGGGAGAGATAGCACACCGCAATATAACTATTGTAAACTCTATTATTATGGCTGGCAAGAAGATACATTTTGTGAAAATGCATGGGCTGGGCAACGACTACATCTATGTCGACTCGGCTCTTTACCACATCGACAATCCCAGCGAGGCTGCTATTGCATGGAGCAAGCCGCACTTTGGCATTGGCAGCGACGGACTGATACTGGTAGGGCGTTCGCCCGAAGCCGACTTCACGATGCGCCTGTTTAATGCCGACGGCAGCGAGGGCGAAATGTGCGGTAACGGCAGCCGATGCGTCGCAAAATTTGTCTATGACCGTGGTCTCACCACCAAGACCAGCGTGAGCCTGCTCACGGGAGCGGGCATCAAGCAGCTCAATCTCACCATTGGCGACGATGGCAAGGTGGCATCGGTGACCGTCGACATGATGGAGCCCATCTTCGACGTGAAATCCCAGTACCTCACCAGTGGCGAACCGTTGCCCGAGGGGGTGTTTGTGTCGATGGGGTGTCCTCACTATGTGATCTTTGTCGACGATATCAATGCTGTCGACCTCGAGAAGGTGGGGCCCAAGCTGGAGCACCATTCCCGGTTTCCCGAGCGCTGCAACATCGACTTCGTGCAGGTGCGCGACGACGGCTTGCGCATGCGGGTGTGGGAACGCGGCAGCGGCATCACCATGGCATGTGGAACAGGTGCCAGCGCAACGGTGGTAGCGGCAGCACTCACTGGCCGCAGCCAGCGCAGCGCGCGAGTGATTATGGATGGAGGCTCGGCCCATGTGGAATGGCGTGAGAGCAACAACCACATCTACCTCACAGGACCAGCAACAACAGTCTTTGAAGGAGACATCGAGCTCCCCTGAACCAAAATCCCGAAAAATCGGACAAAAAGAACCGTCCTCTTTTTCCGAAAACGGAAAAAAGGAACCGTCCCCTTTTTTCGAAAACGGAAAAAAGGAACCGTCCCCTTTTTCCGAAAACGGAAAAAAGGAACCGACCCCTTTTTCCGAAAACGGAAAAAAGGAACCGACCCCTTTTTCTGAAAACGGAAAAAAGGAACCGTCCCCTTTTTTCGTTTTTTGAGAAAGTGTATCAAGAGGTTGAGAGGCTACCTCGTACTTCGAAGAGGTTAAATGCTTCGAAGAAGCTGTTCATTAGTAACACCATGCAAGAACCTCGAAGAGGTTCGCAGCTTGGTGATATACATAGACTTATTGCTGTGCCTCGAAGAGGAACTTCTCTAGCGACAATTACCCAAAAGGATTGGTATTTCTCTTCTACAGGTTGGCGATTTTGTTGTCGCGGTTGTTGCGGAAGTTGGTGAATGTTCCAAAGATGTCGCTCAGGGCAATGACGGCGTTGGTGGTTTCGTTCTGGTAAAGAGTGGCGCTGTTGCCGCTCACTGTTGCCTTGCCTTGTAGCGCTCCCGTCACTCCCGATATCTCCTCGAGCAGCTGCATCTGCAGTTTTACCATCTCGTAGGCTCCAATGTTGGTGTTGTTGACCGAGATTTGTTCGGGTTTGCTGGTGCTCAGGTTGGGGTTATAGGGCAGAATGCCGTTGCAGTCGCGCCACACCCGCTTGATGTCTTCCCAGGTGAAGCCGTCGGGCAGTGCTGTCTCGGGAAAGACGAGCACGCCCTTAGCGCTCGCCATCATGATGTTGTTGATGAGCGTGATGATTTGGTTCACAGCCTTTTGCTGGTCGATGATGTCCTCGACAAACGAGTGCACCTCGCCATCGGTGAGGGGGTAGAACTTGATGGTAAACGGATGTGAGCCATGAGCCCAGGGAGAGTCCCACTCGGCGAGCAGGTCGCCCATGGGCGAGAACCACCGGCAGTGCCAGGTGGTGACGATGTCGTAGCGGGTGGTGACGCTGGGCGAGTCCTTCACTCTTGCCGTGGCTGGGAGCATCACCACTTGTGCCGTGGTGCGGTCGTGGCACAGGGTTACCTCGCGGTTCTCAAGGGTCCACACCTCGATGGCGCGGCACTTGGCGGGGTTGGCGGCTCGCCAGAAACTCATTCCCTGGTGCGAGTCGGCGCCAATGGCGTGCGAGAAGTCGAGCATTCGCTCGTTGCTGCTGTTGCTCGAGTAGATGCGTCTAATCCATCGTGCCTTGTCGCGCGACCCTTGAGCCAGCAATCTTGTGAGTTGCGCCAGGCTCATGTCGTGCAGTTGTCCCACGAGTTCGCAGTCGCGTGCTAGAGGGTCTTCGATGGCATTGATAAAGAAGGTGTTAAGGTTCACATTGGTCACTCTTGCCTGGCGTTGCCACATGTCGAGGCATGGGTCGATGCGCTGCACTGCCGAGCCCGAGATGAGAAACTCCTCAAGGGCGCGGCTGTCGAGTTCGTCGAGCTGGTTAAAGCGGTGCACCCGGGCAACATTTTCGTTGGCTGGAGTGTTGCCGTTGATAAACTCGGTGCGATATCGCCCCACGATGGTCTTGACCATCTGGCGGATGAGGTTGTTGGTTTGCGGTGGAGTGCCCCCTCGCGCATAGAGTTCATATTCACTTATTGTGCCCCCGCTGGCGGTGGGCATCGTGTCGTTCCACTGGTCGCCATAGGTGAACCGCTTGTTGCGCAGCCGCTTGCTGCGCAGCTGGCTCGCCTGGCACCAAGCCTTATAGGCATTGTGAAGAATAAGTTGATTAGAGTTTAGCATGGTTTGAAATAATAAAAGAAATGGCAAAATAGTGGCGGCGGTGGCGGGGACCGTGGGAGACGTGGATCCACTGGAAGTTGTGTTCGTTGATTGCCTGGTCTACGGGCAGGTCAAGACGTCGCATCAGTGAATAAAGCTGGCGGTTGGCGTCACGGCTGCCGGCGGTGATGTCGGCTGCTTCGCCCAGCATGTGCTGGCTGTGTGGCACGCCACCCACTGCCTTGTTGAGGGCTGGGCATCGGTAGCCGCTGTTCACGTGAATGGGCTTGCCCCATGCCTGTCGCAGCGGGTCGAGCACGTTGTTGACCAGAGCGGTGAGGTTGTCGATTACTTGCTGCGAGGGAGTGTTGTCGATGCCTCGCTGCCGTGCTGTGGTGGAGCGCGTTAGCTCCTCGATGGTGAAATACTTCATAACGTTTAAGGATTAAATAACTCGCTGCAAAGTAAAATCCACCATCATCGACAAACCAACACTAAAAAAACACTCTCACAAGTCGAAAATCCATGTGAGAGTGTCATTTTTATTCAAAATCGAAAGAAATGCGCAAAAAACATCAACAATTTTTTTGTTTTTTTAAATTTAATGTTTACTTTTGTGCATAGAATTTATGTCAAACTTTTTAATTATCTAACTATTATGGCACAATACTATTTAGTAAAAGACGGTCAGAGGGTGGGCCCACTCTCGATCGAGCAATTAGTACAAGAAGGGCTAACTCCTGAGTCACTCGTTTGGACCGATGGCATGACCGACTGGGTACCCGCCGGCCAAGTGGCTGAGCTCGCTCCAGTGTTTGCACCTGCGCCAGCACCTGCTCCCGCACCTGCACCTGCTCCCGCTCCCGCACCACAACCAGTGCAACAGCAGTATCAGGCTCCACAGCCTCAATACCAGCAGCCACAGTATCAGCAACCTTATCAGCAGGCTTACCAGCAGCAGCCCATGGGCAACTATGTTGCTACTCCACAACTGGGCTTCATGGACGCTGTGAAGATTTGCTTGAAGAAGTTCTTCGACTTCAAGGGCCGCGCCCGCCGCAGTGAGTACTGGTGGTTCATGCTTGCAACCTATATCGTTAACTGCGTTGTAAATGGTGGTCTCTACTCAGTTATGGGTGGCCTTCTGGCAAAGAAGCAGGCTCTTCAGCAAGCAGCTATTAACGACATTTTCAGTGGAAACGGTGTAGATACTGCTGCAATTGATGCTCAAGACCCCACAACTACGATTATTATCCTTGGTATCTTAATGTTTATTATTTCTTTGGCTATTTTCATTCCACAACTCTCGGCAACAGCCCGTCGCTTGCACGATGTGGGCAAGAGTGGTCACCTGCAGTGGCTCTATCTCCTGTGCGGTATTGGTGGCCCCATCTGCATGCTCCTGTGCATCCCCGAAGGCAAGCCCGAACCCAACAAGTGGGGTGAGTCGCCAAAGTTTGTACTGCAACAATAGTAACACATTAATTTTCAATCAACCTAATACAGTATCAAGCAAGCAAGCAAGTAGTATTAAACCAAGCACTTGCTTGCTTGATTAACTAAATAAGTAATACATTATGGCTCAGTATTATATTGGAAAAAATAATGAGAGATTAGGACCGTTTCCTGTGGAACAACTAATTGCCAACGGTATCACCCCCGACACCCTGGTGTGGTGTACCGGTATGCCAGGATGGGCAAAGGCAAAAGACGTGCCCGAGGTGGCCGAGCTTTTCGCTCCGCAGCAGCCACCGCAACCGCAATATGCTCCACCGGCTCAAGACTATGGGCAGCCACAGTATCAGGCTCCCCAGCCCCAATATCAACAACCACAGTACCAGCAGCCACAGTATGGCTACCAGCAGCCACAGTATGGCTATCAGCAGCCGCAGTATGGCAATATGCCTCCTCGCCCCGACAACAACCTCGTGTGGGCTATCTTGTGCACTGTGCTGTGCTGCTTGCCACTGGGCATCGTGGCAATAGTAAAGGCCTCCAGTGTAAATAACCTCTACGACCGTGGCGACTATGCCGGAGCCGAGGCAGCAGCCAAGAGCGCCAAGTCATGGTCAATATGGGGTGCTGTCTCATCGATAATATTGATTGTTCTATACATTATCTTTGTTATTGTTTTGGGAATAGGAGCTGCTGGGCTTTCAAACTATTAAATTCCCATTTTGAAAAAAACAGTGTTGTGGTGGGCACTAGTGGCAATGGCAATCGCTGCCATTGCTGCTGTGTTGTACTATAGGTTTAGCCCCACGGCATGGTGGTTCCCGCAGTGCCCAGTGAAGCTGCTCACGGGGCTGAGCTGCCCCTCGTGTGGTGCCCAGCGCGCGTTTCATGCTCTGTTGCATGGCGAGGTGGGCAAGGCTTTGTCGTTCAACTACTTCTTCATCCTGAGCATACCTTACCTGCTGCTGGCGTGCGTAGCGCTAGTGCTCAAGAAGCACGATAAATGGCGCACTGTAACAGGCTTCATCGAGGGCAAAGTGCTTGCCTGGATCTATGTGGCATGCTTTTTAGTGTGGTTTGTAATGCGCAATGTGTTAGGGATTTAGTGGGGCAGTGGAGCAGTGGAATAGCGGTCGAGCATTCGAGCGATCGAACATTCGAGCAATCGAACAATCGAGCAGTCGAATGCTCGACCACTTTCTAACGAAAAGACTTTGTCCTTCGTCCTTTGTCCTTCGTCCTTCGTCCTTCGTCCTTCGTCCTTTGTCCTTCGTTCTATTCGTCTTTGACGTAGGATGCCATGTTGTCGCGTGACTCCCACACGTCGGCGCGGTAGCAGTTGGGCACTGTCTCTACCACCCAGTGTGCGATGTTCTCGGCGGTGGGGTTGAACTTGAGCACTTCGTTCAGGTTCTTGTGGTCGATGCGGTTGTGGATGAGCTTCTTGATGAGCGTGAAGTCACACACCAGTCCATTGCTGTCCAGCTCTTTGGCTTTGCAGTAGACCTTGATAATCCAGTTGTGGCCGTGCAGGTTCTCGCACTTGCTCTCATAGTCCAGGTAGAGCTGGTGGCACGACGATATTTCTAAAGTTTTTTCTACGTAATACATGAGCGTTAAGTGTTAAGGGTGAAGTTTTAAGTGTCAAGTGGCTGCGACAGAGTCGCAGCACGGCTGACCATAGGGAACCTCGGGAACCATTGTGAACCCGTGGCCTTGTGGCCTGGCTACTCGTAGGGGGTGGGGTCGGGGATGCCGGCGTCGCGCAGCGCTTCGATGCGCTCACGGCAGGTGCCGCACTTGCCGCAGTGCTTCTCGCCGCCCTTGTAGCATGAGTAGGTCATCGCATAGTCCACGCCCAGCGCTTTGCCACGGCGGGCGATGTCGGTCTTGGTGATGCCGGTGTAGGGCGCAAAGACGGTGATGCCGTCGTAGGTGCCTTGCTGCGTAGCCATCGACATGGCGTCGATAAACGACTGGCGGCAGTCGGGGTAGATGGTGTGGTCGCCGGCATGGTTGGCAATCATCACGCGCTTGAGGCCGTTGCTCTCGGCAATGCCGCAGGCAATCGCGAGCATGATGCCGTTGCGAAAGGGCACCACCGTAGCCTTCATGTTCTCGTCGTCGTAGTTGCCCTCGGGGATGGCGTCGGGGCTCTCGAGCAGTGCGCTCTTGAAGTAGCGGTGCATGAAGTCGAGCGGAATGATGATGTGCTTGATGCCCAGCGACTGGCATTGTGCCACGGCATATTGCTGCTCGCGGTGGTTTTGCGTGGAGCCATAGTCGAAGGTTATCGCCAGGGCTATCTCGTCGCGGAACTCATGCAGCATGGTGCAGGAGTCCATGCCACCCGAGAGGATTATTACTGCGTCTTTTGCCATTTCAGTAGTCAGTTATCAGTAGTCAGTTATCAGTAGTCAGTTGTCAGTTATCAGTTGTCAGTTTTTAGTTTTCAGTTGGTTTCGCAAGGCGTGCCTTGCGACCTGCCGACCGATTGTGAGATTGCATTGCCTATAGTCTCGCCACTGTCTTCCATAAACCATAAACAATAAACTATAAACAAAATTTGTCTTCCATAAACCATAAACTATCAACCATAAACCAAAACCAAGTTTATCGGTTACTGCAGTTGTTGAAGTTTGCCAGTTGGCGTGCTTTCACCAGGTCTTGGTGCTCGGCGTCGCCATAGTTGGCAAAGGGCACGATGGAGATGCCTCCGCGGGCGTTGAAGTAGCCGGTGACTTCGAGGTACTTGGGGTCCATCAACTTCACCAGGTCTTTCATGATGATGTTCACGCAGTCCTCGTGGAAGTCGCCCTGGTTGCGGAAGCTGAAGAGGTAGAGCTTCAGGCTCTTGCTCTCTACCATGCGCACGCGAGGGATGTAGCGGATGACGATGCGGCCAAAGTCGGGCTGCCCGGTGATGGGGCACAGCGCGGTGAACTCGGGGCAGTCGAAGCTTACTACATACTCGTTGCCCGGGTGCATGTTGTCGAAGGTCTCCAGCACCGCGGGGTTGTACTTGTCGTCATACTTGGTGCCCTTGTTGCCTAGCAACGTGAGGTCGCCTGTTGTTGTCTTGTCTCGTGACATAAGAGTTATCAGTTATCAGTAGTCAGTTATCAGTTTTCAGTTATCAGTAGAGCAGTAGAGTAGTAGAGTAGTAGAGTAGTTTCGTACTCTTCCCTCTCACCTCTCACCTCTTCCCTCTCACCTAATAAGTATTCAGTGCCCTTATATTACCAAAGAGAGCCAACCTAACTGGCTGGCTCTCTGGAGGTTGTCCTACCCGGACTCGAACCAGGAAATGCGGCACCAAAAACCGTTGTGTTACCTTGCAAGTTTTTTGCGATTTTTTTTGGTTTCGCCAATCAAATACAGGCATTTAGGCTGCCTTTTCGGCTGGTTGCGCCGGCCGCGTTGTGGCTTGCATAACGTGCTGGCAGGCGTTGAAACCGTGGCAATAGTCCTACTTGGCAATGAGGAGGAAGTAGTTTTTCTTGCCTCGCTGTGCCAGGATGTACTTGTCGTTGAGCAGGAACGATGCGTCGATGGTCATGTTGGGGTCGGCAATCTTTTCCTTGTTGATGCTCACGCCACCGCCCTGGGTCATCTTGCGCATCTCGCCCTTGCTGGGGAAGACGGCAGCATCGTCGGTGAGCAGGTTGATGGCTGGCACGCCGCCACCGAGGGCGTCGCGGCTAACCTCAAACTGTGGCACACCCTCAAACACCGAGAGCAGGGTGTCCTCGTCAATCTTGTGGAGGATGTCCTTGGCCTTGTTGCTGAAGAGAATTTGCGAAGCCTCGACGGCCATCTCGTAGTCTTGTGCCGAGTGCACCATGGTGGTGATTTCCTTAGCCAAGCGCTTTTGCAATGGGCGCAGACCTGGGTCACGCTCTTGCTCCTGCTCGAGCGCCTGGATCTCCTCCTGTGGCAGGTCGGTGAAAATCTTGATGTACTTGGCAGCGTCGGCATCGCTCACGTTGAGCCAGAACTGGTAGAACTTGTAGGGCGAGGTGCGCTTGGGGTCGAGCCACACGTTGCCACTCTCGGTCTTACCAAACTTGCCACCGTCGGCCTTGGTGATCAATGGGCAAGTGATGGCATAGGCCTCGCCACCGTTGATGCGGCGAATGAGCTCGGTGCCGGTGGTGATGTTTCCCCACTGGTCGCTGCCACCCATCTGCAGGCGGCATCCCTCGTGCTCATAGAGGTAGAGGAAGTCGTAGCCTTGCAGGAGCTGGTAGCTGAACTCGGTGAACGACATGCCGTGGTCGGCGTTGGCAGCCAGGCGTTTCTTCACGCTGTCCTTTGCCATCATGTAGTTGACGGTGATGTGCTTGCCAATGTCACGAATGAAGTTCAGGAACGAGAATTCCTTCATCCAGTCGTAGTTGTTGACGAGGATGGCGTGGTTAGGCGCGTCGCTGTCGAAGTCGAGGAAGTGCGACAGTTGCTTGCGAATGGCCTCCTGGTTGTGACGCAGGGTGTCCTCGTCGATGAGTTTGCGCTCTTGCGACTTCATCGATGGGTCGCCAATCATGCCCGTGGCGCCGCCAATGAGTGCTATGGGCCTGTGGCCTGCGCGCTGGAAGTGCTTGAGCATCATGATGCTCACCAGGTGCCCAATGTGCAGCGAGTCGGCAGTGGGGTCGATGCCCACATAGGCGCTCGTCATTTCTTTGTTCAGCTGTTCTTCAGTACCTGGCATGATGTTGTTGATCATGCCTCTCCAAGTAAGTTCTTCTACAAAATTCATCGATTTATAGCGTGTTTAGTGAATATTCAGGTGCAAAGGTAATAATTTTTTTGCTAGCAAAAAAATCGCACCTATCTTCCATCAATGGGCATTGGCTCTCGAAGCACTATATCCCCTTCTCGCATGGCGAAGAAGCGGCATAGGCACTACCCCTTTGAGCCAATTCACAAAGTTTAACAGTACAGAGCCCATTTTGATGCGATTTTTTCGGCTTTATCGCTTGCAGAAAAGAAATATAGTAGTACTTTTGCGAACTTTTTCAAAACGATAAATATTAACTCTAAAAGATAAGACTATGTATTGGACACTTGAATTAGCAACAAAACTAGAAGACGCACCCTGGCCCGCCACTAAGGAGGAGCTCATCGATTATGCAATGCGTAGCGGTGCGCCCATGGAAGTGATTGAAAATCTGGAAGAAATAGAAGACGAAGGCGACATCTACATGTCGATAGAAGACATCTGGCCCGACTATCCCACCAACGATGACGACTTCTTCTTCAACGAAGAGGAGTATTAACACCAACGATGACGACTTCTTCTTCAACGAAGAGGAGTATTAATCGCTGAGCGATAGTATTCTAAGCTGAATAATCAGCTTGATAGATAAAAGTGAATGGGTGAGCCTCATGGTTCACCCATTCACTGTTTTACACATGAAACCTGCTGAAACGCTTAGAAATCCACCTATTTTATCGTTGGCGCAATTGGGATATAATCAATCCCAGTGGCGGCAAGGGGGCTAGTTCTTGTTGCCCTTGGCGGCTTCTTTGCGTTCTCGCTCGCGTTGCTTGCGCTCTTCTTCACGCTGCTTCTGTCGCTGCTTGGCAGCCTCCTTGCGAGCCTTGGCCTCTTCTTTCTTGCGCTTCTGCTCTTCTTTCTTCTTTTGCTCGCGCTCCTTGGCTCGCTGCTTGCGCTCTTGCTCACGCTGCTTGCGTGCCTCTTCCTTGGCCTTGATCTTGTCCTTGCGTTCCTGCTCGGCGCGCTTGGCGGCTTCTTCCTTCTCGCGTTCCTTAGCCTTCTCGAGCTCTTCGCGTGCCTTCTCGGCGGCCTTGATAGAGTCGCGCTCGGCCTTCTCCTGAGCCTTGAGCAGTTTCTCGCGCTCCTTCTCGGCCTTCTTTATCGAGTCTTGACGAGCCTTCTCTTCCTTCTTGAGCTGCTTCTCGCGCTCCTTCTCGGCTTTCTTGGCCTCTTTCTCCTGACGCTCGCGAGCCTTGGTCTCTTCGTCCTTCTGCTTCTTGAGATGCTGGATGTTGTCGCCGTCTTTCTTGTTATCCTTGTTGACGGTGGCGCTGCTGCTGTCGGACTTGTCGGACACGTCGGCTTTCTCGCCCTTGTCGGCTTTCTCTTGCTCTTGCTGCTGCTTGAGGGCTTCTTCTTGCTTGCGCATAGCCTCTTCCTCGCGGCGGCGTTGCTCCTCACGCTTGAGGGCCTCCTCGCGACGGCGCGCTTCTTCCTTCTTGCGAGCCTCCTCTTCCTTGCGCTGCTGCTCTTGCTGGCGCATCTCGGCGCGGCGGCGTGCCTCCTCGAGCAGAGCCGGGTTGCCTTGCTGCTCGGGAGTGTCGATCTTGGGCTTCTCAACAGGCTTCTCCTCCTGGGTAGCCTCCTCTTCCTGCTTATCGGAGGTCTTGCCCTGAGCCTTCTTCACCGACTTGATGGGCTTCTTGCCCTCTTCCTCTTCGCCTTGCTGCTCGTCGCTGCCAGGCGTCTCGGTGGTGTCGAGTTTCTCGTCGTCGACGGCGTCCTCCGGAATCTGTCCCTCTACCTGCTCCTCGTTGAGCTCGTCGAGGTAGCGGAAGTATTCCTCAAATGTGCGACCCTCCTGCAGCAGCAGGTTGAAGTTCTCCTCGCTGATGATGACATAGTGAGCCTGCTGCGGGATGTTCATCTCGGCATCCTTCTCCCACACACCGCGGTAGTGGTCTACCTCATAGAAATTGGCAAAGCCCTTGACCACAATCAGTCCTAGATCGCCAAATGACATGGGCTCCAGCTCAAAGTCCTTGATGACAAACGAGTTGAAGTTGTGCTTAGCCACCTCAAAGAGCAGTTGGTTAGACGAAACCGAGTCGGTCGAGAACACGAGCACAAAGTACTGTGGCTTGTTGCGGCCCTCCTTGAATGGCGTGAACTCCTTGTTCTCGGCGCCGGCGGTAGTGTCGTTGGTCAGGCGCATGGTCCAGAGCATGCCGCGGGTGTTGACCAGTCCAGCATGTGGCTTGCGGCCCTTGTTGAGCTCCTTGACAATCGACGAGGCGGTGGGTGTGATATTGGTCTCGGGGTAGCGCTCGAGCATCTCCTTGAGGGTGCTCTTGAACTTGTCGTAGTTCTTCTCGGTGACATAGGCCAGCGCGTCGATAAACATGAACTTAGGCATGATCTTCGACAGCGGATAGGTCTTCATCATCTCAAAGTAGGCGGCATGCACGGTGGCGTTGTCGTTGCGCAGATAGGCGTTGTAGGCCTGGTCGTAGAGTTCTTCCTGGACGAGGTCCATGCGCATGAGGTTCTCGATGTAGTTGGGATCCTTCATCGCCTTGCCATACTTAGAGTCGGCAAACTCGTCGAGGATGAGTTGCCGGTAGTGTTCCGACTCGCTGTACTGCTTGTTGCGGTAGTATAGCAGATACATATTATAATATGTGTCGAGGCGGTAGGTGTTGTCGGGGTAGCGCTCGAGCAGTTGCTCAAACTCATAGGCGGCAGCGGGCAGGTCTTCGAGTTTGTCCTTGAGAATCACGCCCATGTTGTAGAGGCCTTCCTGGATCACGTCGTTAGAGGTCTGGATTTCCTCTTCGGTCTTGGGAATCTGCTTGAGGTAGTATTCCTCGTAGTGTGGATCCTCGGCGCGCTTGGCGGCTTCCTTGTCGACCTGGGCGGTAGAGTCGTTGCCAGCCACCATGGTCGAGTCGCTGGCGTTTTCTTCCTCCTCGTTGCCGGTGTTCTCCTCGAGCGAGAAGGTGTTCTTGTTGCGTCGTCGCCAGTTATCCTCGAGCTTGCGGTTTCCCCACAGTTGCTGGAAGGCGGTCTTACCGGCATTCTTGGTAGTGGTGTTGTAGAAGTACCACGAGTTGTCGGCGTTGATATTGTAGGAGGCGGGTTGCTGCGCGTTGTTCTTCAGGCCATTGTCCTTGCCTTGCTGCTGAGCCATGTAGGCCTCACGCTCGGCAGCCTCTTTCTCTTCTTTCTCTCGCTTCTTGAGGTCCTCGATAATCTTGGCAATCACCTTCTTTTGCTCCTCGAGCGGCATCTGCGCCAGTCGCAGCAGCGAGTCCTGCAGCGTCACGTTGCCCGAGTACACCGCCAGCTCGTCGAGCACGTCGCTGCGGTGCTTGAGCTCCTTGTAGTTGGGGTAGTTCTCGCTAAGCTGTGGAATAGCCTCGCTGTAGCATGGCTGAGCCTTGTCATACTTGTGCTGTGCAAAGTAGATGCCTCCCAGCGTAAGCTGGCTGATGGCCTTGTCGATGCCGTTGCGGGTGCTCTTCTTGGCGGCGAGCTCATAGTTCTCGATGGCGTGCACGGTGTCGCCTCGGGTGAGATACAGGTTGCCAATGGCGTAGTAAATCTGGTCGAGGTATTCCTTGTTGCGGTCGTAGTGAGTCATGCGCTTGAGGGCTTTCACCTCGCTGTCGATGTTCTTGCCCTGGAACACGGCGCTCTGCTTGATGCGCGCGTTGAACTTGGTGCGGTAGGTCGAGCTGCTGCTACTGCCGGCGCGCTTGTAGGCCTGGTAGGCTTTCTCCTTCTGCCCGTTCTCGTCATAGAGCTGTCCCAGCAGGAAGTTCAGTCGCACCTTCTGTCCGCCGCCGGCGCCATCAACGGCTTTCTCAAGATAGGGCAGCGCCTTGTCGTTCATCTTGCTCTTGATGTAGTAGTCGGCAAAGGCAAGATTGGCGAGCTGGTAGAGCCGCTTGTCGTCGATCTTCTCGGGGTGGATGTGCACGAGCACGTTGTCGGCCTCGGTGGTCCAGTTCATGGCGCAGTAGCTCAGTGCCTCCCATATCTTTGCCTCAAGCACGAGCTTGGGTTTCCATGAGAAGTGTCGCGAGATGTAGTGGAACGTGGCTGCCGAGCTCAGGAAGTCGCCCTTCATGTACTGAGCCTTGGCCATCATGTACCAGGCGTTGTGGATAAACGGGTTGTATTCCTCGCGCTTGAGCCATTCCTTGTATTTTGGGTCGTTGCCCTTGCCAGCCTTGCGCTTGGGCTTCTTCTTGATGGAGTGCAGCGAGATGGCCTTTTGCATCTTCTCGATGGTGCGGTCAAAGTTGGTGCTGGGCTGGGTGGCCTTGGGGTCGTTGTAGGCCTCGGCGGGGTGAATGAAGAGTTGGGTGGAGTAGTCGTCCTGATAGTCGTTCTCGAGCACCTTGATTTGTTCCTTGTAGTGCTTCTCGCCGTTGTAATACACGTTGTAGCGCGTGTTCATCGCATGCCAAAAGCGGCTGCCGGCAGTGTTCTTCTTGGTGCTGCAAGCCCAGAAGAACGCTGTCGCAATTACTAAGATGACGGGTATGTATCGATACAATTTCTTCATTACCCACTAGGTATATCAATCCCGATATATCTTTTTAAACGCAAGAACTCGTGTTTTATTGCATTATTCTTGGTTTATGGTTGTTTGGTTTATGGTTTATGGAAGTTGGGGGAGAGGAGAAAAGTACAAGGTACAATGTACAATGTACAATGTTGAAGGCCCTTCGTCCTTCGTCCTTTGTCCTTCGTCCTTTGTCCTTTGTCCTTCGACCCCCGATCCCCGATCCCCGATCCCCGATCCCCGATCCCCCATCCTCGATCCCCGAAAAAAAATGCACCCGCACGGGGTGCGGATGCATTTTTTAAAGTCAAGCATCAATGCCGATTATCTAACGATAACCTTCTTGTTGCCGTTGATGTAGATACCAGGAGTAACTGGCTTGCCATTGAGCTTCTGACCGTTGAGGTTGTACCACTCGTTGCTCTGGTTGTCAACAGTGATGTTGTCGATACCAGTAATCTTGTCAACAACCATTACGAGAGGCTCGTTGAGGCCGCGGCCAAGTTCCTTAACGGTGATGGAGTAAGTGCCTGCTTCCTCAATTCTGAAGTTAGAACCGTCAATGAGCTGGATATCAACGTCGAGGAGCTCAGGAGTGATCAGGAAGAAGCCAGCTTGGGTCTCATCGATACCACCGAACCAGATGGTGCTGCCATCCTCGGCAAATGTGATAACCTTGAACTGGGCACCAGCCTCAAGCTCTACAGTACCCACATAGTTGCCCTCCTCGTTCTCGGCGAGCTCGATGCGTCCACCAGTCTCGGTCTGGTTCCAGTCGTTGAATGTACCCACTACATAGAACTCATCATATCCACCCTGATCGGCGAGAGTAGTGAAGAATACGCTTGGAGTCCACTCGGTAGTAGACTTATCCTCAACGATACCCTGTACCTGTACCTCATACTTAGTCTCTGGATCAAGACCAGTGATGGTGTAAGGAGATTCTACGTTCTCAACAGTAATCCACTCGCCTGGCTCAACGCCACCACCGTAGGTGATAGTCACGTTGTCGATGTTCAGGCGGAACATGTCGGTGCAGTTGAAGTGACGGAATGCGATGTAACCCATCTGGCCCTCATAAGCGCTCAGGTCGGCAGTAATCTCTTGGTAAGTGCCGGTAGAAACAGCCTCGGGAAGAAGCTCTACGAAAGAGGTGAGGTCAGTGGGGTCGCCTACCGATACATATACTGCATAGTGCTCAGCTGCATAGCTAGGATCCTGAGCACGAACCTGGAACGACAGAGTGCCATCGAGCTTAACTTGTGGGCTGATCAACCAGTCATCGGGAGTGAGTGCATTCTGCATGTAGCTTGCCGAAGTCATGCAAGAAGCGTCAAATACATACTGGTTAGTGTTGTCGTCGGGAGTGAAGGTGTACCAAGTGTAACCGTCGCCATCGGCGTCAACAGCGGTCCAGCCGCTCTCTACTGGGAACTCGCCACTAGCGAGGCCATACTCGAAGCCCTCGAAGTAGCTGCTGGTCTCGCCAGCAGTGCGGTAGCGGATGTTGTAGAGGTCTTGCGAGCCTACTACATTAACATCGGCAGTAGTAGCGGTGATGTTGTCAACAGTAACCTCTGTTGGCATTGCATCGGCGGCAAGGGTGGTGAAGTTCACGAGGTCGGTCCACAGTGAGTTGCCATCCTCATAAGCACCCTGTACTTGGCACTCATAGGTAGTGTTAGCAGCCAGGCCTTCCATAGTAACAGGAGCGGTAGTGTTGTTCACGTACGAAGAGATAGTAACCTTGAGCATCGTGGTGACGGATGGCAACATAGCCCTTCTGTCCCTCAAATGCGCTCAGGTCAAACTCCTTCTTCTGCCAGTTACCAACAGCCGATGGCATCAAGCCTTGAGTAGCAATGTTGTCCTCAAGAGCGGTGAAGTCGGCAGGAGCGGTACCGGTAGTAGAAACGTAAACACCGTAGTTCTCAATATAGTTTGCGCCCAGGTCGGCAACGTAGAACTCGAGAGTTCCAGCCAGGTCAACCATTGGCGAGATCAGCCAGTTGTCAACACCAAGTGCTTCACCAGTCGACTCGTTTACGCTAATAGAAGCCATGCAAGAGGTACCATCGGCAGCAAACAGTGGAGTGCCACCCATGTTGTAGTTGTTGATAGGCATTACTACCCAGCTGTTGATGTTCCAGCCAGCAGGAGCTGTTTCGGCCTCGAAGCTCTCGTCAAGACCAGTCTTCTCGCGATAGCGGAAGTTGTAGGCTGGAGCATCGCCGGTCCAGCTAGCAACAGCGCTGTTGCTAGTGATGTCGGTAACAACGAGATTCTCGGGCAGAGCGAAGCGCAATGGAGTGGTGAAGGTCACTGCCTTAGTCCAGGTGCTCATGTCTTCCTCGGTGCAGATGCTGCGAACGAATACGTTGTAAGTAGTGTTCTCCTCGAGGTTGGTGAAGGTGTAGAATGGATCGTTAACCTGTACTGGAGTAGCATTG
Organism: uncultured Prevotellaceae bacterium; assembly: GCA_900318065.1. GTDB lineage: Bacteria > Bacteroidota > Bacteroidia > Bacteroidales > Muribaculaceae > Sodaliphilus. Next base: position 20,485 of record ONIY01000023.1, read on the forward strand.
TCGGGAGTAGCCTCGGTAGTGCAAACTACCTCGAAGAGGTCTTGCTCCTCGGTGCCAGGTACCCAACCTACTGTTGCGCCGTTGTAAACGATGTTGTCAACAGCTACAGCAGTTGGACGTGGGCAAGTAACAGGATTGATGGTGAAGGTAGTGAGAAGGCCAGGAGTCAGGGTTGGACCACTGCTTGAGCCAGTGCCCTGGAATACATAAATCTCACTTCCGTCGGGAGCGGTGAGAGTGAAGCCGTTCTCATAGGTGTAGGTACCACCCACCCAAACGAGGTCATACTCTACGCCGTAGCACAGCATGAAGCTGCCCTCAAGGGAGTTGTTGCCAGAGCCCGATGGCAGAGTGATCTCTTGAACCACCTGGTTAGTTCCAGCATAGAGAACCTGGAGCTTGCCACCGCCGTTCCAGCCGTCGCCATAGGTGTCGGTGAGCACATACTCAACCTCGCCCATGTCGCTCTCATCGCAACCAGGAGTTACGAAGGTTGCTGTTGCCCAGTTGCTCTCGCCTTCGGGAACGATAGCCTTAACGCGAACCTCATACTGAGTAGCGTTCTGAAGTGCGTCGAGGGTGACAGTCTTCTCGGTAACAGTGCCAAGTGATGTCCACTCCTCGTCGGCTGCCTTCTTGTACTCTACGCCCCAAGATGTCTCGGCGGCACCAGCATCCCAAGTGATAACTGCACTGTTGGGAGTGAGCTCGGTAGCCTGGATGTTCTTAGGCTTGTAGATAACGCCCGATGCTGGCAGGTACTCAAACTCTGTCTTGGGCAAGAAGTCGCGAACGGTACCAGCAGTAACGCCTTCGAGCGAGCTGTAGTTGTAGTTGCTCACGGCGCCGCCAGTAACTGCGGTTCCAGCAAAGGAAGCACTCTTGTAGGTGCCAGTAGCTGTTTGGTAAACAGCAAACATGAGGTTGCCGCCTTCGTAGGTGTAGTCGTTGGCAAACTCAATAGTCAGCGTTCCGCTAGTGCCATCCAGTGGTCCCTCATAAACGAGGGTAGCACCTTCGGTACCCAGGAATGCTGTTGTGCAAGCTGTCTCGGCTACTTCCTTAACATAAACTTGGAAGTTACCGCCCCAAACTGCCTCGGGAACCGTAGCCAAGAACCATGTCAACTTGGTGATTGTTCCACCTTGCATGTCGCTCAAGTCGGCGGCAGGCATGATGAACTCACACTTGTTGTAAGCATCGGCATAGAAGCCGTAGACGGGAACGTAAGCATTTGTTGCGTCGCCGTCATACACCGTCAAGGTCTCCTGTGCGAATGCAGGGATTGCTGCGATAGCACACAAAACCAAAGAGTAAATGAATTTTTTCATAAATAAACGGTTTTGGTTAATAATTTAGAAAATAAACACTATATTGTTATTGTATTGAAAAGGCAATTACACAGATTATAATTAGTTTCGCTTTTAATTAGTGCCACAAAAATAGTAAGAAGAAGTTGAATAAACAAATATTTGTCGCAAAAAAATCATTTTTTTTGTCAAATTGTAGTTCCGCATGGCAGGTTTCCTTAGAAATTTCTGGTGGCACTGCGCGCGATTATTTGCACTGCGCGCGATTATTTGCACTTCGTGCGATTATTTGCGCTTCGCGCGATTATTTGCACTTCGTGCGATTATTTTGCGCTTCGTGCGATTATTTTGCGCTTCGTGCGATTATTTTGCGCTGCGTGCGATTATTTTGCACTTCCTGCGATTATTTGCGCTTCGTGCGATTATTTGCGCTTCGCGCGGTGTGGCCGTGTCATAGTCGCTGTTGGTGTGTGATTTCGTGGACGACGTGGCGAGCACGCTCGCAGCCCTCGCCCTTCGCTGATGGTGTGGCGGCTGGCCGTGTCATAGTCGCTGATGGTGTGGCAGCTGGCCGTGTCATAGTCGCTGTTGGTGTGTGATTTCGTGGACGACGTGGCGAGCACGCTCGCAGCCCTCGCCCTTCGCTGGCGGTGTGGCGGCTGGCCGTGTCATAGTCGCTGGCGGTGTGGCAGCTGGCCGTGTCTTAGTCGCTGGCGGTGTGGCAGCTGGCCGTAGGCCAGGGCGTCCCCGAAGGGGGCGAAATGAGCAACCCCACGGCGCGTACCCCGCAGGGGTGCGTGGCGTGGGGTACCCGTGCCCCTTCCCTTTTCCCGAGCCCCGAAGGGGGTCAACAACACTCACCTTGCCGTTATCCCAGGGCGAGGGCTACTAATTCCTCTTTAATGATGCCGGGCATGGTGATGCCGCGTTTCTTGATGGAGCGTTCCCAGGGCAGGAGTTCGTCGTGCTTGAGTGTGTAGAGCACGTCGCGCCATTGCTCGAGCTCGTCGTCGCTGTAGTCACTGGCGCCGCGACCCTTGAAGGCGTCGAGCTCCTCGTCGTCGTAGTATTGTGCCGGGTCGTTGAAGTGGCGGAGCATCATCTCGCTTGGGCACACGTCGTGGGTGCCGCAGCACTCGTCGCTGCAGTCGTCTTGCTGCTGCTCGGCCACCGGCTCAACCTCCTGCTGTGGAGTGCCCGGTTTATTGGTGAGCCTGTCGTGGATGTAGAGAATCACCCCTATCACCACCATGGCAATGAATATGTAGAATGCGGGAATCAAAATTAAGTGTAAAGTGTTAAGAGTTAAGTGTTAAGTTGCGCCTGCGGCGCGTGGATCGTGGAACGGCGCTTCGCGCGTGAAACGTGGAAGGTGGAAAGTGGAACGAGCAAGATTGTGCATTATGAATTATGCATTACTGAAGTAGTTGTTGCCACCAGGTGGGGTAGGACTTGGTGACTACTTGGGCGTTGTTGATGACGATGCCGTGGTAGCGGGTGGCGGCGAGGCTCAGCGCCATGGCGAGGCGGTGGTCGCCGTGCGGGTCGAGCACGGGCGGCAATGCCGGTGGCGTGTGGTTGCCGTCGTAGCGCAAGGCGTTGTCGCCCGCCTCAACGCAGTAGCCCAGCTGGCCCAGCTCCTGGCGCAGTGCCTCGAGGCGGTCGCTCTCCTTGAGGCGCAGCGTGGCAACGCCGGTGAGCGCAAACGGCACCCGCAGCAGGCACAGCGTGACGGCGAGGGTGGGCACGAGGTCGGGCGTGGCAGCCATGTCGCGGCAGTAGCGTGACGGCAGATGCACGTCGTCATGCTCCAGCGTGACACATTTATTATTATAATACCTCACTCTCACCCCCAGGGGCTCCATCATCGTGGCTATCGCGTGGTCGCCCTGCAGGCTGTGCTCGCTCAGGGGGGAGAGCGTGATGCACAACTGCGGGGCAAGGGCCTTGAGCCCGAGCCAGTAGCTTGCCGCGCTCCAGTCGCCCTCGATGACGGGCGCTGCAGCGGTGTAGCAGCCCGCAGGCACCACGATGGCGCCGTCGTGCCAGCGCGCCTCGATGCCGTGGTGGCGCATCAGGGCAAGGGTCATGTCGATGTAGGGCCGCGACACGATGTCGCCCTCCAGCGTGAGGGTGATGCCGCCAGCCACCGGTGCCACCATGAGCAGTGCCGACGTGAACTGGCTGCTCACGTCGCCGCGCAGCGCAAGAGCGCCGCCATGCAGCTTGCGACCCTCGATCTTGAGCGGCGGGAAGCCCTCGCGGTCGATATAGTCGATTGTGGCGCCCATGTGGCGCAGGGCGTCGACCAGCGGCGCGATGGGCCTGTGGCGCATGCGCTGATTGCCGTCGAGGGTTACGCAGCGGCCCCTCTGGCATGCCATGAAGGCGGTGAGAAAACGCATCGCCGTGCCTGCCCCCTCCACATTAATATAATTATTACTATTATAACAATGGTTTAATTGCTGTGTGTCGGCTCCCCCTCTAAGATAGAGGGGGATAGAGGGGGAGCTTATCGCCTGATATTTATGATTTTGGGTACACTCAATTACATGAGTATAATCATTGTGGCTCGTGAGCGCTCGTGCCATGGCGGCGGTGTCGTCGCAGCACGTGCCCAGGGCAGTCACCGCCTGAGACAGCGACTCCCGCGACGTGAGAGCCGCGATAATGAGCTCCCGCGCGGCAAGGCTCTTCGATGCCGGCAGCAGCACCTCACGACGGCCACTAAGGGGTATTTCTACTGATAGGTCCATAATTTGACAGATGCAAAGTTATGCAATAGTTTTCAATTAAATGAATAATGCGTGAATATTTTTTGGGACTGTGCCCTATGTTTTGCGGTAGAACTCGCCACGATTTTCAGCAAATAGGCGAAATTTTACCATAAAATGACGATTTTTTTAAAAAAAATCTAAGTTTTTCTTGTGTAATTGTTGAAAAAATACTACCTTTGTGAATTCAAAAGATTATAAAAATCCTATAATTAACCATTTTTATTAACTAAAAACCTAAGGTTTATGAAGAAAATTACCTTATTGTTAATGGCTGCATTGCTCATTCCCATGGCAATGAATGCTGAGACCAAAGTTTATGGTCAGATGTACAAGAAGGCGGATAAGGTTGTTGTTAGCACAACTCCCACCGCAGTGAAAGCAACCAAGAGCGTTAAGTTTAACGCTGTTCCCAAGGCCGACGTTCCCGAGGGCTATGCAAGCGTAACTCTTACTGCTGGCGACGTTTGGCAAGATGGTTCTGGCTACCAGATGCTTCTTGACGAGGACGCTATCGCTTATGGCACCATCATCCCCGAGCAAGGTGGTCTGACCACTAGCGGAAATGCCAGTGCTGAAACTTACGCTGAGTTTGAGTACAAGATTCCAGAGAATGCCGATGGTAATCTTTCAACTGCAAACATCGTTATCAACAACAGCGTAACAATCTTGATCCCCGCTGGTACTTATGACTGGTGTATCACCAACCCAACTCCAGGCGACCGTGTTTGGATTGCTTCTAGCAATGGTTCGATTGGTGGTCGTGCCGACGACTTTGAGTTCGCTTCGGGTGCCGCTTATGAGTTCGTAGTATCTCTTGGTGGCTCTAACGACCAGGTTGACCTGATTGTTGACGACCCAACAGCTCCTGCTATTCCTACCGACGTAACAGTTGAGCCCACCGCTACTACTGGTGTAGTTTCTTGGGTACCTGGTGTTAACAACGACACTTGGAACCTGCGCTGGCGTCCTTGGGTAGATCCCGCTTTGATGAACAAGCTTTGGGACTTCCCATTGGATGGCTATGAGGCACAGCTCGATGAGGGTTGGATGGTTTATGACGCCGATGGCGACGGCAACGGCTGGGGTCTCGCTTATAGCAGCGACGCTCAGGATGACGTTTGCTTCTACTCTTCAAGCTACATTAGTGGTGTTGGCGCTGCTAGTCCCGACAACTGGCTGTTCACTCCAGCAGTAGGTCTGGGTGGCACTCTCAAGTTTGATGCTTGGCAGCAAAGCGCTACTTATCCCGACAAGATCATGGTTTACGTTTGCACCAATCCTGACTGGGAAACTGTTGATGAGTTCGTAGCTGTCTCTGAGTTCATCCAGCCTGCAGGAACTACCGCTACTAGCTATGAGATTGACCTGAGCGAGTATGAGGGCATGGGCGTTATCGCCTTCCGTCACTATGACTGCACCGACCAGTGGTCAATCTATCTCGACAACATCGCAGTTGAGATTCCTGGCGCTGTTGAGCCATTTGAGTGGACTCTGTGCGAGAACGTAGCTAATCCTTACACTATCGAGGGTCTTGTTCCCGAGACTAAGTATGAGGTACAGGTACAGGGTGTTAAGAATGAGGAAAAACGCGTTACCGACTGGACCGAGGCTGTTGAGTTCACTACTCTGCCCGACGGTGGCATTGTTGAGGAGCCCACTTACTACCTGGTAGGTTCGTTCCAGGGCTGGGACACCGCTAATGGCGTTGAGTTCGTTAACGATCTCGCTACTGTAGACCTCGAGGAGAATGCTGAGTTCAAGGTTATCACATTTGCCGAGGACGGCAGCACTATCTGGTACGGTGGTATCGATGAGACTGGTGCAGGCTTCTTCCTGATCACTCCTGAGCTCCTCGACGTTGCTATCCAGCTCGTTGACGGTTCTAACTTCAAGATTGAGGAAGCTGGTAAGTATGACGTACAGCTCGTTTACAACCGCGCCGATGTTCCTAGCATCATGGTAAGCAAGAACCAGAGTGCTATCAACACCGTTGGTGTAGACGCTAAGGCCGACAACGCTTACTACAACCTCCTTGGTGTTAAGTTCAACAACATGCCAACTACTCCTGGCATCTACATCCACAATGGCAAGAAGGTTATCATCAAATAATCATTCTTGACGTTAAACTTAAAAAGAGCACCCGCCCCGCGGGTGCTTTTTTTTGCTACCAGAGAAGTTTAGTTGCACCCGCGGCGCGTGTTCGCTAGCTTCGTGACATCTGGTCGTCATGTGATTGCGGTTTATTGTTTCATGTTCGCTGGCGGAGTGGCATCTGACCGTTGACCCCCTTCGGGGCTCAATAATAGTGGGGGATGGACACTTACCTCACGCCACGCACCCCTTCGGGGTACGCGCCGTGAGGTTAACTCACTTCGTCAGCCGGCCTCGCTACGGTCTCTGGGGACGTCCTGGCAAGCACCCTCGCAGCTATCTTCGGGAACGCTCCGGCCAGCACCCTCGCAGTCCCCGGATGCTCTGGACTCGGCCAGCACATTTCAACTATCTTCGGGCTCGCTTTGGGCAGCACCCTTGCAGCGTCCTTCTCTTACGGAGTGGCATCTGGCCATTTCGTGATTGCGTATTTTTGTTTCGTGGTCTCTTACGGAGTGGCGTCTGGCCGTCACGTGATTGCGTATTTTTGTTTCGTGGTCGCTGGCGGAGTGGCGTCTGGCCGTAGGCCAGGGCGTCCCCGAAAGGGGCGAAGTGGGCAACCCCACGGCGCGTACCCCGCAGGGGTGCGTGGCGTGGGGTACCCGTGCCCCTTCCCTTTTCCCGAGCCCCTAAGGGGGTCAACAACATCCACCCAGACCATCTTTTCACTACTGATGTTTCATGCCAACATTTGCATCTTCCTCCACATTTTACTATCTTTGCAATAAAAACTAAAAATATGAGTGCAGTCACAGCCATCTACCATCTCGTCATCAACACCTATTGCCGCGAGATGACTCTGCCAGAGCAGTCCTCCGAAATTCTGTACAACTATATTGCTGCCACCATCCGTAACAAGAACTGCCATGTCTATGAAATCAATGGCATAGAGAACCACATCCACATTCTGCTGAGTCTTCGCGCCGATGTGCGTCTCTCTGACCTAGTGCGAGACATCAAACTCAGCTCCAGCAATTGGATAAAGATCCATCAGGCATCATTCCCCATGTTCTCGGGGTGGGGCAAAGAATATGGCGCGTTCACTTATGCCCTACGCGACAAGGACATGGTAGCCAACTACATAAAACGACAGCGAGAGCATCATCGTAGGCAGACTTTTGAGGATGAGTATAAACATCTGCTCAGCAATGCCGGTATAGAGTGGAATGAATACCGTCTAACATAGTGTTGACCCCCTTCGGGGCTCAATAATAGTGGGGGATGGACACTTACCTCACGCCACGCACCCCTTCGGGGTACGCGCCGTGAGGTTAACTCACTTCGTCAAGCACCCTCGCAGCTATCTGGTTTTTCCGGACTATCTGAACTGTCCGGTTTTTTCCAGGTTTTCCGAAGTTCCTGGGCTGTCGTGGTTTTCTGGGTTTGCTTTAATCGTGTCAACTGTTTTACAAAACAAAAAAAATATTGTATCTTTGCACTCTAAAACGTTTTGTTATGGAACAGATAATAATTAATGTGGAAGATAGGTCTATCTTGAATAGTCTTCGCAAGATTCTTAATTCGCTTAATGGCGTGACAATTGTTAAGCCCCAAAAGAAGCGTAAAACAGGTTTAGATGAAGCTATTGAAGACGTAAAAGCCGGTCGCGTTTATACTGCTAAAAACAGTGAGGAAATGTTCAAACATATTTTAGGGTAAAAAATATGTACACAATCAAGTATTCTCATAGGTTTGTAAAGGCAGTAAAGAAATGTGTCAAGCGAGGTCTTGACATTAAAAAACTTGAGCAAGCAGTTGCTATTCTTGAGGAAAATGGTGTGTTGCCACAGCAATACCGTCCTCATAAGCTTGTGGGAAAGTATGCAGGCAAATGGGAGTGTCATATACAGCCCGATTGGCTGCTCATCTGGGAGCAGAATGACACAGAGTTGATATTATTATTTTTAGATACTGGATCACATTCCGATATATTTTGATATTACAAAAATCTACAATATGAACATCTTAGAACTTAGCGAACAGGAGATAGTTAGGCGCAATAGTTTGAACCAGTTGCGTGAGTTGGGAATCGACCCTTATCCAGCAGCCGAATATGTGGTCAACGCTTGGAGCGACGAGATAAAGAGCACCTTCAGCGACGAGGCCGAGCCTCGCCAGGTGAGCATTGCTGGTCGCATCATGAGCCGCCGCATCATGGGCAAGGCATCGTTTATGGAGCTCAAGGACTCTAAGGGCCGCATCCAGGTGTACATCAGCCGCGACGACCTGTGCCCCGAGGAGAACAAGGACCTCTACAACGTGGTGTTCAAGAAGCTGCTCGACATAGGCGACTTCGTGGGCATCGAGGGCTATGTGTTCCGCACCCAGACGGGCGAGATTAGCGTTCACGCCCAGCAGCTCAAGGTGCTGAGCAAGAGCCTCAAGCCCTTGCCAATTGTTAAGGTGAAGGACGGCGTGGTCTACGACTCCTTCGACGACCCCGAGCTGCGCTATCGCCAGCGCTATGTTGACCTGGTGGTTAACGAGGGCGTGAAGGACACCTTCCTCAAGCGTGCCGTGGTGCTGCGCACCATGCGCCAGGTGCTCGACGATGCCGGCTACACCGAGGTGGAGACTCCCACCCTGCAGGCTATCGCCGGCGGCGCCAGCGCAAGGCCATTCATCACCCACTTCAATGCGCTAAACATCGACATGTATATGCGCATCGCCACCGAGCTCTACCTCAAGCGCCTGATCGTGGGCGGCTTTGAGGGCGTGTATGAGATAGGCAAGAACTTCCGCAACGAGGGCATGGACCGCAACCACAACCCCGAGTTCACCTGCATGGAGCTCTATGTGCAATATAAGGACTATAACTGGATGATGTCGTTCACCGAGCAACTGCTCGAGAAGATTTGCGTGGCAGTGAACGGCACTACCGAGAGCGTGATCGACGGCAAGACCATCAGCTTCAAGGCTCCCTACCGCCGCCTGCCCATCCTCGACGCTATCAAGGAGAAGACGGGCTACGACCTCGACGGCATGGACGAGGCACAGATTCGTGAGGTGGCGCAGAAGCTCGGCATCGAGGTTGACGAGACCATGGGCAAGGGCAAGCTCATCGACGAGATCTTTGGCGAGACTTGCGAGGGCACTTTCATCCAGCCCACCTTTATCATCGACTATCCCGTGGAGATGTCGCCACTCACCAAGATGCACCGCAGCAAGCCAGGCCTCACCGAGCGCTTTGAACTCATGGTCAACGGCAAGGAGGTGGCCAACGCCTACAGCGAGCTCAACGACCCCATCGACCAGGAGGAGCGCTTCAAGGAGCAGATGCGACTCGCCGACAAGGGCGACGACGAGGCAATGGTAATTGACCAAGACTTCCTGCGCGCACTGCAGTATGGCATGCCTCCCACAAGCGGTATAGGCATTGGCATCGACCGCCTCACCATGCTCATGACGGGCAACAGCTACATCCAGGATGTGATGCTCTTCCCGCAGATGCGACCCGAGAAGGTGGCCCGCCGCGACAAGGAAGAGGCGTTTACCGCACTGGGCATCCCCGCCGAGTGGGTGGCTCCCATCCAGAAGGCCGGTGTGCTCACCGTCGAGGCGCTCGCCGCTATTGAGAAGCCCGGCAAGCTGTTCCAAGACCTGCTCGAGATAAACAAGAAATACAAGCTTGGCTACAAGAACCCCATGCCCGACGACGTGAAGCAGTGGGTAGAGGCTGCTAAGCAGTAACGTGAAACGTGGAACGTGGAAGGTGGAACGGAGAAGGTGGAAGGTGGAACGCGGAACGTGGAACGTAGAACGTGGAACGCGGAACGCGGGCTTTATATTTTTTGGGGTGTGATACACTACACAGGGGTTCCGTGCTTCGCACTCCACCCCTGCCTAAGCCCCTTCCAGTCCCCACGGACTTTTATAGGACACAAATAATTTTGTAGGGACAAGGCGTGCCTTGTCCGCCAGGAGATAGAAGTTCTAGAATGTCTAGGTGGTCTAGTAAAAAACTAGATTGCCTAGAAAGTCTAGAACTTCTAAGTGTTTATATAGAATAAAAAAGAAAAAAAGAAAGAGCGAATAGTGCCGAAGCACATCTTCGCTCTTCTCCTCTCTCCACATGCGGTGCGTACAGGACTCGAACCAGCGACCTCCTGCGTGACAGGCAGGCATTCTAACCAACTGAACTAACGCACCAGCTGAAAATTGCGGTGCAAAGTTACGCACATTTTTTGAACTGGCAAATTTTTTTGCCATTTTTTTTCAAAAAAAATCATTTTTCACCTAAAAATATAGTGACTATTACAATTTGTAGGCAGTTTTTGGTAGTGCTTTTGCATGTGTTTTGGAAAATTATAGAAAAACTATTAGTTTTTTGCTACTAAAAGCGGTAGTTTTGTTGTTTTTGCATCAAAAAGATTGGTAATTATTTGGAAATTATACAATTGTGTTATTAATTTGCGTTTGCATAATTGAAATTCTTAAAGATTTAAAACATAATATGACAAACACCACTAAAGATTTGACGGTGCGAGAACGTGAAGTTCTAAAATTTCTTGTAGAAGGGTTAAGCAGTCGTGAAATAGCAGAGAAACTATATATCTCGATTAATACCGTTCAATACCATCGCAAGCAGTTATTACACAAAACCGACTCGCGTAATGTCGCTGAGCTTATAGGTAAGGCCTATAGACTCAGGTTAATTGATTTTTGATTGGCGATATTAAACGTCATCGAGTACATTACAACTTACAACCATCTCACTAATGTGGGATGGTTTTTTTTGTGCAATATTTTTTCTAGTTCAAGAAAAAGCATTACCTTTGCACCCGCAATGAGCCCAGGAGGCTCAGCAAGGAAAAGAATTTATTATTAACCACAGTGGAAAAATTTGGCTGCTTGCAACCACTTAAAAAAATGCTAAAACTGCGAATCCCTCATAACAGCATCTTTTAGCGTTTTTCCACATTAAAACAATTTGGAAAGATGAACTATTTATTTACCAGTGAGTCGGTGTCGGAAGGTCATCCCGACAAAGTTGCCGACCAGATTAGCGATGCGCTGCTCGACCATTTCCTGGCTTTTGACCCCAGCAGCCGTGTGGCATGCGAGACTCTCGTGACCACTGGCCAGGTGGTGATTGCCGGCGAGGTGAAGAGCAAGACCTACATCGACCTGATGGAGGTTACGCGCGAGGTGATCAACAAGATTGGTTACACCAAGAGTGAGTACAAGTTTGACGGCGACTCGTGCGGCGTGTTCTCGGCGCTGCATGAGCAGAGCGACGACATTAACCGCGGTGTGGACCGCGACAGCGAGGAGGCTCAGGGCGCTGGCGACCAGGGAATGATGTTTGGCTACGCGTGCAACGAGACGCCTAATTACATGCCTCTCACGCTCGACCTTGCCCACGCCTTGCTGCGCGAGCTGGCAGCGCTGCGCAAGAGCAACGAGATTCCTTATCTGCGCCCCGACGCCAAGAGCCAGGTGACAGTAGAGTATGACGAGGCCACCCATCGCCCCGTGCGTGTCGACACCATCGTCATCAGCACTCAGCACGACGAGTTTGTGAAGCCCGACGGCATCGGCCAGGAAGAGGCCGACGCTAAGATGGTGGAGCGCATCAAGCAAGACATGGCCAACATCTTGCTGCCACGCGTGATAGGCCGTCTGCCCGAGGACATAAAGCGCCTCTTCGACGGGTTTGACTATGAGAACAAGCTGCACGTGAACCCCACCGGCAAGTTTGTGATTGGCGGTCCTCATGGCGACACTGGCTTGACCGGCCGCAAGATTATCGTCGACACCTATGGCGGCCGTGGAGCACACGGCGGTGGCGCCTTCAGCGGCAAGGATCCCAGCAAGGTGGACCGCAGCGCTGCCTATGCCGCACGCCACATGGCAAAGAATGCGGTGGCTGCCGGCGTAGCCGACGAGATGCTCGTGCAGGTGTCCTATGCCATTGGCATTGCCGAGCCCGTGAGCATCTATGTGAACACCTACGGCACCAGCCATGTGCCCATGAGCGACGCCCAGATAGGCGAGGCGCTCAAAGAGCTGTTCCCCATGACACCCTATGCCATCGAGAAGCGCCTGAAGCTGCGCAACCCCATCTATCAGGAGACGGCAGCCTATGGCCACATGGGCCGCGAGCCACAGGTGGTGACCAAGCATTTCAAGTCGCTCTACGAGGGCGACCGCGACATCGAGGTGGAACTATTCACCTGGGAGAAACTCGACTATGTGGACGAGATACGCAAGAAGTTCGACCTGCGATAGTCGCCCCCAGCGGGAAATAAGACAAGAAAAAAGTCCTCATGGCATCGATGCCTTGAGGACTTTTTATTGGTTTATTTTTTAGTTTATAGTTGATAGTTTATGGTTTATGGAAGGCAGTGGCGAGATTAGGTGAGAGGTGAGAGGTGGGAGTTCTCAACTACTCTACTACTTTACTATTCTACTACTCAACTAAAAACTGAAAACAGACAACTGAAAACTGAGAACTGAAAACTCTTACAGTTCCAGGTCGATGTTGAATTGCTCGTGCCAGGGGAGGCCTTGCTCGTTGAGCACCTCGAGGAATGGGTCGGGGTCAAACTCCTCCACGTTGTGCACGCCGGGCTTGCACCACAGGCCCTTGAGGAACATCATGGCGCCTGTCATGGCGGGCACTCCGGTGGTGTAGCTCACCGCCTGCATGCCAGTCTCCTCGAATGCTGCATGGTGGTCGCAGTTGTTGTAGATGTAATAGGTCAACGGCTTGCCGTCCTTGCCTATGCCGCTAATGCGGCAGCCAATGCTGGTCTGCCCGGTGTAGTTCTCACCCAGGTCTTGTGGGTTGGGCAGCACTGCCTTGAGGAACTGCAGTGGCACGATTTCCATGCCTTGGTACATCACTGGGTCGATGCGCGCCATGCCTATGTCTTGAATCACACGCAGGTGGGTGAGGTATTCCTCGCCAAAGGTCATCCAGAACCTGGCGCGCTTGATGGTGGGGTAGTTGAGCACCAGCGACTCGAGCTCCTCGTGATACATGAGGTAGCTCTCGCGGGGACCAATCTCGGGGTAGGTGAGGGGCTTGTGAATCTCGAGGGCACCCGTTTGCACCCACTTGCCGTCCTCGTAGTAGCGGCCCTTCTGGGTTATCTCGCGTATGTTGATTTCGGGGTTGAAATTAGTTGCAAAAGCCTTGCCGTGGTTGCCGGCGTTGCAGTCCACGATGTCGAGGTAGTGAATCTCCTTGAAGTGGTGCTTGGCAGCGCGGGCGGTGTACACGCCACTCACGCCCGGGTCGAAGCCGCAGCCCAGGATGGCCGTCAGGCCCGCCTTCTCAAATCGCTCGCGGTAGGCCCACTGCCAGCTGTACTCGAAGTGAGCCTCGTCGCGTGGCTCATAGTTGGCAGTGTCGAGGTAGTTCACTCCACATTTCAGGCATGCGTCCATGATGGTGAGGTCCTGGTAGGGCAGTGCCACATTGATCACCAGCTTGGGCTGGTGGCGCTTGAACAAAGCCACCAGTTGCTCCACGCTGTCGGCGTCCACCTCATCGGTGGTGATGTTAGGGGCACCAATCGCCCTTGCCACGGCGTCACATTTCTCTTTGTGTCGCGAAGCAATGACAATCTCGTTAAACACGTCGGGATTTTTGGCGCACTTGTGTGCCACTACGGTTCCCACACCGCCACAGCCAATGATGATTACTTTGTTCATAATTAGGGTTTTATTGTTTTTTTGTTGATTATAGGATTTGCAATAGGGAGTGAGCGACAGCAGGCTTGTGCTCGGGACTGTCGTTCTCACTTGTTTCGCTCGATGATATAGCGGAAAATTGACTTGAGGGCACGAGTGCACTCGTTGTCGCCATAGTCGTCGAGCAGCGACTCGGCGGTGTTGCACAGCTCCCGCATCTTGAGGTAGGCGTAGTCGATGCCGCCGCAATCCTTTGCCCACTCCACCAGGCGCTCTATCTCACTGGCGCTGTAGGTGCCCTTTTTCACAATCTCCATCATCTCGTTGCGCTTGGAGTTCTTGTGCTGCGACAGGGCGTAGATGAGTGGCAGAGTGACCTTGCCCTCACGCAAGTCGTTGCCCGTGGGTTTTCCCACCACGGGGTCGTGGAAGTAGTCGAAGGTGTCGTCCTTGATTTGGAAACACAGTCCCAGCAGCCGCGCATATTCCTTGATGGCAGCCAGTTGCTCATAGCTGGCACCTGCGGCAAGGCCTCCCACCTCCACACAACTGGTGAAGAGCGATGCGGTCTTCTTGCCAATGATGTTGAAGTAGGCCTCCTCGCTGATGTTGTGGTGGCGGGCGGTGTCATACTGGTCAATCTCTCCCAGCGAGAGGTCGGAACCCAGGGTGGCGAGCACGCGCAGTATCTCGCTGTTGCGGGTGTCGACGGCACACACCAGCGCCCTGCTCACGAAGAAGTCGCCCACGAGCACTGCCACATGGTTTTCCCACACCCCATTGATGGTGTCGACGCCACGTCGCTGCTTGCTCTCGTCGATGACATCGTCGTGGATGAGCGATGCGTTGTGCAGCATCTCGATGGCTGCTCCGGCAGTAATCACTTCCTGGTTGATGCCACCAAATAGCTTGCCGCTGAGCAGCACCAGAATGGGCCTCAACTGCTTGCCTTTGGTCTTCAGGTAATTAGACACGATGGTGTTCATCAGCGGGTTGTCGCTGCGCAACGTGTCGTTGATAATCTGGTTGAGTTGCTTGAGCTCAACTTCTATGGATTGTTTTATGTCGGCTAACTTAATCATTCGTTTCAATTTGCAAAAATAGCAATAATAATTTGCCTTTGCTCAATTTTGTGAGTTTTTTTTCTAAAGACAGTGAAAAATGGATGAAAAAAAGGTGGGCAAAGTACCTGTAGCACCTGGCAAATGCCGTTTTTGTCACATTTTTTTGTTAAAACGGGCGCTATGTCAAAGATTTTTTCTACCTTTGACCGATATAATGGACTTTACTTCGATAGAATTCTATACAATAGCGTTTTGCGTTGCTATGGCAATAGTGGGTTTTTTCCTGCGGCAGAAGCGGATAAAGCCTGCCACATCGCGCATCAACTCGATGGAGCTTGCCAAGCAAGAGAGCGCTGGCGGCAATGAGGCTACAAGCCAGTGCCTCTTGAAGCTGGTGGCTAACGACGACGGCACGGTGACCATTGAACGCACTGGATTGCAACTGGTTGACGGTGAGACGGTAAACCTCATCGCCACAATCATCGACGACAAGCTCACCATCGAGGAGAAGAAGGGCAAGGTGTCGGGGCTTGGAGGCCGTGAAGAGGCCTACACCGGGCGTGTGACCCTCGACTTTATTCCCAGCGGCAGCAAGATGTATGTCAGGTATGACAGCAGTGTCACCGGGCAGTGGTGCAAGTTTGCGTTCAAGAACGTGGCTCGCAACCACGTGGAGCATGAGCTCAGGTACTGACGGCAACATTATTTGCGTTGATACACAATTTAATAGTAGTTTTCACGTTTTAGTAATTAGGTAAAGAAGGGGGTTGTGAAAACGGTCTAATCCGCTTCTTGGACAATGATAATAAAAACTATTCATTATGATAAGAAAATTTCTCGTTGCAGTGGTTATGATGCTACCACTCATGGCAGTGGCTCAACTGGGGGCTGGCCAATGGAAAATCCACCCTTATTATGTGGGTGGAAGTGCCAAGAATTGCATCGATACTGGTGACAAAGTGTTTTATCTGGCAGGTGGCTCGCTCTACTACTTCGACAAGGCAAGCGAGACCAACCATGAGATTGACGCCATCTCGAGCATCAACGATATCAACATCAGCCAGATTTACTATAACTACAGCAAGGGCTATCTCGTGATTGCCTACAAAGATGCCAACATCGATGTGTACATGCCCAGTGGAGAGGTCATTAATGTGCCTGCCATCAAGGATGTGGTGCTTCACAAGGTTAAGACCATCAACGACATCACTTTTGCTCCAGGAAAGGTTTATGTAGCCACCTCCTTTGGCTATCTGGTGCTCGACGACACCACCTTCGACGTCAAGGAGGTGAGAAACTATGACGTGAGTGTCGCCTCGGTTGCCCAGGTGGGCAACATCAAGGTGATGAGCCTTGCCAGCAAGTTCTACTACTGCGGTGCCGACGAGCAGCTTGAGCTCGCACGACATCACAAGCAGGCAGCCAACGCCAAGGGCGACGGTCTCATCTATCCCATCAACGACAGCAAGTTCTTCCTCTCGTGCAGTGCCACTTTCCAGATTGTCACAATAGGTCATGGTACCGATAGCCTGGGCGTCGACACCTGCAACTTCACCCTCAAGCAGGTGGTGGGTGCAAAGCCAGTGACTGTGCAGCCCTATCCCGCAGGATTTGTGGCAAGCTTTGGTGCCAAGAACTACTACTATACCATTGCTCCCACCGGCCTCACCTATACCAAGGTGAATGCCGCTAACAGCGAGCTCTACACCAGCCAGGAAGAAGGCAACTGGTGGGTGCTGGGTGCTAAAGGTCTGGCACATGTGGTGAGTGGCGTTCCTGGTAATTACCTCATGCCTAATGGCATCAGCATCAGCGCCAACGCCTATTGGCCCACCTACGACCCCACTCAGCAGCGAGTGCTCCTGTGCCGCACCAGCGACAACCGCATCCTCTCGGGTGCCAACAGCGGTGCTAAAACCGAGATCAACTCCTATGATGGAGTCAACTGGAGAAATATCACCCCAGTGGGATACCCCAACAACTCGGCCAACATGGGCATCGTCATTTCGCCCAACGAGCCTAACACCTACTTCTACTGCTGCCGCACTACTTCGGGAGTGTGCAAGGTGCAGAACGACACCGTGGTGGCTCAATACAACACCACCAACAGCCCGCTGGCGAGCCGCGTGGGACTGAGGTTTGACTCCAAGGGCAACTTGTGGATGCCTCAAACCCGCAGCACCAACAACATTGACGCGTTTGTCATCACCCCCGAGAACCAGCTCAAGCATCAAGTGGACTCGTCAATGTTCATCATCAACGACATGGGCGGCATTTGCTACAACCGAGGTTTCAAGTGGATGGTGTTTGAGATTGGCGCTGGCGACACTAAGGTGTTCACCGCTGGCGATTACCAGTCGCCCATAATTGTGTGGACCAGCAACGACGACCTGAGCGTGAAGCAGGTAAAGTCGAGAGGTTGGTTCAACGACCAGGATGGCAAGGACGTGGCTCCATGGGGATGGCTCTGCTTCAAGGCCGACCAGGACAGCATAATCTGGGCAGGCTCGGTAGATGGCATCATCTCGTTCGACCCACGTGAGTTCTTCAATGAGGACTTCCGCGTGAGAAGCATCAAGTACACCAAGAACGAGGGCTTCGACGATGAGGGCGTTCTGCTCGAGGGAATATGGGTGACCAGCATCGACGTCGACAACCAGAACCGCAAGTGGATAGGCACCAACACGTCGGGCGTCTACTTCGTGAGCGCCGACGGCTCGGAGATTATCAAGCACTTTGACAACAGCAACAGCCCTCTTCCCTCCGACCAGGTTTACAACGTGTGCTACATCCCGTCGACCAACTCGGTGATGATGGTAACTCCCAGCGGAGTGGTTGAGTACTACATGGACGTGACACCATCGGAGGGCGACTACAGCAATGTATATGCCTATCCTAACCCCGTGGAGCCCGACTTCACTGGCATGATCACCATCAATGGCCTAATGAGCAACTCTAACGTGGTTATCACCAATGGCGAGGGCACCGTGGTCAAGACCATGACCTCTAATGGCGGCATCGCCCTGTGGGATGGCTGCGACGACAATGGCAACCGCGTCAAGACTGGCTACTACAATGTATATGCTTCGCAAGGCGAGACCACTACCACTGGCGACCCCTTGCTCAAGATTGCTATCATCAAGTAATTAGGCGAGAAAAATTTACATCCCTCTATACCTCAAATCAGGGTTTCGGCAACTCAAAGAGCGCCGGGACCCTGGTTTTTTGTGCCGCAGGAGTGGATTATGGTTGCTGGCACACAATTTTATGCCCACTTATATCGTTATATAAATAATATTATAATATTACTAACAGGAACAAATTTAAACGTCTATGATACGAAAGAACATTTTAGCGCTAGCCTTTTCTCTTATAGCCTTAATCGCCGGAGCGCAGACCGATTCCGGCCAATGGAGAATACACCCCAACTTCGTGGGCGACTTGTCCAACAATTGCTATGACACAGGAAGCAAGGTTTACTTCCTGTCTAACGGCAGCCTGTATTACTACGACAAAGAGTCGCAAGCGGTGCAGGCTATGGACATGAACGGCTCTATCAATGGCACAAAAGTGAGTCAAATCTACTATAACTTTGCCAAGAATTACCTCGTTGTGGTGTATAATGACTGCAACATCGATTTCATCGAGGACAATGGCAACGTGACCAATATCTCGGCAATAAAAGAAGTGGTCTTGCCCAAGACTAAGGTGATCAATGACGTGACCTTTGGCAACAACAAGACCTACATTAGTGCCTCTTTTGGATACATAGTGGTAGAGGACGGCTCGTTTGATGTCGTTGAGGTGAGAAACTATGAAATAGCTGTACAGTCGGTGGCTGCCGTGGGCGACATCAAGGTGATGTCGGTGCTCAGCCAGTTCTACTATTGCCCGGTTGATGAGCAAATCGACCTCATCCGCTGGCATCAAAAGGAGGAAAACAGCGCTGGCCCTGGTAAAATCTATCCCATCAACGAAAACAAGTTCTTCTTCTCAACACTCTCGTCTTTCTATGTGGTGACTGTTGCCAAACGAAGCGACGGAACCCGCTCTTTTACAAGACAGAAGATTGCTACGTCACAGCCCAAGTCGATTCAGCCCACCCCCACGGGCTTTGTGGCAAGCCGCTTCTACAATACCTCGGGCGATGTGGAGTCGTTCAATGACTTCTACTACACCTTCGACCAGCAAGGTGGCAATGCTACGCAACACGAGGGCAGCGAGCTTTACTCCATTCGCGATGACAACAACTGGTGGATGCTTGGCGCTAACGGACTTGTCAATGTGGTCAACGGCGTGCAGGGCAATTACATCACCCCCAATGCCATCAGCATTACAAGGCGCCCCTTCTGGGCCACCTTCGACCCCTATCAGAACCGCATGCTGCTCTATCGCTCTAACGAGACCCGCATCACCTCATGGGAAACTTGCAACACCGAGATAAACTCGTGGGATGGCAACGTCTGGAGAAATATCACCCCTCCCAACGTGGGCGCTACCGAGCTGGATTATGGCAGCAACTATGAGATAAAACTCTCGCCCAACGAGCCCAACACCTACTTCTACTTCTCTCGTAAGTTTGCTGGTGTGGCCAAGGTGAAGGACGACAGCATCGTCACAAGATATCACAAAGACAATGCGCCCATCAGCGAGAGGGCTGGACGACTGGCATTTGACTCCAAGGGCAACTTGTGGATGGTAATGCCTTACCCCGACTCCTCGCCCGATGCCGTGGTGCTCACCCCCGAGAAGCAGATGCAAGACAGTGCACAGGCCTCCGACTTTATTGTCAACAACCTGGGCCGTGTGTGCAAGAACAACAACAAGGGCTTCAAGCGCGCTTCGTTCGACATTGGTGCCGGCGACGTCAAGGTGTATGCCGGCGGTGAGTATAACACTCCTCTCATCGTGTGGGAAAACAACGACGACCTCAGCCTTAAGCGATACAAGACGCTCACCGACTTCATCGACCAAGACCGTGCCGCCTTCTCCACCTGGGGATGGGTATATATCAAGGCCGACAACAAGGGCAAGATATGGATAGGTACCGTCGTGGGACTAATATCGTTTGACCCTCAAAAAATCTTTGATGAGGACGTGGTGAGAATCAACCGCATCAAGGCTACCGACGAGCAAGGATTCAAGGTCTTTGAAGGTATACAGGTCAACTGCATTGAATGCGATGCCCAGAACCGCAAGTGGGTGGCTACCAACTCGGCGGGCGTCTATCTGCTCAATGCCGATGGCACCGAGATCCTCAAGCACTTTGACACCAGCAACAGCCTGCTGCCTGCCAATCAGGTCTACTCCATAGGCTGCAACCGCGCTACAGGCTCGGTTATGATGGTGACCCCCAATGGTGTGGCTGAATATCTGCCCGAGGCGAGCTCTTCGATGACCGACTACAGCAAGGCCTATGCCTATCCTAACCCCGTGCAGGAGTCGTTCACTGGCTATGTCACCATCGCTAACCTGATGGACAACTCCAGCGTGGTTATCGTTGACGCAACAGGTACCAAGGTGGCATCGTTGACCTCGACCGGCAGCATTGCCAAGTGGGACGGATGCAACTATGCAGGCACACCAGTGCCCACCGGCATGTATCGCGTGTATGCTGCTCAAGGCAGCACTCCAGCCACCACCGGCAAGCCCGTGACAAAGATTGCTGTGATAAGGTAGTTGCTTAACTCACAATTTATTAATCCCCGCTAATCAATGAAACATATCCTCACAATAATGCTGGCACTTGTGGCCCTTGCGTCACAGGCACAGAACGATTATGGCTTGTGGACCATCCATGCCATGTTTGCTGGCGAGAATGTCGCTAACTGTATCGACACAGGCGACGATGTGTATTACCTCTCAAGCGACAACTTGTTCCGTTACGACAAGGACACGCAGGAGAATGAGCATCTCAATCGTGCCAACTACCTTAGCGACTCGGGAGTGAAGAACATCTACTACAACCACGATAAGCAATATATCATGGTGGTGTATCAAAACTCTAACATCGACGTGATAGACACCAGCGATGGCAGCGTGAGCAACATCAGCGACATCAAGAATGCCGACATCATGACCTCAAAGGCGATCAACGACATCACCTTTGCCAGCGGCAATCGCGCCGTGGTAGCCACCGACTTTGGTTTTGTGATTCTCAATGACGAGAAACTCGAGGTGATAACTTCCTATATTTCCGACATGCCTATGCTGAGTGCCGCAATTATGGGCGACTACCTGATATTGAACCAAAACGGCAATTTCTACTATGCGCCAACAACGAAGCACATCCAGCAGCTGAGCGACTTCGCAGTGCAGGCAGTGGGGCTCAAGGGCGCTTTTGTGCCACTGTCAAGCGACCGCTTCTTTGTGCTCGCCGAGAGCCAGCTCGCGCTGGTGACCATAGCCCACAATGGCGACAATCTCTCGTTCACCACATCCAGGGTGGCGAGTGGCAAACCGGTTGCGGTTAGCAAGACGGGCGATGGCGGCTATGTGGTGAGCTTTGACAAGGCCGATTACTATTACACCACCAGTGCCACCGGCGACAACGCCGTGCAGCACGAGGGCGCGGGCATCTACTCCTCGCTCGACTCGGGCGATGGCATGTGGGTGCTGGGCGACGACGGCCTCAAGCACATATCGGGCGGAACAGTTACCCACCATGTGATTCCTAATGCCATCACCATCTGCAAGGTGCCCTTCTGGATGGTATACGACACCAGCAAGGACCATCTTGTGCTCACCAGCACCAGCGACAACGCCATCCTCGACAACCTGCTCGACCGCGACATCAATTTCACGCTTGCCAACAAGACGCAGTTCAACACCTACGACGGCATGACGTGGAACGATATCACCCCCGAGAATATGCCAGAGCCCGATGGCGAGGGTAGCTATTGTTGCGCATGGTTTGTAATCTCGCCCAATGAGCCCAACACCTATTTCTTCAGCACCCGCAAGAAGGGTATCATGAAGGTCACCGACGACAAGATTGTGGCAAATTATAATGGCGAGGAGTGCGGATTTATCAAGAAGACACGCATGCCAGCGCTCAACTTTGACTCGAAGGGAAACCTGTGGATATTGCAAACTCAGGACAACGACCACCCGGTGCGAGCTCTCACCCCAGCAAAGCAGGCCAAGGCGCAGCTCACGCCACAGGACTTTGTCTACAACACCAGCCCTCACCTGAGCAACATCAACCACAGCAGTTTCAAGCGCACGCAGTTTGCCATTGGCGCAGGCGACACTAAGGTTGCCGCTTGTGGTCATTATCAAAAGCCCATCGTGATTTGGGACAACAACAGCGACCTCTCGCTCAACCGCAGCATCTCGTTTGCCTCGGGCAACCTGCCCGACCAGGACGGCAAGAACCTGGGCTGGTATGACATCAGGGCTATCACTGCCGACAATGCCGGCATGATTTGGATGGGGACTACTTCGGGAATTATTGCCTTTGACCCACGACAGGCCTTTAATGCCGACTTCCATGTCACTCACATCAAGGTGCCACGCAACGATGGCACTAATCTTGCCGACTACCTGCTTGACGGACAGACTATCAACTGCATCGCAGTGGATGGCGCCAACCGCAAGTGGATAGGTACCAACGCCTCGGGACTCTTCCTCGTGAGTGCCGACGGCCAGCAAGTGCTCAAGAACTTCAACGCCACTAATAGTGTGCTGGGAACCAATCAAATCTATCAGGTGTGCTGTGATCCTAACAGCAACTCGGTGTTTGTCACCACTCCTTTGGGCGTGGCAGAGTACAAGAGCGACGCCACTCCAGGGCAGGAGAACTTCAGCAATATCTATGCCTATCCTAACCCCGTGCGACCCGACTATGGCGGTCCCATCAACATCACCGGGCTTATGGAGAATTCGCTCGTGAAGATTGCCGACCCATCGGGCAACGTGATTCGTTCGCTCAAGTCTACGGGCGGCATGGTAACCTGGGACGGATGCAACTACAACGGCGACCTGGTGCCAACAGGCGTCTATACGATTATAGCCTCCTCGGCAAGTGGCTCAGGAGGTGGCACTGCCAAGGTGCTGATTGTGAGGTAAAACCAGGGTTTGTAAAACAATTACCAATAATATAATAAGGTGGACTCAATTGTTGAGTTCACCTTATTCAAGTTTCTAAGGTGATTGTGTGCATAGAGACCGCTAAATATTAGGCGATAAGCTCCCCCTCTAAGATAGAGGGGGCGGGGGGGAGTATGATGATTTCGTTGAATTTCCCCTCATCGTTCGCTGTGTTGCTAGTGTTCATACTCCCCCTAACCCCCTCTAACTTAGAGGGGGAACTAACTTGCGAAATTTGGGTCACCTTACTGTTTTCTTGCGCTTCAATGTCATGAAGGTGTAAGGGTAGGGGTTGCGGTCGTCGGCGGGGTGCTCTTCCTGCGAGGTGATGGTCCAGGAACGCATGTCGATGCGGGGGAAGTGAGCGTCGGTGTCCTTGAACTTGTGGTCAATTACCGTGAGATAGATGGTGTTGACCAGCGGGAAGGTGGCGCGATAAACTTCGGCGCCGCCAATGATGAACACCTCGCCAGGCATGGTGGCTGCCGCCAGAGCCTCGTCGATGCCGTGTGCCACGGTGACGCCCTGGGGAGCATAGTCGCTGTTGCGAGTGATGACGATGTTCTGCCGCCCTGGCAATGCACCCTTGGGGAACGACTCAAAGGTCTTGCGTCCCATCACGATGGAGTGCCCCATGGTGATGTCCTTGAAATGCCGCATGTCGGCAGGCAGGTGGCACAGCAGCTGTCCCTGCTTGCCAATGGCACCATTGCGGTCGATGGCTACGATAATTGTATAGATCATTGTCAGTTATCAGTTTTCAGTTATCAGTTTTCAGTTATCAGTTTTCAGTTTTTAGTTGAGTAGTAGAATAGTAAAGTAGTAGAGTAGTACTCTCTCCACTCTCCTCTTCCCTCTCTCCTCTCTCCTAATCTCATCACTGCCTTCCATAAACCATAAACTATAAACCAGTTCCACCACCTTTACACCGATACTACGCCCTTGATGAGTGGCCAGGGGTCGTAGCCTTCGAGCTGGAAGTCGTCGTACTGGTAGTCGAAGATGCTCTTCACGTCGGGGTTGAGCACCATGCGTGGCAGGGGACGGGGCTCGCGGCTCAGCTGCTCATGCACCTGGTCCATGTGGTTGAGGTAGATGTGGGCATCGCCAAAGGTGTGGACAAACTCGCCCGGCTCAAGACCCGTGACATGGGCCACCATCATGCACAGCAGGGCATAGCTGGCGATGTTGAACGGTACACCCAGGAAGAGGTCGGCACTGCGCTGATAGAGCTGCAGACTCAACTTGCCGTTGGCTACATAGAACTGGAACAGCGAGTGGCAGGGTGGCAACTTCATCGTGGGCACGTCGGCAACGTTCCAGGCGCTCACCATGATGCGGCGAGAGTCGGGAGTGTTCTTGATTTGGTCGATGACCTGCGATATCTGGTCTATCGAGCCGCCGTGGTAGTCGGGCCACGAGCGCCACTGGTGACCATAGACGGGTCCCAGGTCGCCATTCTCGTCGGCCCACTCGTTCCATATCCTCACGCCGTGCTCCTGCAGGTAATGCACGTTGGTGTCGCCCTTGAGGAACCACAGGAGTTCGTAGATGATTGACTTAAGATGCACTTTCTTGGTGGTGAGCAGGGGAAATCCCTTGCTCAGGTCGCAGCGCAACTGGTAGCCAAAGATGCTCTTGGTGCCAGTGCCAGTGCGGTCGTGCTTGATGGTGCCGTTGTCGAGCACATGCTGTAGCAAGTCGAGATATTGTTTCATTGTTTTTTAGTGCAGAGTATAGAGTGGAGAGTACAGAGTACAGAGGGGAGAGGGGAGAGGGTGATTTTTGCCCTAGAAGGTGCACATGCCGTCCCAGTCTAGCAGGTCGCTGCGCACGTAGCCTACCTTTCCGTCGACTTTCACTTTGAACCAGCCTTTCACGAAGCCCAGGCATTTGTAGCAATCGGGCACATAACCTGCTGGGTCGGGAATTTTGGCAACCACAGGCGAATTGGTGGTTGGGCTCTTGCGCACGTTGAGGTTGCCGGTGTGAGTCTGCTCATAGTAGACAACGCCTTGGCCTTTGGCGGCACTATAAGTTACGACACGGTGTCCGCGCTTGGGCACGGTTGTCACATCTTGAACACTGATGTAGTAGGTCGATGTGCCGCTTTCAACATATCGCCCAACGGCATTGCCGCGGCTGTCGACCACCATTTTCATGCTCCGCTGCTGAGCGTTCATAATCCCAAAGCAAGCGAGCAATAATGATAAAACTAAAAATTTCTTCATCGTTTAATTCTGTTTATTGTTTATTGTTTTATTGTTTATTGTTTTTTCGTTTATTGTTTATTGTTTATAGTTTATGGAAGGCAGTGGCGAGACTTTGGGCACTGCAATCTCTAAAAACTGCAAATCAAAAAGTGTTGTCTCACAATCGGTTGGCAGGTCGCAAGGCACCGCCTTGCGAGAAAAACTGATTACTGATAACTGACTACTGAAAACTGCCTAATGTGCATCGAGCCAGTTGCTGGCAGTGCCGTGGCTGGCGGTGAGGCGCACGCGGCCATGATAGGCGTTCTCCATCTCGGTGACAACAATTTGCGTCACTTTCTCGAGTTCGCTGGGGATGACGTCGAAGTTCAACTCGTCGTGCACCTGTAGTATCATCTTTGACTTGATGCCTTCCTCTTCAAAGCGGCGGTAGATGGCTATCATGGCAATCTTGATGACGTCGGCAGCGGTGCCCTGGATGGGGGCGTTGACGGCGTTGCGCTCGCTGAAACTGCGCACCACGGCGTTGCGGGAGTTGATATCGGGCAACATGCGGCGGCGGCCAAAGAGGGTGGTCACATAGCCCTGCTCGCGTGCCTGCGCCACACTGCGCTCAATGTACTGCTTCACTTGTGGGAAGGTATCGAAATAGCCATCTATCAGCATTTTTGCCTCGCTGCGAGGGATGTTCAATCGCTGGCTCAGCCCAAATGCCGAGATGCCGTAGAGGATGCCAAAGTTGGCGGTCTTCGCCTTCCGTCGCTGGTCGGCAGTGACCTTGTCGAGGTCCTCGTGGTAAATCTTTGCTGCCGTGATGGCATGGATGTCCTCGTTGGCGGCAAAGGCGTTAAGCATCGTGGTGTCGTTGCTCAGGTCGGCGACGAGGCGCAGTTCTATCTGCGAGTAGTCGGCGCTGAAGAACACGTTTCCGTCGGCAGGGATGAAAGCACGGCGAATCTCCTTGCCGTCGTCGCTGCGCACGGGAATGTTCTGCAGGTTGGGGTTGGTCGACGACAAGCGCCCGGTGGCGGTCACCGTTTGGTTATAGGTGGTGTGGATGCGCCCTGTGCGGGGATTCACGAGTGCTGGCAGCGCGTTGACGTAGGTGGAGAGCAACTTGCGCAGGCCTCTCAGCTCCAGAATCTTGTCAACCAGTGGATGGCGGTCGCGCACCTTCATGAGCACTTCCTCGGTGGTGGAGTACTGGCCAGTCTTGGTCTTCTTGGCCTTGGCGTCAATCTTCAAGTGTCCAAAGAGCACCTCGCCCACCTGAGCAGGTGAGGCGGTGTTGAAGTCCATGCCTGCAAGCTCGTGGCACTCATGGTCGAGGGCGTCGACCTGCTCGGTGAGTTTCACCGAATAGTCGGCAAGCGCCTTCTTGTCGATGCGTGCTCCGGCAATCTCCATGCTTGCGAGCACCTTCACCAGTGGCATCTCGATGGTGGTGAGCAAGTGGGTCATGCCGTTTTCCTCAAGGCGTTTCTCGAGCTCGGGCTTGAGTGCGAGAGCCAGGTCGGCCATCTCGCATGCCCAGTTGCTGAGTTTGTCGGGCTTGACATCGGCCATCTTCTTCTGCTTCTTGCTCTTGCTGCTGGTAAGGCTCTCGGGGTTGATGGCCTGGTATTCAAGTAGTTCTTCGGCAATATTCTTGGTGCTGTGGCTGCGCTCGGGCTGCAGCAGGTAGTGGGCAACGCCAGTGTCGAAGTAGTCGCCACGGTAGTTGATGCCCAGGTTGCTCAGCACTACGATGTCACGCTTGATGTCGTTGCTCACCAGCGGCACCTTGCCGTCGAATAGCGGCGTGATAGCGCCCATCATCCATCCCATGTCGTCGAGCGGCATGAACGTGGCGTTGTAACGCTCGTTGCTCACTGCCACTCCCACAAGCCGTGCCCGCATGGCCTCTTCGCCGTCGGCAACAAGACACACGCCCACTGGTTTGCCATCGGCAACCAGCGCCTCTACGATTTGTGCCGCCTCGGCATCGTCGGCGACGAGGCGGAAGTTGTGGGGATGTGAGTCGATGTTGTCAAGGTCGACGGTTACAGGCTTCAACTGTTCCATTTCTCTTGAGTCTAGGTCGTCAAAGAGCGATGGCTGACCAGGATTCTTCTTGGGATGGTTCACGATTTCCAGTTCGGCACGCGATACGTTCTTCAGCGCCTCGGCGGCAGTGGGGGCGTTCTTGATGCCCACATTGGCCTCGCCATGCTCAATGATGCGCACTGCCAGCGTGCGGAACTCAAGTTCCCTGAACACCTTGGCAAGGGCATGCATGTTGGCTGGCTTGCGTCGCAGCTTCTCCTCGTCCCACTCCACAGGCACATCGGTCTTGATGGTGGCAAGGAACTTGGAGAACTTGATCTTGTCGACGTTCTCGGTCACTTTGCGCTGCACTGAGCCTGTGAGCTGGTCGGTGCTGGCAAGCAGATTCTCAACCGAGCCAAACTGGTGAATCAGCTTCTTGGCAGTCACCTCTCCCACTCCTGGGCAGCCAGGGATGTTGTCGGCAGCATCGCCCTGCAACGCCAGCAAGTCGATGACCTGCAGCGGACTGGTGAAGCCATATTTTGCTTTTATCTCCTCAACACCTTGAATCTCCACTTCGCTGCCCTTGCGGCCTGGGTGATAAATCTTCACCTTGTCGGTCACGAGTTGCCCAAAGTCTTTGTCGGGCGTCATCATGTAAGTCTCAAAGCCATGTTCCTGAGCCATGTGGGCAAGGGTGCCTATCACGTCGTCGGCCTCATAACCGGGCACCTCAATCACGGGGATGTTGTAGGACTCGATGATGCGCTTGATGTAAGGCACTGCACGTTTGATGTCCTCGGGGGTCTCGTCGCGGTTGGCTTTATAGTCTTCGTAGGCCTCATGCCTGAAGGTCCCGCCTGGGGGGTCGAAGCACACAGCAATGTGGGTGGGTTGCTCTTTCTTGAGAACATCCTGAAGGGTGTTGACAAACCCAAAGATTGCCGACGTGTTGAGTCCGCTCGACGTGAACCGCGGGTTGCGCATCAGCGCATAGTAAGCCCTGAATATGAGCGCATAAGCGTCAAGAAGAAAAAGCTTCATAACTTTTAAGTGTTAAGGGTAAAGTTTTAAGTGTTAAGTTGCGCCTGCGGCGCGGGAATCGAGGGAGAGGGAAGAGGGGAGAGGGGAGAGGGCTCTCGACTGCTCGACCGCTCGATTCCCATCCTCGATCCTCGATCCTCGACCTCCGATCCTCGATCCCCCATCCCCGAAATCAGAAGACTTTCTTGTCCTCGCCGGTGAATGACTGGAAGAGGGCGTTGGCAAGGCTTGACGCTCCAATGCGGAAGTAGCGGTTGTCGAGCCACTTCTCGCCCAGCACTTCCTTGACGATGGTGTAGTACTTGACGGCGTCGTCGGTGGTGCGAATGCCACCAGCGGCCTTGAAGCCAACCATCACGCCATGCTTCTCGTAGTATTCCTTGATGCACTGGCACATCACATAGGCAGCCTCGAGCGAAGCGCCAGGATAGATTTTGCCAGTAGAGGTCTTGATGAAGTCGGCACCCGAGTACATCGCCAGTATCGACGCCTTCTTAATGCGGGCTGCTGTCTCCAGGCATCCAGTCTCGAGGATTACCTTGAGCATGCGGCCGTGGCAAGCGTGCTTGATCTCAGAGATCTCGTCGCACAGTTCCTCATAGGCCTCGTCAAGGAAATAACCCATGTTGATCACGATGTCTACCTCGTCGGCGCCGTCGGCTACTGCCAGTGCAGTCTCGGCAATCTTGGTCTCGAGATGTGCTTGCGAGGCGGGGAAGCTGGCGCTGCACACCACCACGTCTACGTCGCTCACCTCAAGGTTGGCGCGTACCACCTGGGCAAAGTTGCTGTAGACGCACACTCCTGCCACGTTCTTGTACTGGGGGTAGTTGCGCCAGTATTCGTTCACCTTTTGTGTGAATGCTGCCACGCTGCGCTCGCTGTCGGTAGTGCTCAGTGTGGTGAGGTCCACGGTGTTAAGGAGGAACTCCTGCACTTCGCGAGTGTTGTTCTCGGCGGCATGTTCCTCAATGATTTTTGCCACTTCGGCTTTCACCTTAGCATCGTCTTCGGTCACGTTGCTGCCATTGATAGCAGCCAGATACTTGTTTTCAATTTTTTCTGCCATAATTTAGAGTTGTCAGTTATCAGTAGTCAGTTATCAGTTATCAGTTTTCAGTTGAGTAGTAGAATAGTAAAGTAGTAGAGTAGTTGAGAACTCTCACCTCTCACCTCTCACCTCTCACCTCTTCCCACTCACCTCTTCCCACTCACCTCTTCCCACTCTCCTCTTCCCTCTCTCCTCTCTCCTCTTCCCTCTCCCCTAATCTCTTCACTGCCTTCCATAAACCATAAACTATAAACAAGAATCAGTATTTCTTGCTTAGTTTCTCATTGTCGAGGTGGCGGTGGCTGTCGCGCTGGGTTTTCTTGGCGATGTTGCGCTCGAGTGCCGCGTCCAGGTCCACCCCGGTTTGGTTAGCAAGGCACATGACCACCCATAGCACGTCGGCGAGTTCGTCGCCCAAATCCTTGCCCTCGTCGCTGGGCTTGCACGACTGTTCGCCATATCGCCGTGCTATGATACGCGCTACCTCGCCCACTTCCTCGGTGAGGATTGCCATGTTGGTCAACTCGTTGAAGTAGCGCACTCCATAGGTCTTGATCCAGTTGTCAACGCGCTGCTGCGCCTCGTTTATAGTCATTGGTTTTCTGTTTTATTATTGTGGTTTTTAGGGGAGAGGGGAGAGGTGAGTGGGAAGAGGGGAGAGGAAATCGAGCAGTCGAGCATTCGAACTCTCGAGCAGTCGAGGTTGAGATGAGCAACTTTGTCCTTCGTCCTTTGTCCTTCTCCTTTCTCCTTCTTACTTCACAACCTTTGCGGTCGAGGTTGTACCGTCGCTGTAGGTGGTCACCTTGATGGCGATGCCAGCAGGACGGGTAATTTCTTGTCCAGCGAGGTTGTAATAACGCTCGCCCACAACGCTCTTGCCAGGCTGCACGGTCTCAATGCCCGATTGTGGGAACACCTCGAGATAAACAATGTTTGACGAGTTGCGCACTCCGTCCACTGTGTAGTGCGTCTGAATTCCTATGCGCCAAGTGAGCAGTGGGTTGTCGCCGCTGTTGGTGCGGTAGAAGTAGACGCGGCGCAGGTAGAAGTCTTCGCCACTGAAGCCGTAAGGAATCTCGGTCATGTCCTCGTCAAAGCCATTGCCAGCGCCATAGGTTGCGGCATCAAATGTGAACAGCTGGTCCTGGTCGATGTAGATGCTGTAAGTCACAAGGTCGGCATGCAGCTCATTGCCGTCAACATCCTTCAGGTTGATGTTGAAGTCGAAGCGGGTGTAGCCGCTCTCATCGCCGCAGTCGAAGAAGTCGAGGGCCTCGGGGTCGGCAGGAACGGCGGCAGTGGCTTGGGCAAGTGGAGTGAAAGTTGTTCCCCACTCAATGGTGGCTATCGACTGGTCGTCGCTCCACACGCCTGCCAGGCCGTGAGCCAGGAGGTTGTTGGGGTAGTCGGCCGAGACATCACCTTCTGAGTTCAGCATGGTGATAATGCCCTGCTCGGCATCGACGGCATAGGTCACAGTCTCAACACCTTCTTCGGGAGTGAACTCAACATAGTAGAAGTCATCGCCCAGGTCAATCATCGAGGTCTCGCCCCAGGCAAGAATCAGGCCATAGCCATATTCTTCGTTATAGGCGACATACTGCCCCAGGGGCACGGTGATGGTGGTGCCATCGGTCGACAACTCGCCCTGAACCCACACTCCGGTTCCCTCGCCATAGGCGAGTGGGTCGAGCAGATACACGGTCTTGTTGTCGCTGGCATAGGTGATTTTTATCTGGCCCGTTTGCTCCTGGGCGTTATATCCATAGAGGCTTGCTGTCATGTAGCCACCCGAGCGGGTGTAGGACACAACGTTGCCCTCGGGTTGCTCGGTGATGATTTCCACACCGTCTTTGCTGGCTGGCTTGCCCAGCTTGTGAATGGTTTGGGCACTGGCACAGGTAGCCATGAGTGCCACAATAGTAAGGACTAATGTTTTCTTCATAATAAACTAATGGTTGCAGCACTTAGGTTAAACACTAAAAGATAGTTTTCTATGGGTGCAAGTGTGGTGTTATTCAACACGTTGCCTGCGGTGTTGTCATCTTTGATTCTCGATTATCTTAGTGCTGCAATTCAAGAAAAGAAAACCATCAATGACATTACATTGCAAAAATAAGAATAAAAAATGAGAAAATCACCTCATTTGGAGGATTTCTTTAACTTAATTGCTTTGAAAAGATGAAATGTGTGATAGAAGAGCCGCATGTGTCTTGATTCACAAGGTGCAGCCCATTGTGCATTATGAATTGTGCATTAATTCAAGGCGCAGCCCAATTGTGCATTATGCATTATGAATTGTGCATTAATTCAAGGCGCAGCCCAATTGTGCATTATGCATTGTGCATTAAAAAAGATTGTGCATTTAAAAGATTATTCTCTCAGTCGGGAGTCGATGATGATGGTTACGGGGCCGTCGTTGATGAGCGCGACCTGCATCTCGGCGCCAAAGACACCGCGCTTCACTTCCTTGCTCATGAGCTGCTCCACCTCCTTGCAGTAGAGCTCATAGAGAGGCACTGCCAGTTCATGGCCAGCGGCATGGATATAGCTGGGCCTGTTGCCCTTCTTGGTGCTCGCGTTAAGGGTGAACTGGCTCACTGCCAGCACCTGGCCGCCAGCGTCGAGGATGTTGCGGTTCATCACCCCGTTCTCGTCGTCAAAGACTCGCAGGTTCACCGTCTTCATCGCCAGCCAGCGCGCATCGTCCTCGCTGTCGCCTTCACGCACGCCCACCAGCACCATGTAGCCATTCTTCACCGCGCTGTGCAACTTGCCGTCGATGGTGACCGACGCCTCTTTCACTCGTTGTATAACTATTCGCATAAGTCTGTCTTTTAGAATTGAAACTTTGTGTTGCAAATATACGCATTTTTGCTGTCAAGAGCAAGCGGCATGGGCAGCAAACTTGGTAATATGCTTTGAAAAAGATTCTTAGTCAAAAAGCGACAACTGGCCCACCAGGTTGAACGACTTGCGGTGGTAGGGGCTGATGCCGTGAGCCACGATGGCGGCGCGGTGGTCGCGCGTGGGATAGCCTTTGTTCTTCGCCCAGTTGTAGCAGGGAAACTCTTGTGCGATGTGGCGCATGTACTCGTCACGGTGGGTCTTGGCGAGAACCGAGGCGGCGGCAATGCTCATCATCTTGGCATCGCCCTTGACCACGGTGGTGAAAGGGATGTCGCCGTAGGGGTAGAAGCGATTGCCGTCGACGAGGATGTGCTCGGGGCGCACCTTGAGCTGGTCGAGGGCACGATGCATGGCGGTGATTGACGCGCGCAAGATGTTGATGCGGTCAATCTCCTGGGGCGAGACCATTGCCACTGCCCACGCTAGCGCCTCGCGCTCGATGACGGGCCGCAGCAAGTCGCGCTGGTGCTCGGTGAGTTGCTTGCTATCGTTGAGCAGTTCGTTCTCAAAGTCGGGTGGCAGTATCACCGCGGCGGCCGTTACCGGTCCTGCCAGGCATCCACGCCCAGCCTCGTCACACCCTGCCTCAATGCGGCCTTCCTGCATGTATCGTTGTAACATAATCGTTTGCTCCTTCAACCATTTTGTAAACAATTGGCTCCAGCTCAGTGCATGACTGTCGCTGTGCCACATTGTCTTGTTATAATTCACATGCAAAGGTAATGATTTTTGCGTTAACCACCCTTGCCAAGCGGCAATAAATCCTAAAGACCACTTTGGATTAAACATCATTATGATGCGAAACGGCAACAACCACTCACGCTATAAAAGTGCTAAAACCGTCAATTTTTTTACCGATTTAGCACTCGAATCGCTATAAAAGTGCTAAAACCGTCAATTTTTTTACCGATTTAGCACTCGAATACTGGTTTTGCGGTAGTAATAATGATTCATGGCGCCAGTGAAAAGTTGGCGCAATCGCATAGAAATGTTGAGATTTAGCCAGAAATCTCACGAAAAGTTGGCGCAATCGCATAAAAAAGTTGAGATTTAGCCGAAAATCTCACAAAAAGTTGGCGCAATCGCATTTTTTTATTAACTTTGCGCCAATAAAAACCTAAGTCATGAAAGAAAACATCATTGGTCGCCAATTAGAGATAGACCGCCTGGAGCGATACATCGCGAGCAAGAAGTCGGAGTTTGTTGCCATCTATGGTCGCCGGCGAGTGGGCAAGACTTTTCTTGTGAAGGAATTGCTAGAAGAGCGCATGACCTTTAGAATTACAGGCAAAGAGAATGCCAGCACAAAAGACCAGTTGGAGAATTTTTTCTTCGCCTTTAATAAATATTCCCATAGCCAGCAAGTGCCCAAGACCTGGACACAAGCTTTTGAGATGCTTTCTTTGCTGCTGGAGCAAGCCCAGGATGTTGACACAAAAATAATCTTTATTGATGAGCTTCCCTGGTTTGACACCTACGGGTCAAAATTCATCAGCGCCCTTGAGCATTTTTGGAATGACTGGGCAGCTTATCGCAACGACATTAAACTGATAGTGTGCGGTAGTGCAACCACATGGATGCTGAACAATATTATCAACTCCCGTGGTGGTCTGCACAATCGTGCCACACACACCATGCTGCTTGAACCATTTTCCCTCAATGAGACCGAGCAGTTTTTCAAGGCATTTGATTTCCCCTACGAGCGCCAGGAAATATTAGAATGCTACATGGCTGTGGGGGGAGTGGCCTATTATCTCTCTCTTTTTGAGCGCGAGAAAAGTGTGGCGCAAAATTTAGAGTCGTTGTGCTTCACTCGTGGAGGCGAACTGGTTGATGAGTTTCAAAAGATTTTCAGGTCGTTATTTAAAAAGGCCGATAATCACATAGCCGTCATTAGTGCTTTGCAGAACAAAGGTATGGGACTCACACGCCAAGAGATAATCAAGGCTACAAACTTGACAAACAACGGCAACATGACGTCGCTGCTGCGCGAACTTGAGGAATGTTCATTCTTGCGCAGTTACACACCTTTTCAAAAGAGCAAAAAGGATAAGATGTACCAACTGATAGATCCTTTTACCTTATTCTATTTTCACTTTATGCACAACAATAACACCTTTCTCAAGGGTTATTGGACAAACATGGTTGCGACGAGCAAATATGCCTCATGGTGCGGATATGCCTTTGAGATTGTGTGCCTGAACCACCTGGAGCAGATAGTGAAAGCCCTGGGCATTGACGGCACCATAAGCACCATTTGTTCGTGGAGCTACACTCCACCCAAGCAGCTCAGAGACACTAATGATGACGACTTGCTGCAAGGAGCACAAATCGACCTCTTGATTGACCG
This sequence comes from uncultured Prevotellaceae bacterium, assembly GCA_900318065.1. Classification (GTDB taxonomy): domain Bacteria; phylum Bacteroidota; class Bacteroidia; order Bacteroidales; family Muribaculaceae; genus Sodaliphilus. Next base: position 55,118 of record ONIY01000023.1, read on the forward strand.
CTCCGACAAGACCATAACAGTGTGTGAGATAAAATACTCTCAAAATGAGTATGAAATCACCAAGGGTTACAACGCCCATATGACACAACGCCTGCGCACATTCAAGAAAGTCACAAAAACACGCAAGTCGGTTGTCCCCACATTCATCACACCTAATGGACTTCTAAATAACATCTACTCCCGCCAAATTGCAAGAACCGTAACGGGTGATGACCTATTTGTGTCGTTATAATGCGGCTAATTTGTTGGTGGTTAAGTTAATAGTTTGTGCCTAAGCGACAATGCTGTTGGGGAGATACTCTTATTACGAAAATTCTCGTTACGAAATTTTTCGTAATAGCGCAAAGTCCTACCAAGTTTGATAGGAATTTCTTATCTATTCCTATCCATTCCTACCCCTTGCAGGCTATGGATTGGTAAGCAGTGTGCCAGTGGCTACTATTGCGCACTCGCCTCCCACCCAAATGGTGCCGTTGCTGTCGATGGTCGACTCCACCACCGATGGGCGTGCCATGGTCTCGCCTTGCAGGAAGCGGTTGCTGTCGCCGCTGGCAATGATGCCATGCTGGTGCAGGTAATGTGTCAGGGCAGCATTGGCAGTGCCGGTAGCCGACTCCTCGGGTACGCCATAGAGCGGACCGAAATTGCGCACGTGGGCGGTGTAGCCGTCTTCACCAAAGGCAAATGCGTGAACACCTGTCACACCGAGTTCCTTGCTCAGCTGCGCGAGGGCGTCCATGTTGGGTGCCAGTGAGTACAGCTGCTCCACATTGTCGAGTGGCATGATGATGTCGGGCAGGCCAGTGCTCACTATCTCCACGGGGAATGAGGTGTTAACGCTTGTTGCCCCCATGATGCTGTGCAGGCGTTCCACGTCGACGGTGGCGGGTATCACCTGCGGCTTAGCCATCATCATCATCACCCGCTTGCCGGCAATCACGTTGAGGTCGCCAGCGAGGGTGTGGATGAGGCATTGTTCGCCTTGCGCGAGAAATCCCATGCGGTACATCATTCCAAAGGTGGCGATAGTGGCGTGCCCGCACAGGTCTACCTCGCCGCATGGTGTGAAGTATCGCACCTTGAACTCGGCCGCGCCAAGCTGTTGCACAAAGGCTGTCTCGGAGTAGCGCAGTTCGGCTGCAATCTGCTGCATGAGATTGTCGCTTGGAAAGGATTGTGTCTCTTCTATGAGTGCCACGCCGGCAGTGTTGCCTCCAAATGGAGTGGCGGTAAATGCATCGACGATAAAGAGTTTCATTTTTATTTAAAGTTTAAGATTTTGAGCCATTTTCATGAGGGTGAAGATTCCTTCCCTGCCCTCGTTCATGAGGAGGTCGAGAATGCTTAGAGCGGGCGCAAACTCGTTGCGTCGCTGCGCCCACATCTGGTAGTAGGGCACATCGTCTATCGCCAGCTTGTCGCCGCGCTTGCCGCCAATCTTGCCGCGCAGGTCGGGCTCACCGCTGCTGAGCGCCTCGTCAACTTGCTGGCAGGTAGTGGCTACGGTGGTGGTGATGGGCAGGTCCATGAAGTCGACAATGAGGTTGTGGAGCTGCATGTTGAGGTCGAGCAGCCGCGACTGCTTGCCCTCGACGATGATGCTGCGCAGGTCCTGGGCGATGAAGTCGAAAAACGGGCTCTTGCCATAGGACGAGAACAGCGCGCCCCAGTGCAGATGTCGCCAGTTGCCGTGCTCGCTCAGGTTCACATCCTTCATCATCACCGGCATGGCATTGGAGCTGCCCTCGAGCGGCACAGTGAGTTTCACCGTTCCGTTGGGCGCGTCAATGATGTAGCGGTGGTGGCTGTGCCGCAGGGGCAGGCGTTGCTCGGTGGCGTCAATCACCACCTTCCCTGCCTTGAGCATTGCGGCATAGCACCGCACGCTGCCTGCACACATCGAACCTATTATCATATTCCCCTCCTCGGTGTTATTTGTTTTCTACAGTTTGGCGTGCTTTTATGGCGTCGTTGCCACGGTAGATGGCTTTTCCCAGCGAGTCGGTGACGATGATGGTGGGCAGGGTCATGATTTGGAGCTTGGTGAGCTGGCTGTTCATCATCGAGCCTGGCACCCAGTAATGCTTCCACTGTGTGGAGTCGCGCCTGACGATGTTTCTCCATCCCGCCGAGTCGCTGTCGATGTTGATGTCGACGATGTTCACCCTTGTGGTGTCGAGCATTTTGAGTTCGGCAATCACGCTCTCATGCTCGCGGTTGTCAAGATCCTTGTCCCAGAAGAACACCACGCTGGGCTTGCTGCCAGTGAACCGTGCCACCTTGAAGTCGTCGCTGGTCATCTCAATCATGTTGATGTCGCTCAGCTGGTCCACGCCTTTCTTGTAGCGGGCATTGACCAGGTCGTAGCTCGCCATGAGCGATTCGGGCTTGGCTCCGTCGTCAATGGCATCGAGCAGGGCATCCACCTTGTCGCTGCTGGATGGGGCATAGTCGGTGAGCACGAGCAGAGTGGAGACAATGCTCTTGGGGTTTTGCTTGACATAGGCCTCGATGGCAGTGTTGAGCGCCTGACTGTTTGCCATGCCATATTCGTTCTTGTGCTTGGCCTCAAAGGCATTCCATTCCTCCATGATTTTAGAGCCCGTGATCTTGAGTTGGGAGTCGGTAATGCTGCCTTTCACCTCGATGTTGTCGCCACCGTCCACCACAAGTCGCACGATGGGGACATTCATGCTGTTGAAAATGAGCATCAACGATGGTCCGTTGCACGATCCCTCAATTGTCACAACGTCTTTCTGGGCCTTCACCCAGTTGTCGGTCAAGCCCTGGTCGCCGCAGAAGACAGCCCTCACATTTTGCTCGCCCAGCCCCTTGAGCTCCAGCGTCACTTTGAAGCCGCTGTTGCTGCAACCGCTCAGTAGCAATGCCACAGCGAGCATCGTCAATATGTAGATTTTTACTTTCATAAGTCGTGAGAATATATGTAAAAAGGTAATAGGTGATGATTATGGAAAGTAGTATTAAAAATGGCGTCACTGGTGGAGTGCCCAGCATTATGAATTGTTCATAATTTATTGATCTCAATTCCACCTTGCTTGCCGCATATGTAGTTGATGGGGTGGTCGATGCCCTGGTGCATCAGGCCGTTGATGATAAGGGGCTGCCCTGGAATGAAACCTTGACACTTGAAGGTGTCGCCCACGGCGAGTTTGGAGTTTTGTGATTCCACCACCACATATTCGTTGTCACCATGATACTCAAGCGTCACCACTCGCCCCGGACGCCACCGCAGCGTGAGGCGTGCCCCAGGCTGCAGGGTGTCGCTGTCGATGTAGTGTGAGTCGAAGATTTGCGACGCGGCGGTATTGCTCAGGTTGTGGTAGAAGTCGTCCCAGTCGCGATACCCGGCATAGCGTGCGAGCACGTTGAGAGTGAAGCGGCGGCTGGTGCGGTAGCCTTTAGCATATCCCCACAGGCGCTTGAGAGTGTTGGTGGAGATATATTCGCTGGTGGCAGTAGTGATGGCAGCTGCAAGCATGTCGAAATCGCTGGGCAACTCCACCGTGCGACCAACCTTCTCCTCAACCTCTTTCTTAAGAGCATCAAGCGCATCTTGAACATTGGCTATTATGATAGTTTCTTTTACCATTTTCAAAAAACATTTATCAGAAATCAAATCTTTACCTTCTCCTCTGCAAAGTTACAACTTTTATTTCACTATGCAACACATTTAAGGTGGGTTCTATAAATTAATTGAGTTGTATTTTGAATTTACGATGAGCAGATTTGAATTTAAATTTGAAGAATAGTAGCGGGCTACATTTCAAGAATTCTTTTGCAATGCATAGCGTTTAACGAGGTTGAAATAGCATTTTCTCTTGTGAGAAATAAGGCCGCAACTGGGCTAAAGTGGCAAAAAAAATCGCAGTTTAGCCCACTTGCGGGACCTGAAATTTAAGATAAACAGCTGCCAAACAGAGAGATGCAAATTTTGCTTATACATTATTTTTGTGATTAATGATGAGTATGTGTTGACACGAGTTGACATCAGCAGCAATGGGTAATTTTTTACTGAGAAAAATCACATTTTCAGTAGGAAAATACCATTTTCTCATGTGATTGTTGTCTCCTTTTCCTCTAAAAAAACAAATAAGAACTCGAAAGGATAAGGTTTTTCCCAAGAAAAAGCATTATTTTGCGATATAAAAACAGAGACCGCCGAAACGCTTGAAAGAGAAGTAGGCTATGGATGCCAAAAAATGAAAAAAGATGATAGAATTTATTAAACAAGAAGATGTTGTTAAACGATTTAAAGAAGATGCATAATAAAAACAGACTACAAAGAAAATATAAGGCATTTTCTACACCTAAAGATCCATACAATGATCCAAGTGTCCCCCTCTATGACAGTAATAAAACCATACTTTATCGTTATGGAGGATACAAAACAAAGTATGTTGGCAATGACCCAATTCGTCCAAGATATGTTGCGCCATCAACATTAAAATATATCAAGCCTGGTGCTTTTAAGGACGTTGAGTCAAGACGGATTCCTGCAAAGATTGTCTTGCCTCCATGCATGGAGGAACTTGATGTTGATGCCTTGCCTTCGGTTTCTGAGATTGATTTTCAGGGTCAACTCAAAGATGTGGTTGAGGGAGCTTTCTCTCATTTTGGAGATAATTTGACAATAAAAATAAGCGGTTTGTTTTCAGAAATCAATCCAGAGGGACGAGAGGGTCTAAAAAAATGGTATAATGGAAATATTAGTAAGAGAGAGCTTGTTTTAAAAGCACCAGAGCCAATGGGTGGGAAATGTGAAGATGGTGTCATCACTTTGACCAAGGTGTTGCGGCTTGATGAGAAGTTGGCGATGGGCTGTGACTCTCGTCCAGCTCACTTTTGTGTTAATGCCACCAAGGAATTAAGCTTTGATACGGGACTAGGGGTTCCTATTCTTGTTGACACAGTGGTAATCGGTGGTGAGAATACCTATCTGCCTGGTGTATATTCTCCTCTTTACTCCGAAGTGGAAGCGACAAGGATTCGTTTTGTGAGCAGAACCGAGAATCCCGAAAAGATTCTTGAATTGCTTGTGCATGAGCCTGAAGATGAGGTGGTAAAATTGCTCAAGAATGTTTACAAGAGTTGAAAAAAGAAGAAATAATCAACATATAAGTTGGCCAACTGTAACCTGAGAAACAGCAGAGACCGCCGAAACGCTTGAAAGGGAGTTGGCTTTGGAATAATTCTTTAGATAATAAGAGTGATTGAACATGGACGCTAAATTTTTTATTTTCAACAAATTGATTAACATTATTGCTGATGGCTTAGAAACAGCTTTTAGTATGGGTTATTATCCAATAAAGTTTAAACCTAATCAAAAATTTGCTGTAGAAGGTAAATCCTTTTACATTGGTTATGACGAAATGCTGAAATCTCACCGCTATTCGATTCATGCAATGATTGGTGAAAAATATGATGCAAATGATCCTGAGGTCGTTAGCTATCAGAATATGAAAGAGTTATTAATTGATGGCTGGGAGCCCCAACTGAATACTTTTCCCCAAAGAAGTGAGGCAAAAGCTGAATGGCTGAAATGGATGAAATCGGTTAATCCTTCAGATTTTGTTATTACATTCATAGAGAACTCACCGGACAATGTTTGGATTGACGATGAAAACTTTGCCCAGTTGCCACAATGGATGTTTATTGATGGTGGAAGCATTGCCGATGCTCTGAAAAATATGGTGTAAGACCCCTAAAAGCTATGTTCTCGGCAATTTTTTGGTTCATAGTAGGCTTTGTTGTCACCTTTGTAGTTGGTGGGATTGCTGTGCTTCTCATAGCGGGCATTGGCTACTTGTTGGTAAAGTTGCTAGAGTGGTTCTTCTTTGACTATCTTAATATCTGAAAACAGTCACATAGAGAGACGTATGACACTAAAAGTATTAAAAGAGTTAATAAAAGGTAAGCGCATTGACCGCGTTGCTGGATTTTGTAATAGCTATGAGCAGATGATTGACCGATGCCGCTTGGATGTTCACAATGGCTCAGTCGAAATCGACACCAGTGATGATGGTGACAATAGTGATCAGTTTGAGCCTGTGCCCAAAGTGATTGACCAACTGCTAGCAATGCCCAGCGAGTATGATGACTATCCTATCTTGAAATCTGGTTACGACAATAATAATGACAATGAACTACTTGTGCGTCAAGTAATTTGCGTCAGGTTTGAGCACTCACAAAATGATAGTGTGGGAGTTTGCCTGCTCGGTCGTGAGCCAATTAGGTTTGTTGATGATGAAGATTTCCTTGACTTAGGTGATATGTATCATGTTGAGATTGTCATAGAAGACCCCAGAGCAAAGAATCTTAATGAGATATTCGATGATTTCATCCATGCCAGCTGCAATTGGTTCCGTCCTGATGAAAATTGCTACGACGAGGAAAATTGGAGTATCTACAGCAAGAAAAACTTCACGGTTATCACTTTCGTGACCGATGAGTCGTCAAGTTCGTCACTTATCGCTCTGATTGCAGGTGCTTTTGATGGCGTTTATTTTACCCGCACGCTATTAAACAAAGATGTTGATGAACGTCTAAGCAACGACAGTGAAGGCAAGTATTTCGGTCCTTTGCAAGCTGTTATTTTCCCTGCTTGTACTTATTTTTATGACAAAGACATCCCCCGTCTCAAGCCAGGATTGACAGCGATTGCCGGTTCTGGATGTTTTGTTAAAGAGTGCGCCAGCAAGGATGAGATGGAGCAGTTCATTGCCAGTCACAACCCCGACGAAGCTGTGGGCGACCTAGTGCGCCGCATCACCACACGCTACATCGACCCACTAACCCTTATCCTTGAATGACATTTATCATCAACCCCTTGGATTTATACTCAATTATAGCTATCTATGCAACAATATACAAAAGAGACAGCCGAAACGCTTGAAAGGGAGTAGGCAATATCTTAATAAAAATATTTTATGAGCAAATTAATTGAATTCAACGGGAAGCCTCTTAGGATTGACCCCCAAGACAACACTCATCTTCAGATTTTTGCTGGAGGAGCTTGGTCTGTTTATTCTTTGTTAACCGAAGGTTTCGAAGACATTATGAACTACGGCAATGAGATAATGGCTATAGGTAAAAATGGAAGGACATACATTTCTAGTTGTAGTGGACGAAGTTGGGTGCCCAGGTCATAGAAGCGACACAACCATACACATCTGACTATCAAATCAATTTTGTACATTTCTGTGATCCATTGAATGTACGTAAAATTTTGGGCAAGTAATAAGCCCCCTTTAGAAAATGAAATTTTAGAGGGGACTTATTAGTAAAAAGCAAATCATCACAAATAACCCTATTATGAACAATAATGTACATCCCTTGCAAGAAATATCATTAACCGCCGAAGAGATTCCCTTCACAGTTACTGAATTACGTTATAAATACAATGAAAAAACTGACAAATTCGAGTCGTGGAATATTGACTCTGAAAAAACCACGACTTACTATGCTGTTCTATGGCATAACATCGTGTTTATTCGTGAAAAAGGCAAGTATAAATATTCAGCTTTTTGTGGTAGATCAATTAATGATCAATATAAATATGATGTTGATTTTGGAAAGAGCGTAATTCATAATTTCCCTTTTAGTAGAAACTTGCCTATTACTGACGATTATCTGGTTGTTCCTTCTCGTATAAATAATATGCCTATCACGGATATTCAAGTAGACAATTGTAGATCTCGATATCTAATTATTGGTTCAAATATGGTCGAAACAGTTTGGTTTTGGAATTGTCAAAACTTGGAATACTTTATAGGTGAAGCCAGTGAAGTCTGGATTTGCAAAAACGGTAAAAACAAACTCAATTATTTAAAATTTTTAAAGAACAAAGCTAGCATTACTAGCAATTCTTATCGAAACGGATTAAAAGAAATCGTATTATCATGTAAAGATGAATTTATAGGGATGAATATGTATCATAGAAGTGGTATCGATACTTTTCCTTTGTTGCTTGATGTATATTCTTTAGAGAAAGATCCACCAGAATGCTACAATCTTTTTCAATGTAGTCTGGATGATTATAATGTAAACACACTTAAATATGGTACACTTCATGTACCTCAAGGGGCCAAGCGTTATTATCAAGTGGCATATAGTTGGAATCAGTTCCAAAACATTGTAGAATTCACGCAAGAAGAGATTAATGAGAAACTTGCAGAATATGAACGCAAAGAGAAGGAGATTCTAGACGAGGCATATAAAATATATAAGGAGAACGAGGAATTCTTGGGTCTTTTGGAAGTTATAAAAAAATCCAAAAAAGAGCCTGCAATACCAGAATATTTAGTACGTCTTGATGAAGAAGGGTTAGACTTAGCGTATTTGGTTGATGTTGCTCCCAAGATATTGCATGAAGGTGGTAAAATCATTGTTCCGACTCTTGATGGAAAAATAAGAGTCACCATCCCTCCTGGAACTATTAACGGACATTTATTTCGTGTAAGAGGTAAAGGACTAAAAAATGATGAGACCAAGGAGGTTGGGGATTTTTTTCTACTTATTCATGATGAAAGTATTGCTATAGAATCAAGAGATGCATTGGAATTTTTCGATAAATATAACAAAAAAAGTAACAGTCAATAATAAGTAGTCAATATTTACAGACTTAGCTGCCACACATTTTTATACACCCTATATAATTATTAACCAATAACTTTGTGAATAATAAAAGAGACCGCCGAAACGCTTGAAAGGGAGTAGGCATAATTTCAAAAGCAATACTATTATGACACATGAAATGGGTGAATCTCTTATTTATTCCTGGCTACGCCATGTGAAAGGATGCCAAATCGTTCAAACTAATTGGACAGCCTCTCCCACATGGGACATGAGATACTTTATGGAAGCTCAAGACCTCTATTCTCGTTTTCTCAAAGATGTTAGTACCGAGAATCTTGTTGAAGATGAATGCAAAATATCTTTCAAGCAATCTTTATATCAAACAGAGATTGATGTGATAGGCTTAAACAAGACAAGTCTTAGTCACAATGGGAAAATTTATGCAGCTGAAGTGGCTTTCCACAGTGATGGACTACATTACAATAAGAACGGCAAGAACAACTCTACTGGAAAAGTGATATCTAAGCTTATTAAGAATGCCGTTGCAGTTTATGCTATTTGGGGTAACATAGAAGCTGAAATATTATTCGTAACGCCAGTTATCTCAAATACACTGAATCTTCAAATTCAGTCTGCCATAAAAATCTTAAATGGACTTGCATCTAGTTACGGCTTAAATTACAACTTCAGGTTTATCGCTGGCGATGACTTCAAGTTGAGAATCATCGATCCTGTTTATATCATGAGTCAGGGCGTGAACGACTCATCTGAAATGTTTTTAAGAGCCCAAATGTTACTAGATATTTCAGGTGTCCTTTCCGTGAAAAACAATCTGAAAAATCCTGATTCGTTTGATGAGTTTGGAGCAGTTGGTGAAATTGCCAACAAAGCTTTAAGAGCTGTCTTAGCAAATAAGATTATTAACAACAAGATTATTACTGGATTACAACCTTTAATAAGTTCCTCTGTACTTACCCCTCTTGTAAATACTGTTCCTCAAGGCTTGTCTAATAAATATTATAAGACACCTATAATGGCCAAGAATGGTGATTTTTATCTTTGCAATAACTGGTTTGTGAATAAAAAGACTGATTTAATCGATTATATTATAAGCTTATTGTAGTCAACAGTTCTTCACACTGGTAAAAAAAGAGACCGCCGAAACGCTTGAAAGGGAGTAGGCAATGGAAATCTAAAATTAACACATTGAAGAAATTTTTAATGATTGCAGCCGTATTGCAAAATATAAAAAAGCAGGAAAACTAACTCCTGAACAACAACGCATCGATCGATTGTTTAGGGAGTGGGAAAATTCAAATTTTTAGTAGGTAATTTGCTTTTTATCAAGACGCGAAACTAAGGATGCCGTTGCAGTTGCAGTAACGGCATCTTTGTACATATCTAAACAGTTCCCAAGAATATGTATATGTTGGGCAATTTGTTTGATATAGGAAAATAAATTCACTCTATCCTTGTTATTATTTCAATATGTATACCTATTTTTGCACTGAATTTTGATTAAAAATCACAAGTGTCACTTTTTATTTTCAATGAAAATCGCAAGTGGCAAAATGATAAACTGCTTTAATACAGACTTCTATGCAGGAAACTAACATTTATAACTCTTCGAGCTTCTTTGAGACTGAGGAGGGAACAATAGATGCTCATTTCACTGATTTCTCGAATATCACGTGCCAGCGGTCGTGGCTGTGCCTCAAGCGTGTGAAGCGTTTTGGGCAGTGGTGGATTGTCAAGGGCGTGAACCCACAGTTTGAGCCGCGTGCAAAGGCGCAGGAAATGCTCGACAAGGAGTTTGAACGTTGCATGACGCTATGGCATCCGAGCATTGTGCGCATGATAGCACAGCAAGAGGTTCCTACTATGGAAGGTCGCTGCATCATCGAGGAGTGGGTCGA
>ONIY01000021.1 GCA_900318065.1 uncultured Prevotellaceae bacterium
TATTAGCATGGCAGAAAATAAGATAGAACTAAAATCAGTAAGCGAACTTCTTGGCATGAAGTTCTTTATACCAAGTTACCAGAGGGGATATAGATGGACAAAGCAGCAAGTAGAAGATTTGCTTAATGACATCAATGAATTCAAGCCTCAAAAAACCAGGAACCGCACTTGTTGCATAGCGGTTCCTGGTTTTTTAATCTAAGTTGTTTACGCTCAGTTGTTTGATAAATTAGGCTGCGGTTCAGAAGTCTCAAACAAGTTTGGACTTCATTCACCTTGCACTAATTATCTCTCACTTAATCACAATGTTGAGCTTCGCTCGAAGTTGTTCTCGCTCGGGATAACTTGAGCAAGCTCAGTTCTCCACTCACTTAATCACAACTTTGCGGCCATTGTGGATGTAGATGCCGGGAACGGTGGGCATAGTGTTGAACTTAACGCCCAGGAGGTTGTAGTAAGCATTGTCGGCCTTGTTGTCAACACCCACTGTGTTGATGCCGGTAACCTCCTTGGTGACTGTCATCACGAGAGGCTCAACAAGTCCCTTGCCTCCTGTGGAAGCGGGCTGCTGAACAACAGTGATGGTGTATTTGCCTTCATCCACAAGCTTGAAGTTTGACCCGTCAACGAGCTGAATGGGCTGGTCGAGCAGTGCCTCGTTTATCTCGAAGTAGCCCACGCCGTTCACGTCAATGCCACCAAACCACTTCCATCCATTCGACGAAGTCTCGTCGGGGGTGATGAGTTTGAACTCGGTGTTGGCATCGAGCTCGATGGTTACGGTAAACGCATCGTTCTCCAGCGTCATAGGCACGCGACCCTCGGTATTCTGCCAGTTCCAGCCATTGAAGCTACCCACCAGGTAGAGCTCATCGATTGTGGGCTCGCCGCCACCTTCGGGCAGGGTGGTAAACAATGTGCTGGCTGTCCATGGACTTGTGTAGCCATCTTGATCAACGCCACACACCTGAACTTCATACTGAGTGTTTGGAGTCAAATTGAAGAGGGTGTAAGGATTGGTCACGTTGTTGTTCTGTATCCACTCGTTTTGAACAGCGCCCGAGGCATCGGGGACAGTGACTTCGATATCGTCGATGTCGAGCCAGAACTGGTCGGTGCAGTTGTAGTGACGAATGGCGAGGTAGCCATAGCCGTCAAGCTCGCTCAAGTCGGCAACATACTGCTGATACTCGGGCATTGAGGTATAGATATCTGAGATGGCAACAAAGTCGTTGACCGAGGTCCACTCATCGCCTTGATAGACATATACCTGGAATTGCTCGCTGATATAGGAGGCATTGTCCTCTTGCGAGCAAGCCCAGAACGAGAACTGGCCACCAAGCTTCACCTTGGGAGTGATAATCCAGTTGTCGGGGGTGAGGGCGCCAGTACTGCTGTCGTAACTTGCCGAGTACATGATGCCAGCACCACTGTGGGTCTTAACCTTGTCGTTGATCCATGTCCAGCCCTTGCCGTCGCCATCGGCATCCACAAGGGTGAACTCGGCTGCCTGATCCTCGGTCTCAAAGTCCCAGAAGCGATTGTTGTCCGTCACATCCACATATTCACGGTAACGCAGGTTGTGGTTGCCCAGCTCGCTGGTCCACGACACTTGAGCCCTGTCGACATCGGGCACTACAGTGACATCGGTGGGAACAGCAACTTGATGATTCTTATACACTACCAGGTTGTAAGAGAACAGCAAGAATATCATCTCATCGGGAGAAATGGATTCAACATAGATATTGTTAAGTCCATACTGATTAGTGCTAGGATTGTACACAAACAAGAGGTTGTTGTAGGTTGTGGCATCGCTCGAACCGTTGGCATAGATTCCATAGTCGCCATAGGGGCCACAATACTGACCTTGGGCAAAAGTAACAAGATTGCCAGTCTTTGTACCTTTAATCCATGCATTTGGGCAAGTTAATACCACGCCCTTGAAGTAAATGTCATCGCCATCAAAGGCTACCGAGATGGGGTTATCGTTCACAAAGGGGATGCCGCTCTCGCCATAATAGTAGACGCCATCAATTGCCCAGTCATCTTCGATGATAGCCGTCTCGGGTGGGGTTACCAGCACATCGTCTTTAGTGAAAACAGGTGCATTTCTCTTTATTCCGGGGAAAGGCACCACAGTGCCCTGGGGAATAAGTTGTGCTAACGATGCAATGGCTACAACACATGCCATTGCAAGAGTTGAGTAAAAACGTTTCATGATTAAATGGTTAGGTGGTTAATAGTTGTTTTTTAATTTGTCGCAAAGTAAATAAAAATTTTATAACTATACAATAGTTAACCATAAATTCAGGTTTTGTGTTTTTAGTTTATATGGTTCTCCCATTATAATTTGTAGGGTTTCAGCCCGCAGTTTTGGCTCAACCGTAATCTAATCTGCCCAAAAACATTTTTTTCTTCAAGAATTAGTTTTTCGGGTAATCGCTTGCTTGGGTCAAGAATTTTTATTTAATTTGCATACACGTTGTGCATGTTTTGATAGGAAATCGCTTGCTTAGTCCATGCTAAACTACTGTTATTAAACAACATGCACTCTGTTTACTGACTTTTTAATATTGCCATCGGAGTGATTATTTCAAAATTGAAACTTAGCATAATTCTAACCTTGCAATGATTGTCGCGTGTCCGATGGTGTTTTAAACTACTGAAACCAAAACAATAACCATAAAACAAGTCCATCATGTATAAGATTGAAAACCATCCTATTATTGATCTTCCAAAAGAAGAGTATGTGGAATTCCAGTTTGAAGGACGCACCGTCCGTGGTCAGAAAGGTAAAACCATTGCCGCCGCCCTTCATCAAGCAGGTCTTATCGTTCACAGCCACAGCACAACTGGCCGCAACCGCAGCCTTGAGTGCGGTATAGGCAAGTGCGGTGCCTGCGAAATGCTTGTCGACGGTCAGGTGCGACGCATCTGCATCACCAGCGTCGACGGTGTGAAAGAGGTGCGCGAGATCCCCAAGGACTACATGCCCCAGGGCAAGACGCGTGCCGCCAGTGAGACAAAGGTCTACAAGACCACGGTAGCCATCATTGGCGGTGGTCCTGCCGGCCTTGCCTGCCGTGAGCAGCTCACTGCGCTGGGAATCCCCAATATCGTAGTCGACAACAACGCTACCGAGGGTGGCCAATTCAACATGCAGACCCACCAGTTCTTCTTCTTTGAGAAGGAGCAGAAGTTTGGTGGAATGCGCGGCTTCGACATCGCCAAGACTCTTGCTGGCGACAACCACGACGGCATCCTGCTCAACAACACCGTGTGGGACCTGCTTGAGGGCCGACGCATTGCCCTGAAGAATATCGTGACCCAGGAGGTGAGCTACATCGATGCCGACCATCTGGTGGTTGCCACTGGTGCCGTGCCTTTCATGCCTGTATTTGAGAACGACGACGTGCCTGGCGTTTACACCGCAGCGGTGTTCCAGAAGATGATGAACCAGGAGCACACCCTGCTGGGCAAGCGCGTGCTCACGGTGGGTGCCGGTAACATTGGCTACCTCACCAGCTATCAGGCAATGCAGGCTGGCGCAACCATCAAGGCGATAATCGAGGGTATGGACCATGAGGGAGGCTTCCCCGTACAGGCCAACCGCGTGCGCCGCTTGGGCATCCCCATCATGACATCGCACGTGCTGCTGCGCGCTATCCCTAACGAGGACTACACCGGCGTCACTGGCGCCGTGATTGCCGAGTGCCGCAACTTCCAGCCCATTCCTGGCACCGAGCAGGTGATCGACGACATCGACATCATCAACATCTGCACTGGTCTTATCCCCGACAACCAGTTGCTCGTGAAGGGCCGCTCGGTGTTTGGACGCAACGTGTATGGCGCGGGCGATGCCGTGCGCATTGGCGAGGGCACCAGTGCCGTGCTGCGTGGCAAGCAGGTGGCCTATGAGGTGGCTCAGGAACTGGGATTGCGATTCCCCTATGAGGACTATCTGGAGGTTTCGCGACAGTATATCGACTCGCAGCAGCGTCCCGTGCGCCTGCTCGACGAGCCCCGCATCCCCAGCGAGGAGCGCATGGCACTCAAGCCCTATGTGAAAATCAACTGCCTCTATGGCTTCGCTTGCAACCCCTGCACATTCTCTTGTCCGCAGGGTGCTATCACCAAGCCCACCACATCTTCGGTGCCCACTGTCGACTACAACAAGTGCATTGGCTGCATGCAGTGTGTTAACCACTGCCCAGGTCTTGCCATATTTGGTTACGACAAGCGCAAGAATGTGGTGTTCCTGCCTGTAGAATATGAGGTGGAAGAGGGCAAAGAGGTGTTCCTCGTTGACGACAATGGCGCCAAGGTGGGCGAGGGAACCATCGAGAAAGTGCTCAAGAAAGACAACAAGACCAACGTGGCCCGCGTCAAGGTGGCTCAGGCCGAAGACCTCAACCAGGTGAACGGCTTCATCCTCAAGGAGCGCTACCCTGAGCCTCTGAACCTGCGTCCTCTCACCAATCCCCAGGAGGGCAAGGCATTTGTGTGTCACTGTGAGGACGTTGACGTGAAGACACTGCTCTCCGTGGTGGGCGACCGCAAGTATATCTCGGTCGACGAGCTCAAGCACACCACACGCATGGGTATGGGTCCCTGCCGTGGCAAGCGATGCGTGTCACGAGCTAAGCAAATCCTGCGCGCCCATGGCATTGAGGTGACTGGCGACAGCACTCCACGCGCACCACTCGCCAACCAAGTGACGCTGGGCGACGTGTACAGCGGAGAAACTCGCGAGACCTTCATCTTCGAGCATGGCTCGGTGATTGAGAAAGCCGAGACCGAGATCCTCGTTGCCGGTGGTGGCATGGCAGGTAGCGCAGCATTCCGCTATTTTGCCGAGGCTGGCAAGCGCGTCATCCTCGTCAACTACGACCGTGGCTCTACATGGCGATGCATTGGCGGTGGCCGTCCCGCTTTCTCCAACCCCGACATCAGCGACATCGCGATGCACAACCTGGAGATCTTCCGCGACGACCAGCAGCATTGCAACATCGACCTGAAGATGACACGCTATGTCAACCTCGTGCACGACGACGAGACCTATCGCTCTCTCGACGCATCACGCGCATGGAGCGAGGCACGCATGATCGACCGCAAGGACTTCACCAAGGAAATCTCGCCTTACTGGAACCCCAACGACAACATCTACAGCCACGCCTTGATTTCCGAGAACTGCTGGCAAGCCACTCCGGGACGCACCATCGAGTATGTGCGCACCGTGGGCAAGCAGCATGGCGGTGAGGTGCTCGAGGACTGCGAGGTGCTTCATGTGGAGCGAGCCGGCGACAAGTTCCGCGTGCTCGTGCGTCGTCACGACAAACACTATGTGGAGTACACCTGCGACCACTTCGTCAATGCCATGGGATGGGGCTCAGAGAAGTTCACCGACATGCTGGGCATCGACACCCAGCTCTTCCCTGTTAAGCACCAGGCATTCATCACCCGCCGATTGCCCAACATGGGCGTGAACGGCGACTCGCTCGACATGATCATCGACCGCCGGCACTACAAGGGATTCAACGCCGTCTACGGCCAGCAGTTCCTGCACACAGGACAAATCATTGGCTGCGCTTCGCCCGACTGCGACCCCTATGAGGCTCGACAGAACCTCAAGTACAACAGCGAGGCATTCCTCAAGATTGTGAGCGAGATGTTTGCACAGTGGATCCCCAACCTGGCATCGGTAGGATTCCACGCAGTGTGGGCGGGCTACTACATCGAGCCACGCTACATCATCGACCCCGAGGTGGGATTGCTCACCGGCTTGCGCGGTCACGGATTCATGCTGGGACAGTACCTCGCCAAACTCTATGTAGACAAGTACCTGGGCAAGCCCGTTCCTGCCTACATGAAGGACCTCGCCATTGGCGGCAAGGGCCTGAGCGAGAACGCATTCCAGTAATCAAACCATGCGCATGAGACTCGGGCATTGATTTCCGAGCCAGAAAAACTGCCCCCGAAAGTTGTCCAATTTTCGGGGGCATGTTATACTTATCCTTTTCAAATTTTCCTAAAACGCACAAAAAGGAATGCTATTCTCTTCCTCCAAAAAAGGCGCAACACCAATTACGCATTGTGCATTAGTTCGAGCATCTGGTCGATTGTGGTGCGGTTGTTGTTCAGGCGGGGCACTTTGCGCTGGCCGCCTAGTTTGCCGGTTGAGGCAAGCCACTGGTCGAAGAGTCCGCGGCGAGCCACAATCACTTGCGGCGGGTCGAGGAAGATGCTCTGGTAGCGCTTTGCCTGGTAGTCGCCGTTGTCCTCTTGCAGGTACTTGTCGAGCAGGGCGGCAAACTCGTCGATGCTCGCTGGCTCTCGCTCAAACTCCACAAGCCACTGGTGGCGACCCTTGCTGCGGTCGCCGGCATAGACGGGTGCGGCAGTGTAGTTGAGCACCTGCGCTCCAGTCTCTTGTGAGGCGCGGGTAATCGCCTTGTCGGCATTATGTACCATCAGCTCCTCGCCAAAGGCATTGATGAAGCTCTTGGTCCTTCCGGCAATGTTGATTTTCACGGGGTTTAGTTGCTCAATGTGCACCGTGTCGCCAATGCGGTAGCGCCACAGTCCGTTGCACGCGGTGATGACGAGTTCGTAGGTCCTGCCCTCCTCTATCTCCCAAATGGGCAGCACGTCGGGGTGGTCGCTGTCCACGTCGCTCAGCGGGATAAACTCGTAGAACACGCCCACGTCGAGCAGCAGCAGCATCGCCGTGGTGCTCCAGTCGCTCTGCGTGGCAAAGAAGCCCTCGCTGGCGTTGTAGGTGTTGAGGAAGTGCATCTTGCTCATGTCGCACAGGCGTTCATACTGCTCGCGGTAGGGCTCAAATGCTATGCCACCGTGGAAGAACACCTCCAAGTGAGGCCACACCTCATGGATGCAGTCCTTGCCAGTGGCCTTGAGCACTTCTTTTAGCACGGTGAGGAACCACGAGGGCACTCCGCTCAGGTTGGTGATGTCCTCGCCCTTGCTCGCCTCGACCAGCGCCGGCAGCTTCACCGCCCAGTCCTCGAGCAGCGCAACCTGCTTGCTGGGCACGCGAAACCAGTTGGCAACTGGGTTGATGTTGTTGATGAGCGTTGCCGAGAGGTCACCCACACGGGTACCACTGGGCAGGTTGAGCTCGTTGGCAAACGACCCTCCCAGTATCATTGCCTTGCCGGCAAAGAGGCGGCTCGCGGGGTTGAGGTTAAGGTAGTGCGACACCACATCACTGGCGCCACGGTAGTGGTTCCAGCGCA
The DNA here is from genome assembly GCA_900318065.1 of uncultured Prevotellaceae bacterium. Lineage (GTDB taxonomy): Bacteria > Bacteroidota > Bacteroidia > Bacteroidales > Muribaculaceae > Sodaliphilus. Next base: position 7,257 of record ONIY01000021.1, read on the forward strand.
GCGACTCGGGGGTGATGGGAATGTACTTGTGGTTGCCGTCGCTGGTGCCCGAGGACTGCGCGAAGTTGAAGCAGCGGCCGGGCCACAACACGTCTTTCTCGCCACGCACCATGCGCATGATTTGAGGCTGCAAGTCTTCGTAGCGATAAAGCGGCACGCGGGTGGCAAACTCCTTATAGGTGCGACAAGTAGAGAAGTCATACTTGCGGCCAAACCACGTGAGCGCAGCCTTCTCCACCAGGCGCACAAGCTGCTCCTGCTGCACAGCATCGGCATGGTCGATGTAGCGGGCATGGTCCTTCAGTCGGGAGAGCAACCGCGGTCTTGCTATGGGTGTAAAATTTATCAATTCTTTATGCTCACTTGGAAATTTTCCTCAAAAATACAAATAATTCTAGAAATCAAGCAAATTCTGCCATTTTTATTTCGCAAAAAGGCCACACACATGGGGGCACCCTCCGGCTATTGCGTCATTATTCTCCGAAGTTTTTCGGAGAATAATTTGGTTATTCGCCGAAATACCCATCACTGTTAGGGCTTATTGCCGCAGAATTGTCCTGCTTGGAGGATGGCGTGGGTGGTGGTGTCGTAGATGAAATAGAGGAAGGGGTGGTTGGCGGTGAACTGTGGATGCATTGCCTTGACCAAGAAGCTCTGGACTGTGACTCCGCTCGCCTCGGTGCCATGCTCGTTGACGGTGATCCTGGTGTCTTGCGTGAAGCGGTTGATGTAGGCTTTCTCGTTGCTGAGTTTGGAGAAATTGGCTCTCTCGTCAAATGCCGTGGGCATCAAGTCCCTAAGCATCTCGCGCATGTCGAGGCTGCAGTCGGTCTCAAAGCGTGGCAAGCTCAAGTCCACATCGGCCCGAGTGGTTTTCAGCCCCGCAATGATGTTGTCGAAATCCTTAGCGCTCATCGATGCCACAAATTTGTTGATTTTCATGTCTTTTGGCAAGACAATGAGCATGCGCAGCTCGCTGTTGTCATATTTCTTCGCCACCGCCTGGCACTTGCTGTCCTCGTAGTACTCCTCGCGAAAGTACTGGAACATCGTGGGCACTTGAGTGGTGGTGCCGTCGTCGCAAGTGAAGTCTCTATCCCAAGTGTTGTTCTTGTCGAAGGGGGCTTGCCACAGTGCCTTGAACTTCATGTAATTGATAAGGTAGGCAACCTCGTTGACATGAGTTTGCTTGACAATATCCTGAAATTCGCCTCCCGACTGCTGCTTAATCCAGTCATTGAGCTGCCGCGTCGCCTCGGCGGTGCCAAAGTCTAGATTGGCCACCTGGGCATTATATCCTCCTTCAATGGCCTTGACAAAGGCTGGATTGACGGGAAATCGCTTGCCCAGTGCCAGATAGTTGCTCATCGCCACCGATGGGGCGAAACGTGCCATGTAGTGGCTATAGAAAGAGTTGGCAGCCGCTGTTTGCCCTATCAGCGCCTCAATCTCCTTGAGCGTTGCTCCGCTGGCGCCGTTGCTCGTCATGGCAAGGGCATAGCTCACACTCAGCGGCGAGAACGTGAAGCTCTTGTAAGGCTCAGTCTCCGACTGCTTTTTCAGGATAGTAAAAGCCAGGTCGTTGACCTTGCTTGCGCATAGCCCGTCGCCAGTGGTCACGTCAAGAGGTTTGTCGCTCTTCACCACTTGCGAAGTGACTGTAGCCTTGCCGCTTCGTCCTTTCTTGGCGACCCTGTGATGCCTCACTTTTCTTACCTCGCTTGCACACGCTCCCAGCGAGTTACCACTCAAGAAACCCACCAGCAGCAATATTACCAATATGTGATATCTTCTTGCCATGATCATTTGATTTATTTTAAATGTGCCTCGGGGCTTTCAGGGCTCCGAGGCACATGGTTTAAAAAAGTATTTGGGTTATTCTAGGCGTCCAACTTATTGAGCAGTAAAGCTGGTGAACGAAGTCGTTCCCTGATGGCTGCTGCCCAGGTAAACACCGTGCCATGCTGTAGTGGCATCGGTGGGTGCCGTGGTGCTATACTTGATGGTGTAGCTCTGGTTCTTGGTCATGCCCTTGGCAGTGAAGAGCGAGAGCGAACTCGATAGACTTGCCTCCATGCTGTAGGTAATCAGGTTGGTGCCGCTGGAGTTGGCAATGGTGTAATATCGACCCGTGCTGTAGCTCAGCGAGCTGGTGCTCAGGTAGTAGCCCTGCACAGCGCTGCCTATGCCGCTGGAGCCTCCCCAGCCACCACCGCCGCCCTGGCTTGCTCCAGCGCTGATGGCGTAGCCGTTGCCAGTGATGGTGATGTAGCTATTGTTGTCGCAGTCGAGGCCTTCCTCGGGAGCGCCATTGCTGGTGTAGGCAAGGATGCATCCATCGCCAATCTCGATGGCCCCCGAGCGTCCGTAGTTGCTGTCGACTGCATCGTTGCCAAAGCTATAAACAACAGTCACGCCACCTGCAAACTTGATGGGTCCAGCGCAGTTCATACCATCGTCGTAGGCCTTATAGTAGTGGTTACCACCATTGATGGTTATGCTGGTCTTCGACTCGATGCCCTCGGCGCCATTGGTCGCTGTTGTTACCTCGCTCTGTCCACCGTTGATAATGATGGATCCCATAACCTTGATGGCCTTGGCGCTGCCTGAGACACCGCCGCCACCGCCGGGACCCCATCCGCCACCGCTGCTGCTACCAGCAGCGCTACCGGTAGTGATTACTGTGAGAGTGGGACCTTCGCCGCCGCTCACGCCTTGCACGTAGTTGCCGTTTACCTTGATGCCCTTGCCTCCAGCGCCAGTCATCTTAATATAGATGGTTCCGCCCAGCAAGTTCATGTTGCCGTCGGTCTTGAAGCCCTTAGCGGTGTAGTAGTCGCTATTGCCAGCCGACTGTGCCGCACCAGTATTGTTGATGGTGATAGAACCGCCATTGGTGGTGATACTGTTAGTAGAGACACCCTTACCAGCCACTCCGCTCGAGTTAATCTTGAGGATACCGTCGTTCATCACGAAGTCGACTGCCTTGATGCCGCTGCTGTAGCTGGCATCGCTGTTGATGACCTGCATAGCACCACTAGGAGTGAGAGTGATGTCGCCGCCATTGATGGTAACGGTGGCCTTACTCTTGATGCTCTTACTCATCGAACCACTGTTGGCAACAGTGATAGTACCAGCATTGATGGTGATATTTCCGTCGGCCTTGATGCCAGCAGCGTTATAGCTTGTGCCAGTGTCCTCGCTGATGTCGCTTGTGCCTCCATATTGCGAGGTAACATTGCTGACAGAGAAAGTGCGAGTGCTGCCTGATGTTGTATAGCTGCTGCTAATCTGATAATAGATGTCGCTGCCACTGGTGGGACCATTGAAGGTTGACGACTGGATAGCATAGGTGGTGCCGTTGTAGCTAGTGTAGTTGTCACCCTTAATATAATAGGTGCCGCTTGCTGCCTGGCCAAAGTCGTAGTAGTAGAACGTGAGTGTATTATAACCCGAAGTCTTTTGAACGGTGTTGTTGGTGATATTAGCCACCAGGGTTCCGTTGCTGTTGTAGAGGTACATGCTGGAGTTGGTCCACGCATTGCTGCCACCGCCGCCAGGATAACCGCCACTAGAAGGTTTAGCGACATAGAGCCTGTAGGAACCAGTGGTCTCGCCACCGCTAGAACTACCCGCCTCGGCAGTGCCGCCTTGTCCGTTGGCCTTGATATTGATGGTTGTAGTGGCATTAGCCTCGTCGATGGTGATAGTGCCGTCGGCATTCAGGCCCTTGCCGCCTTGTGCGGTATTGGTGAGTTCAACGCTACCGCCATGGATGAGGATGTCGCCGCCAGCCTTCACGCAGGTGCCGTAGTCGATGTCGCCATCGCCAGCCACCAGGTTACCGCTCTGCACCATCTTGAGAGTGCCCTTGAGCATGATGAAATTAGTAGCCGCCTTGATGCCCTTGCCACCAGCGCTGCTAATGGTCATATCGATAGTGCCATCCTTGAGAGTCACCTCGCCGGTGTTCTCCTCTTCTTCCACAACCACGTCGTTGTCGTCGGTCTCCTGGCTCACCTGGATGCCGTCGTCGGCAACGTTCTTAACGGTCACCTTACCGCCATTCTGCAGGTAGTACTGGTTGATGTTGAAGCCATCGCCCTTAGAGCCCAGGATGTTGATCTCGCCCACGGTCTTCTTAATCTCGACATACTCCTTGCCCCAGAAGGCATGGCTCGAATTGCCCGTGATGTTGAGGATACCCGCGCCCTTGAACTCGGTGTGACCCTTCACGGCGAAGCAGCCCTTCTGCGAGCCGCCAGTGCCGTCGGTGAGGTTGCTGGTAGTTCCCTCCACCAGTTCCACTGCGATGCGCTTGCCGTCGCGAATGTTGATGGCAGCGCTGTCGGGGTTGTTAAGAGTGACGCCGTTGAGACGCACGCTAATCTTGAGGCTACCGTCCTGATAGAACGATCCATTGGTAGAAGAGCCCGCGAGAGTGTAGGTAATCTCGTCGGCCACATTAGCGTCTTGCAGAGCCACCACATGAGCGCCGTTGACGCTGGCGGTCATGTTCTTGGCAATATTACCAGCCACAATCACCTGAGCGGTGTTGCCGTTGTAGGCCACATCCACAGTGTTGTCGGCCACAGGAGTGTTGTCGACATAGATCTCGTCGACGTCGGCAATATTGAACGTCTTGCCCTGGGCAGTGAACGCTGTGCCGCCAGTGTAGCTAATGGTGTCGAGCTGAGCGGTGGTGAACGCCCACTTCACGTTGCCGGTAACCACCCACATCGTCTGGTCGCCCTCGGTAATCTCCCCCACGGTAGCAGTGCCGCCTGAGGTGTTACCCGAGTCGCCATTCAACAGAACATTGTAGAGCAGTGTCACATCGCTCGATGTAACATTGCCGTCGCCGTTAAGGTCGCTGGTGGCGAGGAACGTCTCGTCGCCCGAGAGCAGGTAGTTGTAGATAGCAGTGATGTCGCTAGAGGTTACCACGCCGTCGCAGTTGACATCGCCAAAGACGCCACCGCCCTCGCCGTCATTGCCCAGGCCAAAGACCATATACAGAGCGCTGGCGAGACTGGTGCTGCCAGTTTGCTGAGTGCCATTGGTGGCAACAATCTTGCCATTCTCAAATTTCAGTGTCAGGTCCGTCGCCGGATAAGACACCTCGGTACCATTGTTAAGGCCCACATTCAGGTAGGGATAAATCGTTGCCGTGGCAACAATCACGCCCACCGAAACGAGTAAGGTTAGGATAGCTTTTTTCATAAGCATTATTTCATTATTTTTGTGATTATATTTTTTTGTAACTTACAAAGGTATCATTATTAGATAAATAACGCAATTTTTTTCAACCAAAAAGGTTATTTTTAAAACGAAGATGGGAGATCGAGGGTCGGGGATCGGGGATGGGGGGAGAGGGGAGAGGGAAGAGGGAAGTGGGAAGTGGGAAGTGGTGAGAGGGCGCTCGAATGCTCGAATGCTCGAACGCTCGATTGCTCGAATGCTCGCCCCCCATCCCCGACCCTCGATCCCCGATCCCCGCGCCGAAGGCGCCACTTAACACTTAACACTTTACCCTTAACACTTAAAATCTTGCTTGTTTTGTGAATTATTTCTACCTTTGCGGTAGATAAACTTTTAGACAAGATGAAGAAGACATTTAAACTTATCACAGCGTTGTCACTGGCAGTGGCGATGCTTCCTGCGATAACAGCAACAGCTCAAGTAGATGAATCGACACCACAAGGGCGTGCGCGGCTGTCGTGCACCAGTATCATGGTGGGCAAGAACGCCAGCACCGACGGCTCGGTGATGACGTCGCACACCTGCGACTCGTGGTACCGCACCTGGATGACCATGACACCGGCACGCGACTACGAGCGCGACACGGTGACCGCCATCTACGAGGGCCGCATGCACACCCAGAGCGCAAGCGACAGCACCAAGATGTATGTCAAGGGCACTATTCCCCAGGTGCGCCACACCTACCGCTACCTCGACACCGCCTATCCCTGCATGAACGAGAAGCAGGTGGCGATGGGCGAGACCACCATTGGCGGTCGCGACACGCTGCGCAACAAGGCGGGCATGTTCTACATCGAGGAACTCGAGCGCATAGCCCTGGAGCGCTGCTCCACAGCCCGCGACGCGATAGCCACCATGGGTCGCCTTGCCGAGAAATATGGCTACGCCGACAGTGGCGAGTGCCTCACCGTTGCCGACCCCAACGAGGTGTGGATTTTCGAGATCTTTGGCGCTGGTCCCAAGAAGGTGGGCGCCGTGTGGGCAGCCGTGCGCATCCCCGACGACGAGATAGCGGTGTCGGCCAACATCTCGCGCATTGGCACGCTCAACCTCAATGACAAGAAGAACTACATGGCGTCGGCCAACGTGAAAGAGGTTGCGCGCCAGCTCCAGCTGTGGGACGGCAAGGAGGAGTTCAACTTCTTCAAGGCCTACAGCGGCGAGAACTACTTCCATGAGAAGAAGAACTACAGCGTGCGCGAGCACTATATCATGAACGCGCTGGCACCATCGCTCAACCTTAGCGACACCGTGGCATGGCTGCCGCTGAGCGTGAAACCCGACGCCAAGGTGAGCCCTGAGCAGGTGATGCAGCTGCTGGGCAGCTACTACGAGGGCAGCGAGAAGAACCTGAGCGGCCGTCACCTCATCCCCAACCCCAAGCGCAAAGACAAGAAGGGTAACCTGGTGGAGAACGAGCCCGACAGCATAGTGTCGCCCTTCAGCAACCCATGGATGCGCCCCGACGAGATAAACATGTACTACGCCATGGGCGACTCGGCGATGAAGAACATTCGCACGGTGAGTGTGCCCTGGTGTGCCTACAGCACCGTGATCCAGCTGCGCTCGTGGCTCCCCAACGAGGTGGGCGGCGTGGCATGGGTGGCACTCGACAACCCTGGCGAGAGTCCTCGTTTCCCAATCTTTGCCGGCACCACACGGCTGCCCAAGCTGCTGCAGGTGTGCGGCCAGCACAGCGACCGCGAGGATGCGGCACTGTGGCACTACCGCAAGGCCAACCGCCTCGCCACCGTGCGCTGGGGCAAGTTCCGCAGCCTGCTCGAGCCACAGCGCGACTATTTCATGGCAAAGGGCCAGCGCGAGCTGCCTTTTGTTGTTCAGGCATGGCATAATACCAGCGACGCCAAGGATGCCGAGACATTGCTCAATGGCTATGTCGCCGACTTCTTTGGCGCAACAATAGTTCGCTGGGATGAACTCGCCCGAGACCTGTGGCGACAGAACTGGACGGGGTTCTGATTTATGCGCCTGCGGCGCGAGGATTGGGGATCGGGGATTGGAAATCGGATTCACTTGACTCTCCCGTCTCACTTGACTCACTTGACTCACCTGACTCACTGAAGTTCCTCTTCGAGGCACATTTCCTAATCGCTGTATATCACCAAGCTGCGAGGGTCTTCGACCCTCTTGCATGGTGTTACTAATGAATAGCTTCTTCGAAGCATTTGACCTCTTCGAGGTCGTCTCTCGGAGTTTTGCAAGGGACTTCTAACAAAATGAGGATTCATTAGCGTTTTGTGATAGACTCTATTGTGGGGATGGTGTTGAGGAGGCTGGCGTGGAACTGGTAGGTGCCTGAGGCGGGGCGCACTACGCAGCGGGCGGTGATGAGCTGCGGCGGCGTGACGGCGGCGCTCACCAGGAGCAAGCGCGAGCCGTAGTCGATGACAGCGGGGTTACAGGCTCCGCCACGCGTCCACTTGTTGAGCTGCACCATTGCCTCGCGGGAGCTGGGCTCAAGGAATGTTGTCACGCTTCGCTCCCACCCATTGAGTCTCCATTCCACTGGCCGCACGCAGTACTGTGGCGGGGTGGCTTCTACTGTGCCGTCGATGCACGCCTGCAGCAGCACGTCGCTTTTCACGTCCTGCACTGGCAGCAGGTGGCACGGTGCGGTGTTGAGCAGCTGTGCATACCACTGCTTGATGTGGGTGGTGAGCAAAGCGTCGATGTCGACACCGTCGTCCCACTCCACGGCGCAGTCGCGGCGCGGAGTGTCGAGATGCATGAGCTGCTTCCACAAAGCCAGCATCTCACTTTCATTAAGGTTGTAGAATTGATTGCTGTTTTCCATGATAATCCTTTTTATATTAAACAATGTGTGACAAAGGTAAAAAGAGGCACATGGGAAAAGCAAGGTTAATTTGCTACGAGGGGGAACGATGAAGGACGAAGGACGAAGGACGAAGGACAAAGGACAAAGGACAAAGGACGAACGCTCGATTGCTCGAATGCTCGAACGCTCGATTGCTCGATTGCTCGAACGCTCGATTGCTCGATTGCTCGATTTCCCTTCCTTGATATCCTATCCTCTCCCCTCCATCCTCGATCCCCGAGCTTCGATTCCCGAGCTTCGATCCCCCGGAAAAAGAACAAGCGGCTGCATCGCTTTGATGCAACCGCTTGAATTTTTAGATCTGAACTAGATGATTACCATCCTGGGTTCTGGCCAATCTGTGGGTTGAGGTTAGCCTGATCGTTAGGAATTGGGAACAGGATGTACTTGTCGTCGTAGATGCGCTCTGCACCGTTGTTCTTGCAGTTGATGTAACCATCGGCGTCAACATTAATGTCGTCGATATCAACACCTTGTGCATCAAATCCACCAACATAAGCACCACGGCTCAGGTTGGGATAACGCTGAGTGTCGAGCTTGTCGAGCTGGTTCCAGCGCTGGAGTGAATAGTAACGGTCGTTCATGCAGTACATCATCTCAACGCGGCGCTCACGGCGAACCTCCCAGATGAGGTTGCTAACGCCCATGTTGTTGGCTGGGTCGGGCTCGGGATTAATCGAGAGACTTGGCATGCCAACGCGTGCGCGCAGCTTGTTGATAGAGTTGTCCAGGTCGCTCTGAGTGCAGTTACCCAGCTCGGCGCAAGCCTCGGCATAGTCGAGCAGAATCTCGGCATACCAGAAGATGGGCGCGTCGCTGTAGTTACCGTTGGTAGACTGACGCTGCGAGTTGTCGTTTGAATACTTCTTGTTGTCAAAGAGCATCACACCGTAGCCAGTAGAGGCAGTAGACTGAGCACCACCAAAGCGTGCGTAACCGCAGCCAGGGAACTGAAGGATGCTATCAACGGCAGCAGTCAAACGTGGGTCGCGGTTAGCCAGCACATCAACGATGTTGATATACTTAGCAGCGCCATAGCCCGAATGGTCGTCGATCACAACAACTTTACCCTTGTCGCTCTTGTCCATAGAAGTGGTAGCCAGAGGCTTGCCATCGCGGAAGAGGTAGCTGTCGAAAGCGTCCTTGGTCATACCGTTAACCTGAGTAGAACCGCAGGTGTAGTCGATAGTACCATGACCCATGATGCCTTGCACATAGTGCTTGTAGAGGATCATCTCCTTGTTGCCCGAGAGGTCGTCGTCGTCGAAGTTAGACTTGTAGTCGCTATTGAGCTCAAAGTTGCCCGATGCCATGATTTGCTGGCAAGCGGCCTTAGCCTCGGTGAGATAGGTAGTGGCACGGCTTGCGTTCTTGGTAACATACTTGCTGTAGGTACCCTCGAAGAGGCAAATCTCGGCCTTCATAGCCAGAGCCACCCACTTGTTGTAGGCAACGCGCGAGTTGGCGTCGGCAGTAATGTTGGCAACAGCAAAGTTCAGGTCCTCAAGCACCTTGTCCATCACGTCGTTGCGTGGCTGGCGTGGCCCGTAGAGGATGTCCTCGTCGGTAGCGTCGAGTTCCTTGTCAACATAGTAGCAGTCGCCATAGGCACGCACCAGCTTGTAGTGCTGCCAAGCGCGGTAGAGGCGTCCAATGCCAATCCAGTTGTTCTTGGCGGCTTCGCTCATCGACTCAATTCCAGGAACGGCAGAGATCAGAGTGTTGGCACGGCGAATCTCCACATAGGGAGTGTTCCATGCGCCCGAGGAACCAGGCACCGAGGTGAAAGTCCAGTTGGTGATACCAGTAGAAGCCTGGTCATCGTTCAGAGTATTGAAATAGTAGTCGCCACTACCCGAGCCATAACCTGTGAAGGTGTTGTAGAAGTAGTTGGCAAACAGTTTCACGTTAGTTTCGCTGGTGAAGTAGTTCTGCTTGGTAAACTTATCGTATGGTTCGGTATCCAGCAAGTCGGAACAAGATGTGAACATCAAGCCTGTCACCAGTAATAATGCTAATTTTTTCATATTTTGCATAGTCATTTGAATGTTAATAAATAAATGCTGTTGATAATTCTTCAATTGTATAGTCAATATTAGAAATCAACTTGAATACCAAACGAATAAGAACGCATGATTGGGTCGATACGTCCCCAAACGCCGTTACCGTAAGCACCCTCGCCATTGTTCATCTCGGGGTCAATACCGGTGCCATTGTTGTGGTTAATGATATCGAATGCGTTGTTGATAGCAGCGTAGATGCGCAAGCGGTCGATGTAGATCTTGCGTGTGATGTCTCGAGGCAGAGTGTAACCCACGGTGATGTTCTTCATGCGCAGGTAGGCCATGTTAACGAGATATCTGGTCTGTGGATAGAAGTTGAACTTACCACCACTGAGGATGTTACCCGAAGCGTTACCTTGGCCAGCACCACCGTCCCACATGCGTGGGAAGTCGGCATCCTGACGAATCACGCCAGCGTTGAACTCAGCCTCGGTGATATAGTTGGTCTGGTTAGCATAGAGCGCATCGGCACCACGAGTCATAGGCATTACGAATGCCGACTGAGTCCAGAGTTTGCGCTTGCCCACGCCCTGCAGATAGATGTCGAGGTCAAATCCCTTCCAGTCGCCACCCAAGCGCAGTGAGTACTGGAAGCGTGGAGTGCTGTTACCAATCTTGATAAGGTCGCCATGATCCTCGGCAGTACCCTTACCCCAGTCAATCACGCCATCACCGTTCTGGTCCACAAACTTGATGTCACCAGGGCCATAAACGAATCCGTTGCTCTCGAGCTTGGTTTGGCTGGCTACGTTATTATTATAGATCCACTTGCCAGTTGTAGGATCCTTGCCTGTGAAGTCGCTGAAATCGAAGTAGCGGTCGGTCTCGAAGCCCCAGATCTCGCCATACTCCTTGCCCGAGTAGTTAGTGTTAACCAGGTTGTTGCTGTCCCACTCAGTAACCTTAGTCTTGTAGTCACTGATGTTGAAAGTAGCATAGAGGTTAACATCGCCAAAGCGACGGCGCCAGTCGAGAGTGAACTCCCAACCACGAGTGCGCAATGAGCCAGCGTTCTCCCATGCAGCCGAGGCACCCAGCACGTTAGGCATTGCCTTGCCAGGAGCGAGCATGTCCTTAGTGTCGCGCTGATACCAGTCGAACGAAACGTTGAACTGTCCGTTGAGGAAGCTCAGGTCGATACCCACGTTGGTGGTTTTGATCTTCTCCCATGTGAGCGACTTAGAAACCAGCTTAGGAGCCGTGAAGTAGTCGTAGCGCGAGTTGCCAGCACCCAGCCAGCTAACGTCGTTGGCTTTCTTAGCCATAGTCTCGAGGAACATGTCCTGACCAATCTCCTGGTTACCAATCACACCATAAGAAGCGCGAATCTTAGCATTGCTGATGATCTTGCGGATAGGATCCCAGAAAGCTTCCTCGCTGATGCGATAGCCCACCGAGAAAGATGGGAAGAATGCCCACTGGTCACCACTTGGGAACTTGCTCGAGCCATCGTAGCGTCCGTTCACCTCAAAGAGGTACTTGCCCTTGTAGTCGTAGTTGATACGTCCAAAGAAGCCAGCCGAGCCCTGGTGGGTGTGCTGGTGAGTGTAGGTGTAGTCCTCGTTGGTGAGCGCGAGCTCAGGCATGTTGATGTCTTGCAGGCCATGACGCTCGTAGTAGAGGTACTCATAGTCGGCCTTGTCAAGGTTGGCACCAGCCATAATGTTGAGGTTGTGTGCCTCGTTGAATGTCTGGGCATAGTTGAAGTAGCCGTTGAACACCTGGTTTTGATAAACGCTGTGGTCGCTCTCAATCCATGTAGAAGTTACGAGCGTGCTGGTGGGCGCCTTAGGTGCCAGACCCCAAGTGTTGTAAAGAGTAACGGGCAGACCCACATCTTTATACTTGGTGTTCTTGCGGATGAAGGTGTAGTCGCCGTTGAAGGTGAGACCATGCGAGAGGTCAATCTTCAAGAAGCCTGTCATACGCAGGTTGTTCATGTGGCGCATGCGGTCACCACCTTGCTTGCGGTAACCAATCATTGTGCGAGCGTCATACTCCTTGCCGTCGTCGGGATTCACGAAGTAGCCATAAGGGCCAAAGAACGAACCCCAGCGCCACAGGTACTGATAACCTGCGTTGCCATAGTTCTGGCGGTTAGAAACGCCATCATAGGTGCGGTCGTTGTAGGCGATGCGAGTACCAATGAGCAACCAGTCGGTAGCTTGAACCGAGAGGTTGGCAGCAGCGTTGTAGCGCTTGATCTTGTCGGGGTTGAAGTTGTGCAAGCCCTGACGCTGGTTGTAACCAAACGAAACATAGTAGTTGGCACGTCCTGAGTTACCAGTAACCGAGATGTTGTGGCTCTGTGCTGGAGCGTGCTTGCTGAACATGATGCCGCCCACGTCCCAGTTGGCATAGTAGCCATACTCGTCGTAGTCGTCACCGTAGACCATCTCGCGGTAGGGAGCCCTGGTGTCGCCGTGCTTGGCAATCCAGTTGTTGATACCAGCCTGGAACTCATCGCTGTCCATGTACATACCGAAGAGCTCGGCAGCATTACCCTTGCGATAGTTGTCGTCGATAAGGGCCTGAACCTGAGTGGGCACGTTGGGATACTCAGGCAGAGTGGTAGCCTGGCTCCACGAGAAGTTGTTCTTGTAAGATACTCTCACGTTGTCCTTAACGTGACCGGTCTTGGTGGTGATCAATACAACACCAAATGCGGCGCGAGTACCATAGATCGAGGTAGAGGCAGCATCCTTCAATACCGAGATTGTCTCGATATCGTTGGTGTTGAGGTAAGACAGGTTGTCGGTGGGCACACCGTCCACTACATAGAGAGGAGTAGATGTTCCGTCATTAGACAGAGTACCGATACCACGAATCACGAGCGATGCCTCAGAGTCGATGCGGCCATCGTTGTTAAGAATGGTAAGACCAGGCACAGTACCTTGCAGGGCCTTGCTCACGTCGGTCTCGCTCTTCGACTCGAGAGTCTTGGTAACGTCGACGTTGCTCACGGCGCCGGTAAGGTTGGCCTTCTTTTGCTGACCATAACCCACAACAACCACCTCGTCGAGCAAGGCGTTGTCCTGTGCGAGCTTAACGTTGATGTTAGTTCCTGGGTTAACAGTCACGGTTTTGTAGCCGACATAGGAGATTTGGATTTTACTCTTACCACTGGCACGCATGGTGAAGCGTCCGTTAATGTCGGTAGCAGTGGCGCGTGTAGTACCAACTTCCGAAACAGTAGCGCCAATGGCGGGTTCCCCATTCTCATCGACAACGGTACCCGACACATTGACCAGCTGTGTCGACATGGCTTGAGGTGCCTGCTCGGCATGCGAGTAGCTTAAACTACCACATGCAAATAACAATGCACCCAACAAAAAATACTTTTTCATACGCACATGTTTTTGTTAATGATTAAAACAATTTAATTATTTGGTATTAAAAAATTTATTTACTCTAATAATCAGCTTCTTTATACAACAATTTCAAAAAAAATAGTAATCTCGTTAAGTAAAAAACATGCAAATTTAATGATTCTTTCCAATTATTCAAACTTTTTGCATAAAAAAGTTAACAAAAGTGCAATAATCATTACATAATAACATCACCAGCCCGCTTTCACTGGAAACATCAAAGCACCACGTGCAAAGAAAAACAAGACTGTGCCAGTGCCAGGAAAAAACACGATATTGGGGCGCTGTTGACCTAATTGTTTTAAATTAATGTTTAGGATATTTAAATTACCCTCTCATAAAAATGAAACATTATGGCATGAATATACCCTCCACATTATATAATATGCAAAAAACTGGGCAAAATGTGTTGTAGAATTATGTTATAAAACATATTTGTTAACTATTTATTACATTTTCAATTTTTTCTCACGAAAATACTTGCAAAAACAAAAAAACTTTTCCAAATTTGCATCTTAATAGTGAAGAAGGCACCACCACGTGCCTGCTCTACACTATTAAAAACGAGTATTTTTTAGGTTTAGAATGACGAGAAAATTTTTCAGGATTATAGAGAATTTTTTAAATACTAAATCAATTAATTATTAACAAAAACAAGTGCGTATGAAAAAGCAAATTGCATTGTTGGCTGCGTTAGTGCTGGCATGTGGAGCTCCTATTGGCACTGCCTCATGGCAGAGCACAGGCTTTACTGCAAGCGCGCAGAACAGCAAAGTGACCGGTGTCGTTCGTGACGGCAACGGTGAGCCGCTAATTGGTGCGACAGTACAAGTGAAAGGCACAAACCGTGTTACTGCCACCGACATCAACGGCAAGTATTCAATCCAGGCTGCTCCTGGTAGCACCCTGGTAATCAAGTATGTGGGCTCTCCCACTCAAGAGGTGAACGTTACCGGCACCAGCATGGACATCACCATGGACGATGCTAACAACACCCTCGACGAGGTGGTAGTAACTGCCCTTGGTATCAAGAAAGACCGCAAGTCGCTCGGTTATGCCGTTGACGACCTGAAGGCCGAGGAGCTGATGCGCAACAAGAACACCAACGCCATCAACTCTCTCGCCGGTAAGATTGCCGGTGTTACCGTTACTCAGTCGAGTGGTGCTGCCGGTTCGGGTGCCCAGATCATCCTGCGTGGTGGTACATCACTCGAGCGCGACAACCAGCCACTCTTCGTTGTTGATGGAGTAATCTACGACAACTCGGCATCGGTAATTGGTAACTCGGCATTCGATGGTATGCTCTCGACTGCCACCACCAACTCTAACCGTGTGATGGATATCAACCCCGAGGATATCGAGAACATGAGCGTGCTCAAGGGCCCTGCCGCCTCGGCACTCTATGGCTCTCGCGCTGCCAACGGTGTTGTTATTATCACCACCAAGAAAGGTCAGGAAGGCCATGTTGAGATTAACTTGAACGCCAAGTACATCACCACATGGGCTAAGTACCTGCCTGAGACCCAGACCAAGTATCGCCGTGGTTACATCGAGCAGCACTACAATGCCGATGGTACCTTCAAGGACTTCAGCTACGACGACCGCTCTTACAGCTCGTGGGGCGCTCCCAGCACCGACCAGACCTATGACAACATAGGCAACTTCTTCCAGCACGGTGGAGCTTGGGACACCAACTTGAGCATCAGTGGTGGTACCAAGACTGGTAGCTTCTTCCTCAGTGGCTCGTTCTACGATCAGGATGGTATCATCCCAACCACTGGCTACAAGAAGGCAACCTTCCGCTTCAACGGCGAGCAAAAGTATAAGATCTTCACCTTTGGTGCCAACGTAGCCTACAGCCAGGCTCGCACCGTGAAGACCCTCACCAGTGCACAACTCTACAACGATGCTGGTGGCGGTACTATGTACTCGGTTTACAACTGGAACCCATTCGACGACATGAGGGTTTACCTCAACGAGGATGGCTCACGCGCAAGTCTGCGTCCCGACCTCATGCCATGGGAAGAGCGCAACAATCCTTACTGGATTCTCAACAAGGACCGTCTCACCGACAACACCGAGCGCTTCACCGGTAACTTCAACATCAAGGCCGATCTCTTCGACTGGTGGTGGATTAGCTACCGCATGGGTATCGACTCTTACACTACCGAGAATGCCAATAAGCTCGCTGCTGGCGGCACTCACAAGGAGCAGTGGAAGAATGGTATGTACAGCGAGAACTCGCTGCGCTACCAGTACCTCTCAACCAACTTGATGACCAACTTCACCAAGCAGTTTGGTGACTTCAACTTCAACCTCATGCTCGGTACCGCTACCGAATATACCAAGAACAACCGCAACTCGCGCATGGCTTGGAACTTCCAGGTGCCCGACTTCTTCTCGTTCGACAACGCACTGAAAGACGACCGCGACTTCAGCCCCTACAAGAGCCGCAAGCGCCTCGTGGGTGTCTTTGGCGAGTTCCGTGTTGACTGGCGCAACGCCATCTTCTTGACAGTGACTGGCCGCAACGACTGGTCGTCGACTCTGCCCAAGGAGAACCGCAGCTACTTCTACCCATCGGTGAGCGGCGCTATCGTCTTCACCGAGCTCATGGGCGACTCACGCCCCGACTGGCTCACCTTCGGTAAGGTGCGCGCCAGCTGGGCACGCGTGGGTAAGGACACCAGCCCCTACGTTACCAACACCTATCTGTGGCCCGTTGGTACCTATCTGAATGGCATGACCGGTGTGGGTAATACATGGACAACTGGTAACCCATTCCTCAAGCCCGAGATCACCGAGTCGACCGAGGTTGGTCTTGAGATGCGCTTCTTCAACAACCGTCTGCACTTCGACTACGCGTTCTACACCAACAACTCTTACAACCAGATTATGGAGCCTCGCTTGTCGAACTACATTGGCTACATCCTGCGCAAGGTTAACGCCGGTGACGTTTACAACAAGGGTATGGAGTTCACCATTGGTGGTATTCCCGTTCAAACCAAGGACTTCACTTGGGAGACCAGCTTGAACCTCTATGGCAACCGCGGTACTGTTAAGAACCTGCTCGATGGTATGAACATCCTCTATGTTACCGACGTTCAAGTGGGTAGCGCACGCGCTGCTTCGTTCAACAATGGTAACTTCATGGCAATCAGCGGTAGCGAGCTCGACCGTGACCCCAACGGCAACCTCATCCTCGACAGCAACAACATGCCCACCGGTGGCAAGAACGATAAGCTCGAGATTGGTAACCGTGAGCCTCGCGTGGCTGGTGGTTGGAACAACACCTTGACCTGGAAGGGATTCTCGTTCAACATGCTGTGGGAGTTCCGCTTTGGCGGTCATGTTTACAACGGCACTTACTACTCGATGGTTGCCAACGGTACTGCTAAGATGACCGAGGACCGCGACCAGCTCACCATCAGCGGTGTGCACCAAACCGGTACTCAGGATGTCACCAATCCCGATGGCACAATAACCAAGGTTCCCATCTACGGCGATGTTGAGGACTTCACCTTCAAGGCTGGTCAGCTCTATGACTATAACGGCAAGCAGACTCCAGGTGAGTGGATCATCAACAACTACTATCAGGACTACTACCTGCGCGAGAGCTCCAACTTCATGAAGAAGGTTAACGCTCTGCGCCTGCGCACCATCTCTCTCTCTTACAGCCTGCCACAGTCGCTGCTGGCTAAGACCAAGTTCATCAAGGGCTGCACATTCAGCGCTGTTGCTAACAACCTGTTGCTCTTCACCAACTACGACGGCGATCCCGAGGTTGCCGCTGCTGGTGCTGGTTCTATTGGTTCTTCTTCGGTGGGTATCGACTACTGCGGTGTTCCATCTACTGCAAGTTTCGCATTTGGTGTAAACCTCACTTTCTAATGCACCCGTTACTTATTTCTATTAGTTAAGAACTTACTAAAACATTTAGAATATGAAATTTTTCAAAGTTTTATTCATAGCGGGTGTGGCTGCCTTGTCGCTCTCTTCGTGCAACGACTGGCTCGACGTGAACAACGACCCTAACACCCCAACTTCGGCCGATGCAAGCCTGAACGCTCGCTGCGTCTACATGCAGCACTACAGCATTGCATCCTACATGATTCCTTCGTCTAACACCGCTTACTATTGCGGACAGTTGGCTACTTACACCGGCGGTCAGCAAACCGCTGCCATGAACTGGAACCTGGGTGGCTCTAACCGTGCCAATAATGCACAGCAGTGGTTCCTCGTGCCAGTGGGCGGCAACTTGCCCGACCTCTACAACCAAGCTATGGAGCAAGGCGCTTACCACTATGCAGCCATGGCTTGCTACATGAAGGCCTTTGGCTTCATGAACATGACCGACCTCTTTGGCGAGGCTCCTTTCGATGAGGCTTTTGGCGCTGCCACCAACCCCAAGTACAACACCGGCAAAGAGGTGTTCATGGGATGTATCAACCTCATCGACGAGGCTATCGAGCTCTTCCAGCGTCAGCAAGACCCAGCCGTTACTCCACTTAGCGCAGGCGACATGTGGAACGGCGGCAACACCGACAAGTGGGTGAAGCTCTGCTACCTGCTCAAGGCTCGCTGGCTCAACCACCTGAGCAAGAAGGCTACCGGCAGCTACAAGGACGGCAAGTACGACCAAGCCGAGATTCTCGCTTGCCTCGACAAGGCCATGAAGAGCAATGCCGACAACACCATCGTCTATCACGAGGACAACAACAGCAGCACTTGGGACCACGAGGGATGGGACGAGCCTGTTGACTACTCTACCCTCTACTCGTGCATCGGCATGAACAACAACCGCCTCTTCGTTTCGAAGTACTTCTACGACAACCTCACCAACTTTGACGGCAAGGGCATCGAAGACCCACGTGCCGACAAGTTCATTCCCTGGTGCCGCTCGGTTAAGAGCGAGAGCACTCCCGCCGAGGTTAAGTGGAGCCCCAATGGCCTGTGGCGCCGCTCGCTGGGTGTTGACCTCTCAACCAACATCATCAGCAACGGTGGTCCTTATCCATCAACTTTTGCTATCAAGATGTATGACAAGAATGGCAATGCCACTGACAAGGAAGCCGATGCTGTTAGTTTCGACAAAATTGGTTGGATTTGCGACACCAAGAACGAGGAGCGCAAGGGCGACACCCTCTACGTGCAAGGCCAGTCAGGTTCTACTGGCTACGGCGCTGGCAAGGACATGCTCATGCGCAGGCGCAGCTACAAGGGCGCTGCTCTCGACGAGAGCGCTCTCTCGGGTGTGTTCTGGACTCGTCCCACTAGCCCAACAGTGGTTGGCTCTTACGCCGAGTGCTGCTTCATCAAGGCCGAGGTTCTCTTCCGCCAGGGCAACAAGGGCGAGGCTTTCAACGCCTACAAGGAAGGCATCCGCGCTCACATCAATTTCGTTAACGACGTGTGCAAGATGTGGGTTGGCGGCGACGCTTCGCTCGCTAGCATTCCTTCGTTTGCTCCAATGGCACAGGCCGACATCGACAACTTCCTCAACAACGCCATTGGCACTGCCGGCGACCTCACTTTGGCTAAGATCATGACCCAGAAGCAGTTCGTTGTCTTCCTCACCACCGAGCAGTGGAACGACATGCGACGCATGGATTACGACCCAGCAATCTACATGGGATGGCACAAGCCTTTCATGTATGAGAACACTGCCAGCTACTGGACCTACTGCCCACAAGGCAAGTATCCACGCCGCTGGAACCAGGCAAGCTACGAGAAGGACTACAATTCTGCCAATCTCCTGGCTATTGGTGAAATGGTTCCTGGAGCCTACGACATTCCTGCGGGCAAAGATGGCTTATGGTACCTGAGCGACCAAATCTGCACTCTCCCCGTTTGGTGGGACAGCACACAAGAGTAATCTCAAGCATGTGACAGTTCCTCCCATCTGGAGGAACAACACATAAACGCAAAAAGCGTGGCACGCTCACCCCGAGCGACGCCACGCTTTTTTTGTGACCTGAAGCGATTTACAAGAAAACTATTAGTGCTGGAAATAATTGCGGTTTCCCCTGCAAATCATTGATTATATAGGCCAATTGTGCTGACCGCAAAATAAGAAGAGGGGACGGTAAAGCCCGTAGGGCTGATGCTAGTGCTCTTTTTTACTGGACAATGAATCACAAAAACCACACAACGAAGTGTTTTCATCTATAAAAATCATGTGATTGTAGATTTCATTTGGTGCGATTAAACTTATTGCAGTACTTTTGCGTCGTAATTATACCTGATCCTGTGATTAGGGCACACTATTATGAACCCCAAAAACATTATAGTATATGAGAGAAAACTTTTCAAGAATAATTATTGCGTTAATCCTGGTGGTGGCATGCAGCAGTGCCAAGGCTGCCGTGATTAACGGAATCCTGGTTGACGCCACCGACACCACCGAGCTCATGCAGGCCAACGTGCAACTGCTCAAGGCCGACAAGGACAGCACCTATGTGATGGGCACCATCACCGACATGAACGGTGTGTTCAACCTGGAGAATGTGCCCGAGGGGCGCTACCTGGTGAAATGCAGCTACATAGGCTATGAACCCACCATCAAGCGCGTGAGCGTGGGTGCCGACGGCCGCGATGTGAACCTGGGCATGATTTATGTGAGCCAGAACACCGTGGTGCTCAAGGAAACCGTGGTGATGGGCGTGAAGACCGCCATCACCGTCAAGGAGGACACCATAGAATATAATGCCGACACCTACAAGACCCAGGCCAACGCCGTGGTCGAAGACCTCTTGAAGCGCATGCCTGGCGTGGAGGTGAGCAGCGACGGCAAGATTACTGCCAACGGCAAGGAGGTGAAGAAAATCCTCATCGATGGCAAGGAGTTCTTTAGCGACGACCCCACCATGGCGTCGAAGAACATCCCCGCCGACATGATCAACAAACTACAGGTTATTGACCGCAAGAGCGACCTGGCACGACTCACTGGCGTGGACGACGGCGAGGATGAGACAGTTATCAATCTCACCGTGAAAAAAGGCATGAACAACGGGTGGTTTGGCACCGTCACTGCAGGCTATGGCACCGACAAGCGCTACCTGGGCAATGTGATAGCCAACTACTTCAACAATGGCAACCAGTTCACCTTTACCGGCAATGCCAACAACACCAACAACGTGGGCTTCACCGACGGTGGCTCCTCGCGCTTCCGCCGCTTTGGTGGCGACCGAGGCATCACCACGTCGCAGATGCTGGGATTCAACTTCAACGTGGGCTCGAAGGAAGACGACCACCTGCGCCTGGGTGGCGACCTCACCTACTCGCACACCAGCCGCGACACTCGCACCTCGACCAGCCGCCAGAACATCTTCACCGACTCTACCAGCTACCGCGACGCCTTGTCGGTAGCGCTCGACAAGACCCACAACATTCGCGGTAACTTCCGCCTCAAGTGGGAGATAGACTCGTGCAACACCATCGACTTCAGGCCCAACTTCCAGTTCAACTTCTCTCACAGCGAGAGCAGCGACACCTCTATGACGCGCGCCGGCGATGCCATGCGCACCCCCGTGAACCGCAGCCTGAGCTACTACGACAACCACGGCAAGAGCTACGAGTTTGGCGGCCGACTGATCTACAACCACAAGTTCAAGTATCATCCTGGGCGCAGCTACAGCATGTTCCTCAACTATAACTACAGCAACATTGACGAGGACGGCAACACCTACACCAGCAACCGCTACTACCTCGTGGGCGAGGACGAGACCATCGACCAGGTGTATGACAACCTGCGCAAGACCAACCGAGTGAACGGCCGATTGAGCTGGACCGAACCGCTGGGCGATGTGAAGAAAGCCAACTTCCTCACCCTGTCCTATAGCGCTAACTATAGCGTGACCAAGGCCAACAAGAGCGTCTACGACATCACGCGCTATGCCAGCCAGGCTGTTCCGGTGCCACAACTGCGCATGAACAGCATCATGCTCGACGTTGCCACCAACACTACCCTGCGCAACATGATTGCCAGCACCTATGGCACCTATGCCCTGCAAGACGCCAACCTGCTGAGCGAGATCATCGACATTGAGCTGGGCGACGAGATTGACCGCATCTTCAACGAAGAGCAGAGCAACGACTTCCGCAACCAGTTCTTCAACCAGGACTTCCAGATTGGATACCAGAAGGTGACCAAGGAATACAACCTCAACCTGGGATTCTCGGTGACATCGGCAATGTCGAAGAGCACCGACCTCATCAACAGCGCCCGCAACATTCCCGCGCGCTGGGCATGGGCAGTGGCACCCTTTGCACGCTTCCGTTACAAGTTCTCCAAGACTCGCAACCTCGCCATCGACTACCGCATGCGCAGCAGCCAGCCCTCGATAGCACAGTTGCAACCCGTTGCCGACGTGAGCAACCCATTGAACATCGTGGTTGGTAACCCCGAGTTGAAGCCCACCTTCACCCATCGCATGAGCGTGCGCTTTAGCGACTTCAACCAGGACAACCAGCGCAGCATCATGGCAATGGTGCACGCCAATGTGGAGCAAAACAGCATCATCAGCACCATCACCAACGACCCAACCACTGGTGGACAACTCACCACCTATGCCAACACCAATGGCGTGTGGGACGCAATGGCAATGAACATGGTGAGCTTCCCATTCAGCTCCAGCAAGGCTTGGTACTTTAACAGCAACATCTTTGCGCGACTGTCGCAAACCAAGGGTTACACCGACGGCGAGTACAACCGCAGCACTGGACTGAACCTCAACATCGCACCAGGTATTGCATACCGCACTGCCTACTTCGACCTCGAGCTTCGTCCACGCTACGGCTACCAGCTCACTCACAACACTATGCAAAACAGCCGCGACCGCAACGTCCACACCTGGGGAGCAATGTTCAACGGCACCTACTCGGCACCATTTGGACTGGTGATAAGCACCGACCTCAACTTCAGCTCCACCTCGGGCTACAGCACAGGCTACGACACCAAGCAGTGGATTTGGAACGGCTCTATCGCCTATCAGTTCCTCACGGGAAAGAAGGCATCGATACAGCTCTCGGTCTACGACATCCTGGGCCAGCAGAAGAACATCAGCCGCACCCAGACGGCAAGCTACATCCAGGACGCCATCTACAACTCGCTGGGACGCTATGGCATGCTCACCTTCACCTACCGCTTCACCACCTTTGCCAAGGGGCAAGAGCCTAAGAGCAACAACAACGAGTTCCGTGGTCCTGGTGGTCCTGGCGGTCCACCTCCCGGTGGTGGCGGTCGCCCAGGCGGAGGCCGTGGCGGCTTTGGAGGCGGCAGGCCCCCATTCTAATTGCCAGTTTTTAGTAGAGCAGTTGAGTAGTAAAGTAGTAGAGTAGTATAATAGTTTTCTAAAAACTCGTTCCACGTACTACTTTCCACGCGCTGCAGGCGCTACTTAACACTTAAAACTTTACACTTAAAACTTACTATTGGCGAGTTGTCACACACGATTATGACAACTCGCTAAAATATTTGGCGGCTTATTGCGTTTTTAAAGAAAACATTAACCAATATAACTCTCATGAGAAGACTGGTATTCATAATAATGTGTGCTGCGATTGCTATGACGGCGGCGGCAAGTAACGACGACATCAAGCTGTGGAGCGATGGACCGCTTAACTGGAGCGACTTCCACCAGATGCTGCCTCCCACCTCGAGCGAGCCGTCACGGCTGGAGGTGGAACTGAGCGCTACCCCACTCGAGAGTGGCGACCGAGTGCGCCTGGAGGCGCGAGCCATCATGCATCGCAACAGCTCGGCAACAAGCGCCGCGCAAAGCACCCCCGAGCGCCTGCGCTACCACCAGCTGCAGTTTGACTTGCTGGAACTGATGCGCCGCAACTTGCAGCAAGAGATAAACAATGGCATCGACGGTGCCACGGTCGAGAAGCGCGTGAAATACTATCAAGACCTGTACCGCCAGCGCTCACGACAGATAGCCCAGGAGACACGCAACGGAAGCCTCGAGGCAGCCCTGAGCAGCTGGGAAGACAATATCGAGAGTCAGCTCAGCAGCCTTGGCACCCCGCAAGTGCCTCAGGTCACCACTATGCAGGGATGTTATGGCGTGATAGCCGGTGTGGGTTATGAATCGCCCACGGGCAAGCTGCGCGACAACTTTGGCGGCAGCGTGATGTTCCACGTGGGATTCACGGGAGGTTACAAGAATTTCAAGGCAAAAGCCCAGGTGGCATTTGGCCAGCCTTCCTACCGCAACGACAACATCTTCAACGTTGCCCCCGACAGTGAAGGCCGACCACTTCAGGGCAACAACTCGAGCAGTGCCACCCACATCGATGCCAGCCTCCAGGTGGGATACACCGTGCTCACTGCGGGACGCCTGAGCATCACCCCTAATGTGGGAGCATTCTACAACCTCTACAAATGGGATGTAGCCAACTACGCTTGGGACAAGGACGATGAAGGCCGCGACGTGCGCAACACCACCAGCATCGAGAATCGCAACCTGCATAACATCAGCTTCATAGCATCGATAGACTTTGACATCAACCTCAACAGTGGCGTTACTAACACCTCGCTCACGGGCTCAAGCCACCGCGAACGCTGGACATCGTCGCTGCGCATCACACCATGGGTGGCACACAGCAAGTTCAACAAGTGCGACCCCACAGTGAGCGGCATGATGGTGGGCATCAACGTGAGCTACCTGGGACTCGCCAGGCTACTGAGAATGTGACAATTAAGTGTAAAGTATTAAGGGTAAAGTATTAAGGGTGAAGTGTTAAGTAGTGGAGCAGTAATGTAGTCGAGCTATCGAACGGTGGAGCGGTCGAACAGTCGAGCACTCGAGCAGAAGAGTGGCCATCCTTTGTACTTTATCCTTCGTCCTTTGTACTTTGTCCTTCCACTTCTTTAGTCTTTTTACTTTTTTAAACTTTATTATTCTTGCAATTATAAAACTTTATTCTACATTTGCACGCTCAAAGTAATGTAAAGCCCCACTTGCGATGAAGAACAGACTTTCCATATTGATAATTCTTGCCTTTGCAGCCCTGGCTCCTCAGTTTGCCATGGCGCAAAGCGGAGAGTCGTCACCACCGCTGCCATCGGTACTCAACAAGGTGGTGGCAAAGTGGGGATTTGCTGTTAATGCCAAGGGCGACACCATCTACAAGGTGATATTGAACAACATCACCGTCTACCCTCCCGAGCGATTCAAGAACAAAGAGGAGGAGGAGTTCTACTGGCGCACTGTGCGCGACGTGAAAAGGACTCTGCCCTATGCCAAGCTCATCAACGCCACACTGCAAGAGACCTATGAGTACCTGGAGACCTACCCTACCCAAAAGGAGAAGGAGGAATACCTGCAACGATTTGAGAAAGTGGTCTTTAACCAGTATAAGCCCGAGATGAAGAAACTCACGAAGAATCAAGGCAAGACACTTATCAAACTCGTGAACCGCGAGACCAACCAGCGCAGTTACTACATCGTGAAAGCCTTCCTGGGCACTTTCAGGGCAGGATTCTGGCAGACGTTTGGCCGCTTCTTTGGCGTGAACATGCGAGAGGGCTACCACCCCGAGAGCAACAAGAACGATGCAATGTTAGAACGCATCTGCGTGCGCGTGGAGCAAGGATCAATTTAATTTGTAACTCCTAATCCCCCGCGCCACAGGCGCTACTTACCACTTAAAACTTAACACTTAACACTTAAAAATGTATCCTGTCAACGAAATATTCTATTCACTTCAGGGTGAAGGGTTTAACACTGGAACGGCTAGCGTGTTTGTGCGCCTGAGCGGGTGCAACTTGCGGTGCGCCTTCTGCGACACTAATCACCAGCCACACACCATGATGTCGCTGCCCGAAATCGTAGACGAGGTGATGCGCTACCCCAGCGCGCCGCTCATCGTACTCACCGGTGGTGAGCCAGCACTGCACATCGACGACAAGCTCATCAAAGCCCTGAAAATGACAGGAAAGACCATCGCCATTGAGACCAACGGCACCCTACCGCTGCCCGAGGGCATCGACTGGGTGACCCTATCGCCCAAGACAGCATTCCAGGGCGGCAACTCGCTGCCATGCGTGCTCACCAGCTGCAACGAATTAAAGGTGGTCTACACTGGTCAGGACCTGAGCCAGTACGACAGCATCGAGGCACAGCACCGCTTCCTCCAGCCTTGCTACGTCGACGATCCAGAGCAATGCCGGGAAGGGCTTGACGCCACAGTAAAAGCGGTGCTCAACAACCCCAAGTGGAGGCTGTCGCTACAAACTCACAGAATAATAGGAATCAGATAAAACAACGAGAACGTCACCCGACCTATAAGGCGGGTGACGTTCTTGTCTTCTTGCCAGCATCAAAACTAAAACTCCTGGTCGATGAGTTCAATGAACATCGACCCCACTTCTCGCAGCACTATCATGTGGCGGCGCTCACCCACCATCTGGCTCATGTAGAGCTCAAATCCTTCGTCGGTCACGGCAAGGCCCTGCAACTCGGGCAGCGCATTCATGAAGTTGCCCTTGTCGCCTGGCGTCCACAGCCAGTTACGGCTTTTGTCAATGAGGGCATACTGGTCGTAGGTCGACACCAGCCGGTTGCCAATGAAGCACGCCACCACAGCGAGCGCCACGTTGCCTTGAGGCTTGAATTCCACAGCATAGAGGCGGCGGTCGCTCTCTTCAAGATTGGCAAGCCAGCGAGCGTTGTTGATTGCCCTGCCGCCAAAGTGCTCACTCACCACCTGCTGCTTCTCACGCTCCATGGGAGTAACGCGCTCGGGATATTTCCAGCGGCTGAAGGGCATCATGTTGTGGGTAGCGAGGTACTCGTCGGTAGCAAGGATTGGAAACAGCTCGTTCTCCTTATAGCCCTTAAACATGGTCTTTATGTCATTGGCGTTATCGAGCGAGTACACAAGCCGGCTGCCACCATCGCTCTTGAGCGTGGCATCGCCCACCTGCTTCTTGAAAATGATGTGACTATACTTTGCTGCATCAAGCCTTGACGCGGCACTGGTAGCAAACTCGTTGGCCTTATAACTGGCATACACCATGAGTGGCAGCTGCGACAGCGTGATGTCTTCCTTTGGGTCCAGATAGTTGCCTATCTTGCTAAAGGCAATCCATGCCATCGTCTCAGAGTTATATACCTGCGGCACCTCGTTTTTCTTCAGTCCCTTGTCGAGTTCCTTCTGCACCTTATTGAGTTTCATCTGTTTCCCTTTTTCGTCAAGATACACTTCCTGTCCGTCAATATTCTGCATCGTGAATCCCAGCGGCTGCAGTTTTCCATCGTCCAGCCGGTAGAACTGCGCTCCAGTGAACTCGCCATCCTTGTTGCTGCTTGTGACGATAATCACGCCGTTGCGTATTGCCACGTCCACATGCTCTCCGGCAGCATTGTAGCCCACATCGAGCAGTTTGCTGATGCCATGAGCACACGAGAAGATGCATCCATAGCTATCGTCAAAAGTGCTCACCCACAGCACGTTTTGTCCATCTTTCCCCGTGGGCACTGCACAAAACTTCTCGGGACGCTGATGCTTGCGAGCATGAGCCTGATCAAAGTCCTGAATCAATCGAGCCATGTTATAGGCATAGGGGTTTATCGACTCAAAATCACTGCCTTGAGCACCAGCTCCACAAGCCCAGAAACTCGATATAATCAATGCTGCTATAAAGCCACAATACTTCATATTATTTATAATGAAAGGTTACTATACTAAGATTGATAAATACAAGAAAAGTTTAACCACAAAAGTAACAAAAAAAGAGAGCCCGGGGATTTCTCCTCGAGCTCTCCGTTAGGGGGCGATTACCTACTCTCCCACTTTCGCAGTACCATCGGCGTGGTGAGGCTTAAC
>ONIY01000029.1 GCA_900318065.1 uncultured Prevotellaceae bacterium
CCTACGGGCTTCAATTCAGTACCCATTTTGCATCCAGCACAATTGGAGTATAATCAACGATTTGCAGGATAATTCGCCAGCTTTATAAGACACTGATAAAATAAAAAAACTCTGAAGTTGTTTTCACACAACTCCAGAGTTTTTGTTAAGCTTTAGCAAAGCTGGGTAAACGCTTTTTACCCACTTGCTGTTTTAGTGCAGCTGATCGACAACCTCGGCGTCCTTGATGACTGCCGCGCGGTCGAAGTCTTCCTGATTGCCAACGATGAGAGTTTGATACTCACGCAGACCGGTACCGGCAGGGATGAGGTGACCGCAAATCACGTTCTCCTTCATGCCCTCCAGGTGGTCGACCTTGCCGCTGATGGCAGCCTCGTTGAGCACCTTGGTAGTCTCCTGGAACGATGCAGCCGAGATGAAGCTCTTGGTCTGCAGCGCAGCACGAGTGATACCTTGCAGGATCTGCTCGCTGGTGGCAGGCACGGCGTCGCGCACCTTCACCTCGCGCAGAGCCTTGCGCTTGAGCATCGAGTTGATGTCGCGCAACTTGCGAGGCGTGATCATCTGTCCCTTGTCGATGTCGAGAGCGTCGCCACAGTCGATGACAATCTTCTTGCCCCAGATGCGGTCGTTCTCGTCCATGAAGTCGCGCTTGTCGACGATTTGCTGCTCGAGGAAATTGGTATCACCTGGATCGATGATATTAACCTTGCGCATCATCTGGCGCACGATAACCTCGAAGTGCTTGTCGTTGATCTTCACACCCTGCAGGCGGTAAACGTCCTGAACCTCGTTAACGATATAGTCCTGAACGGCTGTTGGGCCCTTGATGCGCAGGATGTCGGCAGGCGTTACGGCACCATCCGAGAGAGGTGTACCGGCACGCACCGAGTCGTTCTCGAGCACGAGAATCTGCTTCGACATGGGCACGAGATACTTCTTCTGCTCGCCATTCTTGCTGGTGACAACAATCTCGCGGTTACCACGCTTGATCTTTCCGAAGGTCACCACACCGTCGATCTCGCTCACGATAGCGGGGTTAGACGGGTTGCGGGCCTCGAAGAGCTCGGTAACACGAGGCAGACCACCGGTGATATCACCGGCACCACCACTCGACGCGCGTGGAATCTTCACAAACACCTCACCAGGAGTGATGTCCTCGCCCTCGACTCTCATCAAGTGAGCGCCCACAGGCAGCGAGTAAGTCTTGATGGGTGCAGCGTCGGGATTGTCGATGTCGTCAAGAGCAAAGAGCTGTGCCTCGGGGATGCGAGTGTGGTCCTTCGACTCGATAACGATCATCTCGCTCTTGTTGGAGGTCTCGTCCACCTCGTTGCGATAGGTCACACCCTCGATCAGGTTCTTGTATTTCAAGCGACCACCCACCTCGCTCACGATAACAGCGTTGAATGGGTCCCAAGTGCAAATCACGTCGCCCTTCTTTAGCATATCGCCAGGCTTGAAGAAGAGTTTCGAACCATAGACGATGTTAGCGCTGGTGAGCATCATGTTAGTGTTAGGATCAACGATACGCATCTCGGCCATACGACCAATCACGATGTCGTGTCCGTCCTTGTCGGCAACGGTGCGCAGCTCATCAATCTCGAGGCGACCGTCATACTTAGAAGTCATGTTGCTCACGGCGGCAATATTGCTAGCCACACCACCCACGTGGAAGGTGCGCAGTGTGAGCTGAGTACCAGGCTCGCCAATCGACTGAGCGGCAATCACGCCCACAGCCTCACCCTTCTGAACCAAGCGGTGGTTGGCCAAGTTGCGTCCATAGCACTTAGCGCACACACCACGCTTCGACTCGCAGGTGAGCACCGAGCGAATCTCCACACTCTCGATAGGAGAGTTGTTGATGCGGCTTGCAGCAGCGTCGCCAATTTCCTCACCAGCCTCAACGATTACCTCGCCAGTGGTTGGGTCGATAACATCATGAACCGAAACACGTCCCACGATGCGCTCGCCCAGAGTGGCTACCACGTCGTCGTTGTTCTTCACCTCGCGGCAGACGAGGCCACGCAATGTGCCACAGTCTTCCTCGGTGATGATCACGTCGTGAGCCACGTCAACAAGACGGCGAGTCAAGTAACCGGCGTCGGCTGTCTTAAGCGCGGTATCGGCAAGACCCTTGCGGGCACCGTGAGTAGAGATGAAATACTCCAGCACCGAGAGGCCCTCCTTGAAGTTAGCAAGAATTGGGTTCTCGATAATCTGGTGTCCACCTTCCACACCACTCTTCTGAGGCTTCGCCATCAGACCACGCATACCCGAGAGCTGACGAATCTGGTCGCGCGAGCCACGAGCACCTGAGTCAAGCATCATGTAAACCGAATTGAAGCCTTGCTTGTCGGCCGAAATCTGCTTCATGAGCGTGTCGGTGAGGCGGCTGTTCACGTGAGTCCAAATATCGATAATCTGGTTATATCGCTCGTTGTTGGTAATGAAACCCATGTTGTAGTTGTTCATCACCTCTTCAACTTGAGCATCACCCTCGGCAATGAGTTCCTTCTTCTCGGGTGGAACGAGCACGTCGTCGAGGTTGAACGACAGACCGCCCTTGAACGCCATGTAGTAACCCAGGTTCTTGATATCGTCAAGGAACTTGGCACTGCGTGGCACACCACAGGTGCGAATTACCTTAGTGATGATTTTCTTGAGCGACTTCTTCGAGATTACCTCGTTGACATATCCCAGTTCCTCGGGGACGGTGTTGTTGAAGATAATGCGACCCACCGAAGTGTCCTTAACGATGCGCTTGATGGGGTTGCCATTCTCGTCAACGTCGTCGACCATAACCGAGATGATAGCATTCATCGCGAGCTTGCCCTCGTTGAAGGCGATATTTGCCTCCTCGGGGCCGTAGAAAGTGAGACCCTCGCCCTTGGCACCCTCACGCAGCTTAGTGATGTAGTACAAGCCCAGTACCATATCCTGCGATGGCACGGTGATAGGCTCACCATTGGCAGGATTAAGGATGTTGTGAGGCATGAGCATGAGCATCTGAGCCTCGACGATGGCCTCGTTGCCCAGTGGCAGGTGAACCGCCATCTGATCGCCATCGAAGTCGGCATTAAATGGAGTACATGCCAGTGGGTGCAGCTGGATTGCCTTACCCTCGATGAGCTTGGGCTGGAATGCCTGGATACCAAGGCGGTGCAACGTTGGCGCACGGTTGAGCAGTACAGGATGTCCCTTCATCACATTCTCGAGGATGTCCCAAACCACTGGTTCCTTGCGGTCGACAATCTTCTTGGCGCTCTTGACAGTCTTCACAATACCGCGCTCAATGAGCTTGCGGATCACGAAAGGCTTGTAGAGCTCGGCTGCCATATCCTTGGGGATACCGCACTCGCCCATCTTGAGCTCAGGACCAACCACGATAACCGAACGTGCCGAGTAGTCGACGCGCTTACCGAGCAAGTTTTGACGGAAACGTCCTTGCTTACCCTTGAGGCTGTCGCTCAACGACTTGAGTGGACGGTTGGCGTCGCTCTTCACGGCGCTTGACTTGCGCGAGTTGTCGAGCAGCGAGTCGACTGCCTCTTGCAGCATGCGCTTCTCGTTGCGCAAGATCACCTCGGGAGCCTTGATCTCGATGAGCCTCTTGAGACGGTTGTTGCGAATGATCACACGACGATAGAGGTCGTTGAGGTCGCTAGTTGCGAAACGTCCACCATCGAGTGGCACGAGTGGGCGCAAGTCGGGTGGAATGACAGGAATAACCTTGAGTATCATCCACTCAGGGCGGTTCATGTTCTTGCTTGCGCGGAACATCTCCACCACCTGACGACGCTTGAGGGCGTCGGTCTTGCGCTGTTGCGATGTCTCGTTGCTGGCGCGGTCACGCAGCTCGTTAGAGAGCTTGTCGAGGTTGAGCTCGCACAGCAAGTCGTAGATAGCCTCGGCACCCATCTTGGCGATGAACTTGTTAGGGTCGGCATCGTCAAGGTTGCGGTTGCCCTCGGGCAGTTTCTCCTGGATAGCGAGGTATTCTTCCTCACTCAGGAGGTCATATTTCTTGAGCCTGCTCGCCTGGTCGCGGTCTTTGAGACTCTCGGCAATGCCAGGCACTACGCTGAATCCACCAGTTTGCTCGTCGACAACCACATTACCTGGGTTGATGACGATGTAACGCTCGTAGTAGATTACCGAGTCGAGCTTCTTAGTGGGGAGGCCCAGCAGGTAACCAATCTTGTTGGGCAGCGAGCGGAAATACCAGATGTGTGCCACAGGCACCACGAGCTGGATGTGACCGCTGCGCTCACGACGCACCTTCTTCTCGGTAACCTCAACACCACACCTGTCGCACACGATGTTGCGATAGCGAATGCGCTTGTACTTGCCGCAATGGCACTCATAGTCCTTTACAGGACCGAAGATGCGCTCGCAGAACAAGCCGTCGCGCTCGGGCTTATAGGTGCGGTAGTTAATGGTCTCGGGCTTGAGCACCTCACCCTTAGAGTTGCCAAGGATATCGTCGGGCGACGCCAGTCCAATGGTAATCTTTGAGAAGTTACTTCTTATCTTATTGTCTTTCTTAAAAGCCATGATAATATTATAATGAAACGAGATAACGTAATATTAATCGAGAGTTACACTCAAGCACAATCCACGCAACTCATGGAGGAGCACGTTGAGAGATTCAGGAATGCCGGGTGTGGGCATTGGATCGCCTTTGACGATAGCCTCATAGGCGCGGCTACGTCCAGTAACATCATCACTCTTGATGGTGAGGATCTCTTGCAGCACGTGGCTGGCGCCAAATGCCTCAAGAGCCCAAACCTCCATCTCACCAAAGCGCTGACCACCAAACTGTGCCTTACCACCAAGTGGCTGCTGGGTGATGAGCGAGTATGGGCCAATGCTACGTGCGTGCATCTTGTCTTCAACCATGTGGCCAAGCTTGAGCATGTAGGTCACGCCCACGGTAGCCTGCTGGTCGAAGCGCTCGCCGGTGCCGCCATCGTAGAGCCATGTCTTGCCCACGCGTGGCAGTCCGGCCTTGTCGGTCCACTCGTTGAGGTCGTCGAGCGAAGCACCGTCGAAGATAGGAGTAGCAAACTTCACGTCGAGTTCACGTCCTGCCCATCCAAGAACAGCCTCAAATATCTGTCCCAGGTTCATACGCGAGGGCACACCCAGTGGGTTAAGAACGATATCGACAGGAGTACCGTCGGCGAGGAATGGCATGTCCTCTTGACGCACTACTCGCGAGACAATACCCTTGTTACCGTGACGACCTGCCATCTTGTCGCCCACGCCAATCTTGCGCTTCTTGGCAACATAAACCTTAGCCATCTGCATGATGCCTGAAGGCAGCTCATCGCCAATCGAGAGGTCGAACTTGCGACGACGCAGCTCGGCGTCGATACCCTTGCTCTTGCGCAGGTAGTTCATGACGCACTGGCGAATCATCTGGTTGATGTGGTCGTTGTTGGTCCAGCGGCTCAGTCCCACTGAGTCGTACTCAATGTTCTTGAGCACCTCGGCAGTGAACTTGCTGCCCTTGGGGATGATCTCGGTCTCCAGATAGTCCTTTACGCCTTGCGACTGCTTGCCATCGGTGAGGATAAGGAGTTTCTCCACCAGCTTGTCTTTGAGCTGGGCGAGAAGAGTTCCATACTCATCGTCAAGCTTCTGGAGCTCGGGGTCGCCGCCCTTGGTCTTTCTCTTCTTCACCGCTCTGGTGAAGAGTCGAGTGTTGATAATCACACCCTTGAGCGAAGGATTAGCCTTGAGCGAAGCGTCTTTCACGTCGCCAGCCTTGTCGCCAAAGATGGCGCGCAACAGCTTCTCCTCGGGGGTGGGGTCGCTCTCTCCCTTAGGAGTGATCTTACCAATGAGGATGTCGCCGGGCTGCACGTGAGCACCAATGCGGATGATACCACGCTCGTCGAGGTCCTTAGTGGCGTCCTCGCTCACGTTAGGAATATCGCTGGTGAGTTCCTCCATGCCACGCTTGGTCTCACGCACCTCGAGAGTGTACTCGTCGACGTGAACCGAGGTGAGGATGTCCTCACGCACCATGCGCTCGTTGAGCACGATAGCGTCCTCATAGTTGTAACCCTTCCATGGCATGTAAGCCACCTTGAGGTTGCGTCCCAGGGCAAGCTCACCATCGCTGGTGCTGTAGCCCTCGGTGAGGATGTCGCCCTTCTCCACCTTTTGACCACGCTCGCACACTGGACGCAGGTCGATAGTAGTGCTCTGGTTGGTCTTGCGGAACTTGGGCAGGCGATACTCCTTCACGGGCTCGTCGAAGCTCACGAAGGCCTCGTCCTCGGTCTGCTCATAGCGGATGACGATGCGGTCGGCGTCAACATACTCTATCACGCCAGTGCCCTCGGCCTGGATTTGAGTGCGGCTGTCGAAAGCCAGTCGCTTCTCGATGCCAGTGCCCACGATGGGCGACTCGCTGCGCAGCAGAGGCACAGCCTGACGCATCATGTTGGCACCCATCAGCGCGCGGTTGGCGTCGTCGTGCTCCAGGAATGGAATCATGGCGGCAGCAATCGAAGCAATCTGTTGTGGCGACACGTCCATGAGCGAGATCTGGTCGGGCGAAACCACTGGGAAGTCGGCGTCGAGACGAGCCTTTACCCTCTGGTTCTGGAAAGTGCCATCATCGTTAAGAGGTGCATTACCCTGTGCAATGATGTTGCTCTCCTCGCTCTCGGCAGTGAGATAAACGATATCGTCGTTGTTGAGGTTCACCTTAGAATTCTCCACCTTGCGGTAAGGAGTCTCGATGAATCCCAGCTTGTTGATCTTGGCATAGATACACAGCGACGAGATAAGTCCAATGTTAGGACCCTCAGGAGTCTCAATAGGACACAGGCGGCCATAGTGGGTATAGTGCACGTCGCGCACCTCAAAGCCGGCACGCTCACGCGAGAGTCCACCAGGACCCAGGGCGCTCATGCGTCGCTTGTGGGTAATCTCGGCCAGAGGGTTGGTCTGGTCCATGAACTGCGACAGAGCATTGGTACCAAAGAAGGTGTTGATCACCGACGAGATAGTCTTGGCGTTGATCAGGTCGATGGGTGTGAACACCTCGTTGTCACGCACGTTCATACGCTCCCGTATGGTTCTCGACATGCGTGCCAAGCCCACACCAAACTGGTTGTACAGCTGCTCACCCACAGTGCGCACGCGGCGGTTGCTCAGGTGGTCGATATCATCGACATCGGTCTTGCTGTTGATAAGGCCAATGAGATACTTGATGATCTCGATGATGTCTTCCTTGGTGAGCACTCGCACGTCGTCGGGGGTAGTGAGACCAAGTTTCTTGTTGATACGGAAACGGCCCACGTCGCCCAGGTCATAACGCTTCTCGCTAAAGAACAGGTTGTTGATGACCTCTCTTGCGCTGGCGTCATCGGGTGGCTCGGCGTTGCGCAGCTGCCTGTAGACGTAGTTTATGGCCTCTTTCTCGCTGTTGCAAGTATCCTTCTTGAGGGTGTTGAAAATGATTTGATATTCGCCGGTATTGATATCTTCCTTGTGCAGGAGGATAGTTTGAACGCCCGAGTCGAGGATCTCTTCAATGTTATCCTCCTCGATGATAGTGTCACGGTCGATGACCACATCGTTGCGCTCGATAGAAACCACCTCACCAGTGTCCTCATCAACGAAGTCTTCGTTCCACGACTTCATGATGCGTGCAGCGAGCTTACGGCCCACGGCATTCTTGAGGTTGGTCTTGTTCACTTTAATCTCTTCGGCCAGTCCAAATATCTTAATGATGTCGTTATCGCTCTCAAGACCTATTGAACGCAACAGAGTGGTTACTGGCAATTTCTTCTTGCGGTCTATGTAGGCATACATCACGTTGTTGATATCGGTGGCAAACTCAATCCAGCTGCCCCTGAAGGGGATGATGCGAGCCGAATAGAGCTTTGTGCCGTTGGCGTGCACGCTCTGTCCAAAGAATACGCCAGGCGAGCGGTGCAGCTGCGACACAATAACACGCTCAGCACCGTTGATGACAAATGTGCCCTTCTCGGTCATGTAGGGGATGGCACCCAGATACACGTCCTGGACAACGGTAGCGAAGTCCTCGTGGTCGGGGTCGGTGCAGTAGAGCTTGAGTTTGGCCTTTAGAGGCACACTATAGGTCAAGCCCCTGTCAAGGCATTCCTCAACAGTGTAGCGTGGTGGGTCGATAAAATAATCAAGGAATTCAAGGACAAAGTTGTTGCGAGTGTCCGCAATGGGGAAATTCTCACTGAACACTTTATAGAGTCCCTCGTTTTTTCTTTTCTCTGTAGGAGTGTCTAATTGCAGAAAATCTCTGAAAGATTGTAATTGCACCTCAAGAAAATCGGGATAAGGGAAGGGGTTCTTGACGCGTGCAAAATTTACTCGATTGTTTTTGGAAACTGACATTGAAAAATAAAATTAAGGTGAACTCAAAAAAAATTAATCCTAATCGGGGGGGTGACGGTGTGTGTGGATGAGAGATAATTATCAATGACTGATGGCATTAGGTCTTTACACTCTAATTCCCGAAAAAGATTTTAAGGCGGGTGCTGCCGGCAAGAGGCATCATGGATGCTCTAATGGGGGCTGCGACCGTTGTGTCTTGAGCGCTCACGCCCCTCTCTAACGACACCAAGCAGAACCCGCCTAAAAAAAGACACGAAAAGGTTAAGAATCGACAATCGCTTGGGATTCTTAACCTAAATACCTGATTAACAGGTAGTATTATTTAAGTTCAACTTCAGCTCCTTCGGCCTCAAGCTGCTGCTTCAAGCCCTCGGCATCGGCCTTAGCCAGACCTTCCTTAACAACGCCAGGTGCATTGTCAACGAGAGCCTTAGCGTCCTTCAGGCCAAGACCAGTGAGTTCCTTAACGAGTTTGATAACTTTGAGCTTGTTGGCACCAGCAGCCTTAAGCACTACGTCGAAAGAAGACTTCTCCTCCTCGGCAGCAGCACCACCAGCAGCAGGACCTGCGGCTACTGCAACAGCTGCAGCAGCTGGTTCAATACCATATTCATCCTTAAGGATTTGAGCGAGCTCGTTTACTTCCTTAACCGAAAGATTAACTAATTGTTCAGCAAAAGCTTTTAAATCTGCCATTTTTGTATGATTTAATTGTTGTGTTGTTATTAATTTTCTTTATTTGATAATGTTTCCAGAATTCCGTGCAGCTTGTTGCCACCACTCTGGAGAGCGCTGATGACGTTCTTAGCAGGCGACTGCAGCAGAGCCACAACGTCGGCGATAAGTTCGTTCTTGCTCTTGATGGTAGCCAGAGCCTCGAGCTGTTCGGGACCCACATAGGTGGTCTCCTCAACAAAGGCAGCCTTGAGGGCTGGCAAGGTCTCTTTCTTCTGGCGGAAACTCTTGATAAGTTTAGCAGGAGCGTTACCGGTGTTGCTCAACATGAGCGTGGTGGGGCCTGCCAGGGAGTCGTAGAGGCCAGAGTAGTCCACGTCGGACTGCTCCATAGCCTTCTTCAGCAGCGTGTTCTTTACCACCACCATCTTCACGTCGTTCTTGAAAGCAGCGCGACGCAGTTCCACTGTCTTCTCGGCGTTGAGAGCAGTAGTCTCGGTGAGGTAAACACAGCTATACTGAGCAAGTATATTCTTTATAGCTTCAATCTGTTTTGCTTTATCTTCCTTTCTCATTTTCTTGAATTTTTTAAAAATTAAGCATCGATCGACTTAACATCAATCTTGATACCAGGACTCATAGTACTTGAAAGATAAATGCTCTTCAGATAGGTACCCTTAGCGGTGTTAGGCTTGAGCTTGATAAGGGTGTTGATGAACGCCTGGGCGTTCTCCTTGATCTGCTCGGGGGTAAACGACATTCTACCGATAGAGGTGTGAACGATACCCTTCTTGTCAACCTTGAAGTCAATCTTGCCCTGCTTAACCTCCTTAACGGCCTTAGCCACGTCGGGGGTCACAGTACCACTCTTGGGGTTAGGCATCAAGCCACGGGGACCAAGGATGCGTCCCAGAGGACCAAGCTTGCCCATGCACTGTGGCTGAGTGATGATGACATCAACATCGGTCCAGCCACCTTTAATCTTGTCGATATACTCGTCAAGACCTACATAGTCGGCTCCAGCCTCTTTGGCGGCAGCCTCGGCGTCGGCAGTACACATAACGAGCACGCGCACTGTCTTGCCAGTACCGTTAGGCAGCGAAACGACGCCGCGCACATTCTGGTCGGCCTTGCGTGGGTCAACACCAAGACGTACATCGATATCAGCCGAAGCGTCAAACTTTGTGTAGGTTATTTCCTTCAGCAAAGCTGCTGCTTCCAAAAGGGTGTAACTCTTCCCGGCTTCAATCTTCTCTTTTGCTAACTTGTGATTTTTTGTAAGTTTACTCATTTTTCAATTGAAGTTTTAAACGTTTTCAGGGAATTCGCCCTTAACAGTGATACCCATACTTCTTGCTGTACCAGCCACCATTCTCATAGCCGAGGCCAGAGTAAAACAGTTCAAATCAGGCATTTTGTCCTGAGCAATTGCTTGAATCTGCTCCCAAGTTACGCTAGCCACCTTCTTGCGGTTAGGCTCGCCAGAACCACTTTTCACCTTAGCAGCCTCGAGCAGTTGAACTGCAGCGGGCGAAGTCTTGACGATGAAGTCAAAGCTCTTGTCGGCGTAGTAAGTGATAACAACAGGCAACACCTTACCGGCGCTAGCTTGTGTGCGGGCATTGAATTGCTTGCAAAACTCCATGATATTGATACCCTTAGCACCAAGTGCAGGTCCTACTGGGGGTGAAGGATTAGCTGCTCCACCTTTAATCTGTAATTTGATCTGTCCAGCAATTTCTTTAGCCATTGTTCTAACATTAAGAGGCTCACTCTCGCGTTACCTGCGAATTATCCAACTCCAGTGGTGTGGGACGCCCAAACACCTTAACCATAACCTTGAGCGTACGGCGCTCGCGGTTGACCTCCTCGATTTCACCGGTGAACCCGTTGAAAGGCCCGTCATTGACCTTGACGGTCTCGCCCACGATGTAGTCGTTGGGCGAAGCCTCGTCACCCACCATCTCGCCTTGAGCCGCGTTGAGCATGCGAGCGATATCGCTCTCACGAATGGGCTCGGGCTTGCGGTCGGTGTCACGACTGCGCACGAAGTCGATCACATTGGTAGTGTTGCGCAAGTAGTCCTCCACATCGCCACGCAAGATGGCATTGACAAATACATATCCCGAGAAGAGGTTGCGCTCCTTGAGCACCTTCTTACCTCCACGAGTGGTGTAAACCTTCTCGGTAGGGACGAGCACCTGAGCAACATACTTGCCCAGGTCGGTGTTCTTGCAGGCAGCGTCAAGCATCTCCTTGACTTTAGCCTCTTTACCCGAGATGGCACGCAGAACGTACCACTGAAATTTTTTGTTTTCAGCCATTGATCTTAGCAGTTAGCGACATTGAAAAGGAATTGTTATTCACACTCTCACTGAGTCGAGCGACTCGACTGTAGCATAGCCAGTGCGATGCGGCCACATCATGTGGGGCGGCGCGACTAATCAAGCGATTAGATAGCGAGGCCGTAGATGAGCTCCATCACATTGTTGATGATCCAGTCAACAGCCCATATCACCAGTGCAGCAATGATGGAAGCAACCATTACTATGATGGTGCTGTGGACCAGTTCACTCCTAGTTGGCCAAGAAACCTTATGAACGAGCTCGTTATAAGATTCCTCAATATCCGTAAGTAACTTGTATTTCTTCATTGTTTTTTTGAGATAATTAGCACGGGAAGTAAGACTCGAACTCACGACCTACGGTTTTGGAGACCGTCGTTCTACCAACTGAACTATTCCCGTGTAAAAAAGCCGGCTGCCCAGGATTGCTGCCCACACGGCAGCCGGCTTCAATAGTTATGTTCCAACGCGCGCCCCAGCGAAACTGCGTCGCACAGAGGCGCAAAGCAATGGATTAATCGTCGATGATCTTGGTGATTTGACCAGAACCAACGGTGCGACCACCCTCGCGGATAGCGAAGCGAAGACCCTCGCTGCATGCTACTGGAGTGATGAGCTTAACGTTGATCTCAACGTGGTCACCAGGCATTACCATCTCTACACCCTCGGGCAAGCTGATCTCGCCAGTCACGTCAAGTGTGCGGATGTAGAACTGTGGACGATACTTGTTGTGGAATGGAGTGTGACGGCCACCCTCTTCCTTCTTCAGCACGTAAACCGAAGCAGTGAAGTGATCGTGTGGCTTAACAAGTCCTGGGTGGCAGATTACCATACCGCGCTTGATCTCCTTGTAGTCGATACCACGGAGCAGCAGACCTACGTTGTCGCCAGCCTCACCTTGGTCGAGGAGCTTGCGGAACATCTCAACACCGGTAACAACCGACTTGAGGTCAGCGCCAAGACCCATGATTTGAACAGCGTCACCCACCTTGATGATACCAGTCTCGATACGACCAGTAGCAACGGTACCACGACCAGTGATAGAGAATACGTCCTCGATAGGCATCAAGAATGGTTTGTCGATATCACGTGGGGGCAGTGGAATCCACTCGTCAACAGCCTTCATAAGCTCAAGAACTGTCGCCTCCCACTTGGGCTCACCATTGAGTGCACCAAGAGCCGAACCCTTGATAACAGGAGTGTTCTCGCCATCATACTCATACTCGCTCAGGAGGTCGCGTACGTCCATCTCAACGAGCTCGATCATCTCCTCGTCAACATCGGGAGAGTCGCACTTGTTCAAGAAGATAACCAGACGAGGCACGTTCACCTGACGGGCGAGCAGGATGTGCTCGCGAGTCTGTGGCATAACACCGTCGGTAGCAGCGATAACTACGATAGCACCGTCCATCTGAGCAGCACCAGTTACCATGTTCTTCACATAGTCGGCGTGTCCAGGGCAGTCAACGTGTGCATAGTGACGATTCTCAGTCTCATACTCAACGTGGGCAGTGTTGATAGTGATACCACGCTCTTTCTCCTCGGGAGCATTGTCGATCGAATCAAACGAGCGAACCTCCTGCTGAGAATAACCCTGCTTTGAGAGCACGAGTGTGATAGCGGCGGTCAATGTAGTTTTACCGTGGTCAACGTGACCAATTGTACCGATGTTAACATGCGGTTTCGTTCTAACGAATTTCTCTTTTGCCATAGCTTTTGTTGTTACTTAAATATTAAATGATTAACTTATTTGTCTCTGTTATAATTACACATTTCACTTCGCCCCCTAAGAGCGCTTGTTTGACGCTTAGAGAAGCGAAGTTATGTGAATTTATTAGAGCCGATGGCGGGAATTGAACCCGCGACCTCATCCTTACCAAGGATGCGCTCTACCCCTGAGCTACATAGGCGTTCCATATTTTTCTAGAGCGGAAGACGGGGCTCAAACCCGCGGCCCTCAGCTTGGAAGGCTGATGCTCTATCGACTGAGCTACTTCCGCAACATTTCGAGTGGGAAGAGGTGGACTCGAACCACCGAACCCGAAGGAGCGGATTTACAGTCCGCCGCAATTGCCACTATGCGATCTTCCCTCGAAAGAAGTGTCAAAGACCTTTTCTTGAGCCTCTTGTCGGATTCGAACCAACGACCCCGAGATTACAAATCACGTGCTCTGGCCAACTGAGCTAAAGAGGCATCATTTGACTTAAAAACCCCACTCGGGGGTTCTAAAGCGGTTGCAAAGTTAGGCATTTTTTTTTAACTGGCAAAACTTTCCCGTGTTTTTTTTGCAAAAAATCGTCGAAAATTGTGCCTAAAAGCGATGAAATATTACACTATTGCACTATGTTTCAGCAACTTAACCTTAGTGAAAAATATTTCAAATAATTTTATCATTTTTCCAGCCTCAACAGCGGGAGCAGCGCGCAATACGCCGGTTACACATTATTATATTATAATATGGGCCCGAGACCGGGATTGAGGGGAGGGAGGGAGAAAAAGCACGGAACCCCAGTGCAAGGATCTACCCACCAATTGTTGCCT
Organism: uncultured Prevotellaceae bacterium; assembly: GCA_900318065.1. Taxonomy (GTDB): domain Bacteria; phylum Bacteroidota; class Bacteroidia; order Bacteroidales; family Muribaculaceae; genus Sodaliphilus. Next base: position 13,959 of record ONIY01000029.1, read on the forward strand.
GATATCGGGCAACAATGACATCTAGCACCAATTACTGGAGCGGTGCCCTCTTCTCAAAGAAACAGGATTGCGCCACTGGTGTTGCCCGGTGGCGCAATCTTGTTAGGACTTATTCAACTGCCGGCTGTGCTTCACGGGAGGAAGCGGCTGTGCCATGCCGTTGAACCTTGCCGCTGCGAGAGAATTACTCTTGTGGCAGCATGATCACCTCGATGCGGTTCTTGGCGCTCAGGAGCTGAGTCTTCACAAAGTTGCTGATGTCGGCAGCAGTAACCTTGTTGACAGCCTCTTTGTAACCGTTGAAGAGGTCGAGGTTGTAGTCGTTGTAGGTATTGAGCATGTTGATCCAGCTGCCGTTGCTCTTGGCGTTGGTGTCATAGTCCTTGAGCATCTTCTCTTTGATCTTCTGGAGAGCGTCGGCCTCTACTTGACCATTAGCGATCTCGTTGAGCGACTCACGCATGATGTTGAGCACAATGTCCTTCTTCTCGGGTTTCATCGAGATAGAAGCTACCGACTGGATGAATGGCTTCTTGCCAATCATCGACATTCCGGCATATCCGTTGGGCGAGTAGGCAGCGCCTTCGTCCTCACGCACCTTCTTGAGCAGGAGAGTCTCGAGCACCTGGCCAGTGATGTCGGCCTTGATGTCGTTGTCCATAGTGTAAGGAGCCAGGCTTGAGTGCCACATCATGACTGCAGTTGCTTGAGGAGTCTCCATCTTCTGGATGAACTCGTTAACCACATTGCCAGTAGCAAGCTGGGTAACTTCTTTGAAGTCCTCGGCTTGGCCCTTCTTGGCTGGGAGCGAAGCGATGTATTGCTCGATGAGAGGCTTGATAGTGGCCTCGTCGAAGCTGCCCACGAAGTAGAAGGTGAAGTCGGCAGCGTTGGCAGTGCGCTCCTTGGCGATCTCGAGCACGCGGTCGTAGTTGATGTCCTTAACGTTCTCGGCGTTGAAAGGACGCTCGCGCCAGCTGTGGTTGTAGATGGTGTTCTTCACGCTGTCGCCAAAGATTGCCATAGGCACAGTGCTCTTGTTCTTGAGCTGAGTCTCGAGCATGTTAAGGAGGCTGGTTACGGCCTTCTCGTCCTTCTTGATGCTGGTGAAGTAGAGGTAGTTCATTTGGAACATAGTCTCGAGGTCCTTCTTGGTAGAGTTGCCCGAGAGCGACTCGCGAGTGGTCGACATGCTGAGGTCAACGTTGGCGTTCTTGCCGGCGAGAGCCTTCTGAAGCTCGTTGCTGCTGAAGTTGCCCAGACCGCTCATGCCAATCACTGCGTCAAACATCTGGCAGTTGGCCCAGTCCTCTGGACCATAGAGCGAGCTACCGCCCTTCGACACTGCCTTGTAACGAATCTCGTCGTCCTTGAAAGTGGTGGGCTTGAGGATCACCTTAGCGCCATTGCTCAGGATGAGTTCCTTGAATCCGAGCTGCTTGTTCTCGGTCTCCTTAACGATCTTGCCAGGCTTGGGCATAACGGTCATGAGAGGTTCGTCCTTCACGTTGTCGACATAGGCCTCAAGCTTAGCCTCTTGAGCAGCATTGATAGCGCCCATGAGTTCGCTCTCGGCGGGGAGAGCAACGCCTTCCTTGTCGGGGTTGAAGTTAAGAACAACGAGGTTTTCGTCGGTGGTGGGCATCATTTGTGCCATGAGCTGGTTGACCATCTCAACACCCACGTTGGGGGCAATCATGTTCATCATTTGATAAGTCCACTCGATTGAAGGATAAGGCTCATTGTTGAGGTAGTGAGCGCAATACTCACGGCCAAAGCGGTCGTTGTTGATTTGGTTGCGGTTGTTGTATTGCTTCTCGAGGTTGCTCATGTAGTCGTCCTTGACGCGGGCAAACTCGGTGGCGGTGAAGCCATGCTGCGAAGCGCGCAGGGCCTCTTCGGTAACAGCCTTAACGGCCTCGTTGGTCTTGCCTTCCTTGGGAGCGATAAAGAGCTGAAAGCAGTCTTTGGTCTTAGCAAAGATGTAGTTGCCATAGCCGGCACCTGCCTGCATGTAGGGGCAGTCGGGGTCTTGCGACTTCTCGTCGAGGCGCTTGTCGAGCATGGTGCAAGCCATGTCGATAGCATATTTCATGAGCATGTAGGAGATGTCGCTCTTCATCTCGTTGGGCAGAGGATCGGTCTTGTACATCACTTGAATGATGTTCATTTGCTGCTCCTTGTCCTTGTCGACAACGATGATGGGCTCCTTGTTGTCGGGCACCTCAACGTCAACTACCTGAGCGGCGTCGGCTGCTGGGGCGGGGATAGCGCCAAACAACTCTTTGATCTTAGCCTCGGTGCGGTCAACATCGATGTCGCCCACCACTACGATGGCCTGGTTGTCGGGACGATACCACTTGTGGTAGTAGTCGCGAATCTCGTTGTACTTGAAGTTGTCGACAACGCTCATCAAGCCAATGGGCATGCGCTTGCCGTACTTCGAGCCAGGATACAGCTTCTCGAGGTTGCGCTCAAACATGCGCTGGCTGGCGCTCGAGCGCACGCGCCACTCCTCGTGGATCACGCCACGCTCCTTGTCAATCTCATCGCCCTCGAGCAACAGGCCGTTAGACCAGTCCTTGAGGATGAGCAAGCAAGAGTCGAGCGCGCTCACGCGATTGCTGGGCACGTCGTTGATGTTATAAACAGTTTGGTCAACACTAGTGTAGGCATTGAGGTCGCGTCCAAACTCCACACCCAGCGAGCGAGTGTAGTCGATCACGCCATTGCCAGGATAGTGCTCGGTGCCGTTGAATGCCATGTGCTCGAGGAAGTGGGCGAGACCACGCTGGCTCTCCTCCTCCTGCAATGAGCCCACACGCTGTGCGATGTAGAAGTTCACGCGGTGCTCAGGCCAGTTGTTTTGCTTAACATAATAGGTAAGTCCGTTAGGGAGTTTACCAGTGCGCACCGATGGGTCGTTCTCGATGGGCATCGATTGCGCCATTGAGCCAAGTGCCACAAGCATCATGGCTGCTGCAAAAAGTTTTCTCAATTTCATATTAGAAAAATTTGTTTAATAAAAATTTATTATAATGATTTTTTCTTCTCGCGATTTAAACCTACAAAAGTAGTGATTTATTGACAAATAATGCCGTTTTGTATATTATTATTTGTTAATTTGACCAAATTAGTTGATTCCTATCATTGTTATGCACGAAAAGGAGTTAGCCTTCGCCCACTATTTGGTTAATTTGTTCAATGAGTTGACTATTAGTGCGCTGCATCTTGCGGAAGATGAGCCATGCGATGAGGAATCCTATGAGACCTCCTACACAAAGTCCTCCCGCAATGATTGCCACCACCGTGTCGTGATGCGGCTCGGTGCACTCAATGTTAAGACCCATAACCACCTCAATTACAAACCACACGAGCCAGATGGTGCAGAAGATCGCTCCGGCGATGAACCACCAGGTGCGCTGCCGTTTCATCTTCACCAGGCGCTTGCTCGTCTCCACCAGGTCGCCACTCAGGAGCAGCCCCTTAGGGATGCGGTTGATGACGTAGTCGCCCACGACATCGGCAATGAGCCCAATGGCAAGGAAGGCAAAAAGCCACCACGAGAGCCCCTCGCTGGCGTGGATAAACGCAAAGAAGATGAGCAGGATGGGCACCATAATAACTTCGCCCCACACAAACCAGTTTAGCCACGAGAGTTTCGAGCCCATGCTGTTGCGCACGAGTTGCTCGTTGATGATTTGCTGCTTGTCGAGTTTCTGCTTGAATGCCGACATCTGCTGCCGCATCAGCTCGAGCTCGGTCATATTATTGCTAGATTCCATAATTGCTTGTTTATTTAGAAGTGTTATCGTTCATTTGTTTTAATTGCTCACGAATGCGCACCAGCCTCACGCCCACCGCCTTGGTGGTGATGCCCACGATGGCGGCAATGTCGTCGTAGCTCATGTTCTCAAGCCACAGCAGCACAATAGCGCGGTCAAAGGGCTGGAGGCGGTTGATGCGGCGATGCAGCAGTTTCACCTGCCTTGTCTCCACATCGTTCTCGTCGAGGAAATCCCGGTCGAGCGACAAAGGCACCGTGTCGACGCGTTTTTTCTTCTTGCGGTCGCTGTTGATGCAAGTGTTTAGAGCAATCCTCCACACCCAGGTGCCTGTTGAGCTACGCCCCTCAAACTTGTCGAGACCACTCCACAAGTTGATGAGTATCTCCTGAAACAGGTCGTCTACCTCGTCCCGCTCCTTGGAGAACATGTAGCACACAGAGTAGATAGTGCTTTTGTGCTCTTGCAAGATTTGCCTAAAGTTGGCCTCAGTTTTCTCCATTTTTATTTTCTGTTACATCCGTTAGACGCAGTAAAGGTGCAAAAACTACATTTTACGGGGATTTTTTTAGTGTTTTTTTAGAAAAAACGAGATAAAAGTACCATTATTTTGGTAATCCCATGTAAAATGAGTATCTTTGTAGACTTTGCATCGCTAATTACGCATTAAACACATATTTTTCCCAGGGGTCATACTCCCCCAGCCCCCTCTATTGCTTAGAGGGGGAACTCAACACTGATAATTCAATAACTACAATAACAACAAACAATGAAGAAACTCTTAGCCCTCACACTGCTTGCGAGCCTTATCATGGGCGCAAGCGCACAGGTAGTAGACGAGAAACTCGCCACTACCGCCAGCGACAAGGCAGTGATTTACAACACTCCGTCGATTGAGAAAAAGAACACCTTTATAGTAATCTCCAAGAAAGACCTCAGGCTGTATGTCTATGGCAAGACAGCCAGCGGCGACACTGTGCTGATGGCGAAATTCCCCGTGTGCCTGAGCAAGAACAAGGGCCAGAAACAGCGCCGTGGAGACATGAAGACCCCATCGTCGCCCAAGGGCAAGCCCTTCAGCATCTCGATGATACAAGACGCGTCGTCGTGGAAGCACGACTTCAAGGACGGCCGTGGCAGCATCAAGGCCTATGGCCACTGGTTCCTGCGCCTGGTCACTCCAGGCCACTCGGGAATAGGTATCCATGGCAGCACCAATAATGAGGAGAGCGTTCCTGGCCGCGCCAGCGAGGGCTGCATCCGCCTGCGCGACGCCGACATCATCACCCTCAAGGAGAAGTTTGCCTATGTGAAGATGCCTGTCCACATCAAGGACGAGGGCGAGGGCATGTGGCCCTGGGAGTTGAAGGCCCACAAAGCCGCCGCCACTCATTGCAATGGCAAAAAGGGCGACTGCCACAAAGGCGGCAAAACCATGGCCGACCCAAATGCCAGAACAACTCATTAATATAGTAAACCCCTAAAAAACTGTCAAGATTATGAAGAACAAGAAATTGATGCGTGCTATGATGCTCGCAATGCTGCTGCTGGCGTCGCTGAGCGCCGCGGCACAATATGTAGTGTGCACTGGCAACCATGTGAGGTTGCGCACAGGTCCCTCAACAGGCTATCCCATGCTCGTGTGGACCTCTACCGGCAAACCCGTGTGGATTAACAAAGGCCAGACGCTCACCTATCTGGGCGACGCCAATGGCTTCTACAACGTGCTCTTCGACGGCAAGAGCGTGTATATATCCAAGCAGTTTGCCCGCCTGGCAGGAACCAACAATTACTCTGGCGGCAACAGCGGCTCTACCGTAGTGGTCAGTGGCACCAACGTGCGCCTGCGCTGGGGCCCGTCGCTCAACGCCTCGATCTACACCAATGGCAATGGCCGCCCCATCTACCCGAGCAAGGGCACCCGCCTCACCTATCTGGGGCAGAGCGGCAACTGGTACAAGGTGAGATATAATGGCAACGTACTGTATATTAGTAAAGACTTCTCCTACGTGAGGTAAAGAAAAACGATGAAGAAACTGTTTTTATACATCACCTGCGTTGCAGTGGTTGCTGCAATGAGCGGATGCGGCTCGAAGAGCGAGGGCGAGAACAGCGGCTCCAGCGACAGCGCCCAGAAGCCTGCCACAGAGCAGTACAAGGACATCTACACTGGCGACTACGACAAGAGCCAGACGTTTATCGTCATCTCGAAGAAAGACCTCAAGCTCACAGTGTATGCACCAGTGAGTGGCGACACCCTGCCCGTGGCTCAGTTCCCCGTGTGCCTGAGCCGCAACAAGGGTCCCAAGGAGAAAGAGGGCGACATGCGCACTCCCGAGAGCGAGCCCGGAGCACCATTCACCATTGAGCAGATACAGCCTGCCAGCGACTGGACCCACGACTTTGGCGACGGCCGCGGCGCAATCCTTGCCTATGGCGACTGGTTCCTGCGCCTGAAGACCGGCCACAAGGGCATTGGCATCCATGGCAGCACCGGCAACGAGAACACCGTTCCTGGCCGCGACAGCGAGGGATGCATTCGCATGCGCGACCCCGACATTGTCACCCTCAAGGAGCAGTATGCCCGCGTGGGCATGCCAGTAATCATCAAGCAAGAAGAGCAGGGCCTCAAGTCGTTTGAGATAAAGCGCTGATTGTCTTGCCGCTTGCCACAAAACGAATGTCTGCAGCCACTTCTCGTGAGGTGGCTGCAGGTTTTATATTGATGCCCGAGATCGGGCACCAATGAAATCGGGCACCATTTTTTTGGGGGGTGCGAGAGGGGCTAAAATATCCTGCCTCGCAGCACGAGACCCAGGGTCCAGCGGTTCTTGAGCTCGGGGCCGTAGTTTGCTTTCATTACCGACTGTGGCGCATAGCGGAAGTAGACGCCCAGCCCATGCCAGCTGAGCATGGCGATGCCGTCGAAGGAGATTTTGCGCTGGTTCAAGCCGCGTGTGGTCTCGTTATAGTCGGTCTTGCCCATGCGGTAAGAGTTTCTCACGTCGGCATAGAAGTTCCAGTTCATCACAGCTCCCACAGCCACATTCCAGCGCTTACCCAGCGACTGGTTGAACATGAGCGGGAATTGCATTGAGCGCACCAGCAGTGTGGCGCGATGCTTGTCGAAGGGCTCGCCAAATTCCATGTAGCCTAGCGTGCCTTCGGTAGTGCGGTGCCAGAAGTAGGGCGACTCCAAGCCGTAGCGGTGCCAGTTGAAACCAACACCAAGCGACACCGTGGAGCGTCCCTGATTGAATACACGTCCCAATGCTATAAGGTTGAGAATGCCTATCTCGCTCATCGACTTCTTCACCCGGTCGCGGTCGAGCGCATCAACGCTGTGCCCACCCCATCCAAACATAAGGTCGCTTGTGAACACTTGCCAGTGCGGTTTCTTATAGTAGCTGGTGTCGCATTTAGAGAATGGATGACTGAACCTAATTTTGCCACCCTCGCTCTCTTGCACGTAGAGTTTGCCGTCATAACGTTCCTTGACAAAGTATTCATAGCGATAGTCCTTGTCGGTTTCATTACCTTCGACGTTAATACGGAATGCTCCATCACGCTTGGTTATGGTCACTTGTTCGGGATTCTTGATGACTTTCACCGAGTCATCCTTGATTGCGTCGCTTGCCGCGCATAGGCTTGGTAATGCCATAATTGCGACAATCAAAAAAGTAAGTTTTTTTCTCATAGTTAGTTGAATATTAATGAAGTTTTTCACGTTTATTTTTGTTCACTCTCATTGGGGCGATACTCCAGTATATCGCCTGGGGTGCAGTCGAGGGCTCGGCAAATGGCGTCGAGGGTCGAGAGGCGCACTGCCTTGGCCTTGCCGTTTTTCAGGATAGAGAGATTGGCGAGGGTGATACCCACCTTCTCGCTGAGTTCGTTGAGCGACATCTTGCGCCGCGCCATCATCACGTCAAGATTTACTACTATCATAGTACACAACGATTTAGATGGTTAGTTTCTGGTCTTCGGCAACATCGTAGGCAATCTTGTAGAGCGACGCTATAATCAATGCCACCAGTGGATAGAGGAACATATTGTCGGTAACCACTATGGCGAGATTATCGGTTCGCTCCCAGGCGATGCTCATGTTGTCGCTCAGGAAAGAGTAGATGGGCAACACCAGCACCATCACCCAGAGCAGTATCACATTGGCACGGCTAAAAATGGTGCCGTCCTTCAAATAACGCAAGACATTAATTATAAAAGCAGTGAAGAGCCCTGCCATAACGAGCATAGCGATGCGCTGCATGACGAAGAAGGTCACTTTCACCCCTATGCGTGGCGAGTCCCAGTTGATTACTCCCTCACCACTGCCTGTGGTGAGCACATAATAGGATTGCACTCCATAGAATATCAACCACACTGGGATGAGTGCAAGCACTATATAACACACGATTTTCAAGAATTTTACTGATGTTTTGCTCATGATGATTAAAATTTAATTATTGAGTTAAGATTGATTTCGCTTGGCAAAGATATAATGAATTTATCGTAAGACAATAAATTTATATTGCTTTTTAATATTTTTTAATCATTTTACGAGAAATCGCATTTACAAGACTAAAAAAATAATGTATAACTCCATCGTGATGAAAAAACAAACCACTTTTTTTGGAATTTGATAATAATTATTTACTTTTGCGCAAACTTTAATATTACATTCATTAAAAACAAAACATGCGTATGAAAAAAATTACTCTCATTTTAGTTGCAGGCTTGGTGGCAATAGCTGCTCAAGCAGGTATCAACTTCGACAAGGCATCCAGCATCGGCCTCATCTCGACCAGCGCCACAGTGAAGGCCGAGACCGACCCCGTCACTCCTCCCGAAGAACTGGATCAGATACTCTACACCTTCCAGGGACACGACACCTATGCCAACAAGGACAAGACCTTTGAGGTGTATGTTGTTCTCGACAACAACGACATCTACATCAAGGGTCTGAGCGAGTATTATCCCGAAGGCTGGGTAAAAGGAACCATCAGCAATGGCGTGGCTACTTTCCCCCAGGCTTTCATGGGAATATTTGAATTGTGGGGCGACCAGTATGAGCTCACCTTCGACGGTGCCACATTCACCGTCAACGACGATGCTACAGTGCTCACATCGGCCGAGGGTTACACCACCTCGGTTGAGGGCGAGCTCCTTGACGAGTTCAACAATGTGACCCTCACCCAAGTGATGCCCGAGGCTGCTGTTCCAGCCACTCCCACCATCACTGCCTTTGTCGAGGACAGCTATGGCCACTATGTGAACATGACCATCCCCACCACCGATGTTGATGGCAACGACATCTTTGCCGCACTGCTCAGCTACCATATGTTTGTTGACAAGAACGGCGAAATTAGAGGATACATTTTCACCCCCGACGCCTATGAGTTCCTTGAGGAGGAAATGGCTGCTGTTCCTTACAACTTCACCGACTACTACGACATCGACGTGGCTGGCAAGCAAGTTTACCTCTATGGCGACGACATTGCCGAGTGGACAGCAATTGGAGTGAAGAGCATCTACACCGTCAATGGCGAGAGCAACGAAAGCGACATCTTCTGGTACCAGATCCAGCAAACTGGCATCGACAACATCAGCGCAAGCAATGTAGTGGAAACAACCTACTACGACCTGCAGGGCCGCAAGGTTGACGCCAGCGCCAAGGGCCTCCTCATCAAGCACATGCGCATGCAGGATGGCACCACCAAGGCCATCAAAGTTGTGCGTTAACCCACGAGATTTTCCCTCAACAATAGAGATAGCGCCCTATCACTAGGACGCTATCTTTCTTATATAAAAATTTGAAGTTTAATCATTAACTGCTACTTTGCGAGCTACTTTCACAAGCTTATCGTTAGGTGTTTTATTGCAGTGTAATGTTTTAATGTATATTCACTCGGTAGTGAGCAGCCTCTTGCACAGCCTGCTCAGCGACTCGGGAGTTATTCCCAGGTAAGAGGCGATAGCACGATTGGTGAGGCGGTTGTGGATGTCGGGGAATCGGCTCGACAATGCCAGGTAGCGCTCCTGTGGAGTGTGGCAGCAACTGTCAATTGCCTCAAGCATAGCCTTGTAGGCAACAGCCTCGCCTAGTTTCATCCTCAAGTCGGCTCCCATCAATTTATCAACCTGATGAATGGGCAATTGATATAACGTTGAGCTCTCGAGTGCCACGATGTCGACAGGACTGGGAGCGTTGTTGCGCATTGCGCTGTAGCATGCCACCAGGTCGCCAGTGAAGGCGAAAGAAACGATGCGTTCATGGCCTCGGGTTGTGAATCGGGAGTATTTTATCGAGCCACTGGTGAGGAACCCCACCCTATTGTCCTTCTCACCCATGTGACACAAGTAGTCGCCCTTAACAAGTTCAACCTTTTTACCTTTGTTCAGCAATAGGTTCTTAGCGGCGATATAAAAGTCTTTACTGGTAAAATCTAGGTATGTCATACTCTTTTTCTTGCAAAATTATAAATAGCAGCAATAACTGGCGTTGACATCAATCAATTTCAGGCCAATCAACCATTAGAAGTTGATTGCCGTCAATGTCCTGGGTAGCCATAATGCCGCCTCATTCATTAGACGCAACAACCCTCATTTTTGTTGCAAGAAAATGCGACAAAGACCGCAAAACTTGATTCAAATCAATGTGACAAAAAAAAGACATCACTCCAATCAAGGGTAACAGTCCCTGATTGGAGTGATGCTAAGCACAGCAGGTGCATAAAAGGTGGCTAATCGTTTTTGTACTTGCCGTTCAGCCAGCCAACCGCCTCATCGAGCAGACCGTTGACAAAGGTGTCGTTGCAGCACTTTTGGCACTCTTTCAGGCTCTTGATGCACAATTTCTTTTCACTGCCAGTTATCACGCCATCGGCACGCTTGCACATCTTCAGGAGCTCGGTGGCATAGGTGGCACCCTTGCTGGGCGACTGCTTTACCTTTTCCTTGAATTTGTTGATTAGCATGCCAAAGGTTGCCAGCCACGACGAATTCTCATCATTACCCGTTTCATTGCCTCGAGAATAAACCTTCAAGTTATAGGAGTCGCCCAATCGCTCGCCCAGCATCTCAAGCTGTGGCGACAGCCCCTCCAGCACTTTCAGTTTATCTATATCAATCATGCTGTCCACTTTGAGAGAAAAACCATTTTTGAAGTTGCCCTTTAACATTGCGGGTTCTCTCGACTGATATTCATCTGGTTTCTTGCCATAGATTTTATAAAGACAGCCAGTGTAGCAGTCATCATCGTCTTGTCGCCACTCTATAGCATAGCTGGTGCGGAAATCACCCCGCTGCTTGTCTTTAAAGCACACAACCATGAAGTCCATATCATTGTCGGCGCCAATGAGTTCAAAGTCGTTCTTGCCAGTGCCATAGGCGATTGCATAGGTCACCCCTTGACTTCCAGCCTTGCCCGATGCACTATGATAGGCATTCTTGCTGTCTTGCATCATGGCTTGGGTTAGATCGGTAATCAGCCCTCCCCTATTGCTTGGCAACTTGAATTGCTTAACTATGCACTCGCCTGTTACATTCCCCGAGTTTGAATCATGATAATTGATGTTCTTGCTCCTGGTCGTGTAGTTCTTGTCGAGGGCTTTAGAAAAGTGGTTGTAGGCACTTGCCACATGTTCTTGTGCGGCACATCCAAAGATGGCAAGCATTGCCATTGCTGCCGCCAGCATGATTGTAATAAATAGATTTTTCATATTGTTGAAGTTTTCGTTATTTAAATACTACTTGTATGAATTGTGGATTCTCGTTGGCGATTGCCTGTTGCACCCGATGGGCCTGGACGCGTCCCGCATATTGCTCCTCAAGAATCTCTTGTCGCTCTTGCTCAATAATAAACCTGTCGGCCATGAGTTCTTGCTGTGCCAGTTCAATCTCGCCTTGCTCACGCTCCATCTCAGCAGCATCAATAGGTGCTTTGTGCGGTGATGTGCTTCTTGTTTTTTGTTTTGGAGGGATAGTGGCTGGTCGAGATGCTGCCTTGTGGGGTTCGGTTTTTTCTACCTTTGCGATAATTGGCTTAGGAGGTGCAATTACTTGAGGTTCGGAATTGTCAACTGTATCAACATCAGCTATTATAACACGTTGAGGAGCAGTCGGAGCCTTTTCCTCAGGAGTGCGCATCAGGCTCGGGACCACCATCAATAATATTGCGGCGACAGCGGCGGCAGCAGCAACCGCCCACACTGGGCGAGCGATGTTACGCCTTGGCATTGACTCCGTTGCTATAGGCATCCCGTTGTCAAAGTAAGCCATCATCTCCCTGTAAGGCTCCCACTCTTTAGGGATATCATGAGCTGTGGCAAAGAACCGCTTTAGCTCACTCTCCTGCTCAAGGGTGGTCTTACCTTGCATGAAAAGGTCAAGCAATGATTCTATGTGTTTCTTGTCGTTGTTCATCGTTGGTTTGCATAATTGTTTCACGCTCGCTAAATCAAAATTTTGTATAAATTTTTCACGCTCGGCAATGTTCATGTAAACATGACGCTGCCCTCGCTAAATCAAAATTTTCTTTTCTTTATTTCTTCAAGCAATTTAAAGCGTGCTCTTGAGAGCAGGCTTCGCGCCGTACTGCTTTCGATGCCCAATCGGCGGGCAATCTCATCATAGCTCAGGCATTCCACCTGGCGCATGTGTAGCACTGCATACTGAGTGCTGGGCAACCGCTGCATAGCCGAGTTGAGCCATGCAACCTCTTGTGATGAGATGAGTGAATCGTCGGGAGTGATAAGCTGCGATTTAAGCTCACCAGGGTTTACCGACATAATGGGCACGCTGTTGTTGTCGTTGCGATGCAGCGAGGCAAGATTGTGGCGTGCCATCACCACCACAAGAGCTTCGAGTGAGTGGTATCTGTCAAGCGTGTCGCGCAATTGCCACAACCGCAGCAGCACATCTTGTGCAACATCTTCGGCCTGCATCACATCGGCACCACACGCCAGGCATGTAGCAACAGCCTTTTCACGCAGCCTGGTCGCTCTTGATTCAAACTCTTTCTCACTCATATCACTATTAAGACGCAAGAATCCCCATTTTTGCGTCAAGCATTAACCTTTTTTTTAAAAAAAATCAGGCAGCAAAAAGTTGCGGACACGAAAATCGGACAAAAAGAACCGTCCCTTTTGTCCGAAAAAAGCAAAAAACGGAAAAAAGGAACCGACCCCTTTTTCCGAAAACGGAAAAAAGGAACCGTCCCCTTTTTCCGATTTTGGGGCTGGAGATGGGGGTTGATGAAAAAATAAGGAGTGCAAAGAAGATTTTCTCAAGGTTTTTGATTAATTTTGCAAACCAATATTGACTAATATCTATAATAAACAATGAATACCCATCTAGAAAAACTGCGCGAGTTGATGCGCGCTAAGGGTGTGGATGCCGTTATCATCCCTGGCACCGACCCTCATCAGAGTGAATATGTGAGCGACTACTGGAAATTCCGCGACTGGGTGAGTGGGTTTACCGGCAGCAACGGCACAGCAGTGGTAACCCTCAACGCAGCAAGCCTGTGGACCGACTCTCGCTACTTCCTCCAAGCCGAGATAGAGCTCGAGGGCAGCGGGTTTGAGCTGCAGGATGTGGAGTTTCGTGGCGACATGGCAGTTCTCATGCAATGGCTTGCTAAGGAGCTGCGCGAAGACGACACCCTCGCCATCGACGGCCGCCTGTTCTCGCTGATGGACGCCAACCGCCTGGAGCAGATGTGCGGCGAGAACGGATTCCTGCTCGCCACCGACTTCTATCCCGACGAGACAATATGGGACAACCGTCCCGAAATGCCACGCAACGAGGCCTTTGTCCACGACGTGGAATATGCCGGCGAGGATGTGGAGAGCAAGCTCACCCGCACCATGGAGAAGGTGGAGGCTGCCGGTGCCGAGAGCATCCTCATCACCGCCCTCGACGAGATAGCCTGGCTGTTGAACATGCGCAGCAGCGACGTGGACTTCACGCCAGTGGCAATCGCCTATCTGTACCTTAGCGACAAAGACCGCGTGATCTTTACCGACGACGAGCTCAACAAGGAGGTGCGCAAGCATCTCGACAGTTACAACGTGCGCATTAAAGGCTACGGTGAGATAGAGAAGTTCCTGAACAAGCGCAACGTGAACACCACCATCATGCTCGACCCCTACAAGGTGAGCGACACGCTGGGACAGGCGCTGGAGTGCGACAAGGTGTACGGCTCATCGCCTGTCGAGGCGCTCAAAGCCATCAAGAACGAGGTTCAGATTGACGGTTTCCGCCATGCTATGGAGCGCGACGGAGCGGCACTGGTGCGCCTGTTCAAGTGGATTGAAGAGACAGCGCCATCGGGCACCATCAACGAACTCGACGTGTGGGAGCGTGGCAAGATGGAGCGCGCCAAGAGCGACCTCTACCGCGGCGACAGCTTTGAGATGATTGCTGGCTACCGTGAGCATGGCGCCATCGTGCACTACACTGCCAATGCCCAAAGCGCCAGCACCTTGCAGGGCGGGGGACTGCTGCTTGTGGACAGCGGCGCGCAGTATCTTGACGGCACCACCGACATCACCCGCACCGTGACTCTGGGCAACCCCACCGAGCAAGAAAAACACGACTTCACCCTCGTGCTCAAGGGACATCTTGCCCTGAGCCGTGCCAAGTTCCCCGTGGGCACCACTGGCGTGCAGCTCGATGCCCTTGCCCGCATGCCCCTTTGGCAAGAGTCGATGACCTACGGCCACGGCACCGGCCACGGCATGGGCCACTTCCTGGGTTGCCATGAGGGACCTCACAGTATACGCACCAACCTCAACCCTGTTGCCCTTGAACCAGGCATGGTAACGAGCAACGAGCCAGGACTTTACAAGGCTGGCGAGTATGGCATTCGCACCGAGAACATCCTGCTTGTGGTAGAAGGCAAGAAGACCGAGGCCTTTGGCGACTTCCTGGAGTTTGAGACCTTGACCCTGTTCCCCTACGACACCCGCCTTATCGACCTCTCGATGCTCAGTGCCGAGGAAATCAAGCAGGTTAACGACTACCACCAGATGGTGCTTGAGCGACTACTCCCCTACCTCAACGAGGAGGAAGCAGCATGGCTGCAAAATAAATGCGCATCAATCTAAATATATTATTAATCAAGCAATTATGCATTAAATTAAAATGGCAATAATAAGAAAAGTAAGGGGCTTTGAGCCCAAGATTGGCGAGGGCACTTTCCTTGCCGACAATGCAGTAGTAGTGGGCGACGTGACCATTGGCAGCGAGTGCAGCATCTGGTTTGGTGCTGTGCTGCGTGGCGACGTGAACACCATCACCCTGGGTAACCGAGTTAACGTGCAGGACGGCAGCGTGTTGCACACGTTGTACCAGAAATCCACCATCGAAATAGGCAACGATGTGTCGATAGGCCACAACGTGACCATCCACGGTGCTAAGATTCACGACATGGCGCTCATTGGCATGGGCAGCGTGGTGCTCGACGACGCCGAGATAGGCGAGGGAGCCATCATCGCGGCTGGCAGCGTGGTGCTCAAGGGCACCAAGGTGGGGCCTCACGAACTCTGGGCAGGCTCTCCCGCCAAGTTCAAGAAAATGGTCGACCCAGCCCAAGCCAAGGAAATCAACGTGAAGATTGCCAAGAACTACTTGATGTATAGCACTTGGTATGAGGAGTAAGTGTTAAGTTGCGCCTGCGGCGCGTGGAACGAAGAACGTGGAACGTGGAATGCAGAGCGTGGTATGAGCGTTGCAGGGTGACTGTTACAAATAGCGCCAATTAGGAGATTGCTGCAAAACTAAATAAACCACAGATTTTTCAGATTAAACAGATTTTCTGCTTTTTTACTGTTCTGTATTTCAGATGATTAAAAAATAAGATTAATCTGTTTAATTTGTGGTTTTTCATTTCGGTTGGGGTTTTGTTGCAGCCTCAGTTTTCGCTAGCCTCCAGCCTTCGTAGAAGAACGGTTCCTGGGCGGTGAGGCGTGGCAGGTATTTACGCAAGAGGTAGATGACGGGATATTCCATTACCAGCACCAGCAGCAGTGTGATAAGGTAAATAGCAGTGGTTCCTGCCAGCTGTGGCAATAGCGCGCCAAACACTTGTTTCAGTGGTCCAATCAGGAAATAGTGAGTTCCGAGTATTATGAGTGAATATCGTCCAAAGTAGGAGATAACCGGCACGGGGCGCTTCACGCGCTGGCACAGGAAGAACAACGAGAAAATCACCATCGTCGTCATGCCAAACAGGAGCAGTGGCGAGGGATAATTGCGCTGCAGCATGTTGATTACCGGGGTGTCGAGCCACACCCACACTATGGTTGCGACTGCCAAGGCAAGCGTGAGTAGCAGGTGAGGGCGATAAGTGATAATTCCCCACTGGCTTGCCTCATTTCCAAGCATGAAGAATGGCAATGCCACAAAAGTCATGTCCAGGTAAGGCTCAAGCACACATCCGCTGCTTGCTATCCAATAGCCCACGCCACCGAGCACCAGCGACAGCACAATCACCAGCCAGCGAGGAAGGAACCTCACAAAGACATAATAGATGATATTCAACGAGAACAACACAAACAAGAACCACATGGGAGTGTTGTTCTTGATAGGGTTAAGTGGCATTAGGCTAAATGACTCATTCACATTGAAGTGAGTCTCCAACAGATTGCGGCAAAAGTAGTATATCGTGCCCAGCACCAAGAAAAACACGAGCGGCACAACAAGAGAGTTCACCTTGCGCCTGAGGAATGACCCAAAACTGTCATAAGTCTTGAAATTCAGACCCGACAGGAAAAAGAAGATTGGCATCAGGAAAGTTTGGTTCAGCTCATGCCCTGTGGGTTTGACATGAAATGAAACAAGAAGTACGATGCACACTCCTTTGATGAAATCAAGATATGCTATTCTTTGTTTTGTTGCCATTGTTCTCGGGGGAGGGAGGAGCGAGGGATTAAGTGTTAAGGGTTAAGGGTTAAGTGAGCGCCTGCGGCGCGAGGATGGGGGATCGAGCAATCGAGCAATCGAGCAGTCGAGCGATCGAGAGGTCGAGAGGTCGAGCAATCGAGCGGTCGAGGCCTTTGTCCTTTGTACTTTGTCCTTTGTCCTTCGTCCTTTGTACTTTGTACTTTATTCTTTTGCCACGGGGTTTCTTGTTGTTCCGCGCACTACCAGGCGGGTGCGCACCATGCGTTTCTCCACGCGGTCGATGGGGAGTTTGCCCTCTACCATGTCGATGAGCACATCGGTGGCTTGGGCACCCACCTCGGCACCGTTTTGATGCACCGTGGTGAGCATGGGGTCGCAGGAGATGGCGCGCTCGCTATCGGTAAAGCCGCACACCGCCACGTCGTCGGGCACACGCAGTCCCATCCGTTTAGCGGTGTACATGATGCTTATCGCCGTCTCGTCGTTGATGGCAAAGAAGCCGTCGGGACGGTCCTTCATCTTGAGCAGCGAGGGAGTGATTTTCTCGGCATCGGCTGGATTGTCGCACTGGACGATGAGTTTGTCGTCGGGCTGCAGGCCGTGATGATAGAGGGCGTCCTTGTAGCCATTGAGCCGGTTCTTAGAGATTTCCATGTTCAGGTTAGAGACATAGAACGCCACTCGCTTGCATCCCGTCTCAATCAAGTAGCTCACAGCCTTATAGGCCGCCTGATAGTCGTCGACCACCACACGGCTTGCATTGATGGCAGGGCAAATGCGGTCGTAGAACACCAGCGGGATGCCGCTGCTCACGAGCTTGGTGAAGTGGTCGTATTGCTCGGTGTCCTTAGCCTGCGAGACGATGATGCCACACACCTTGTTCTTCTTGAACGACTCGCAAATCTCCACCTCCCGCTCATAGCTCTCGCTGCTCTGCGCCACCATGATGCGGTAGCCGCGCTCCTTGGCCTTCTCCTCAATGCCACTCAGGATTGAGGCGAAATAGAAGTGCACTATCTCGGGCAGTATCACGCCAATGATTTGCGACGGCCTCTGGCGGCTGTGCCGCAGCTGCTCGGCTATCACGTTGGGGTAATAGTCGTGCTCGCGTGCATACTGCTGAATCATCTCACGGCGCTTCTTGCTGATGTTAGGACTGTTCTTGAGCGCTCTCGACACCGTTGCCACGCTCACACCCAGCTGCGCAGCAATATCTTTCATTGTTAATGGCTGTTTCTCAATCATTGCGGCAATTTATTGAAAGTGAGAAAAATAACTCATAGCACCAACTCGTGGTTGACAATTTGTTCTGGAATAACTCTTTTGAGTTTTCAAAATTACACTTTATCTGGGAAAAAATGTAACTTTTATTTCTTAAAATATCTTAATGCAAACGTTTGCGCACAATTACCCACATATTTAAATAACAAAAATAATTCTATTTAATCTAAAGGCATTACCTTTGTAGTTGCTTACTTTGCATCAATAGCAAGTGACCACATAATTAGCATTTTACACGAAGGCGAGAAAGACCAAACGAGACAAATAAATACTATTTATTTATAAACTTAATAACAATTTAACTAAAAACAAGATGAAGCAGGTAAACATTAGAATTCCCCAAAGGATTCTAGCCCTGATGATGGGACTTTTCCTATCCATCGGAGCCTACGCACAGATTACTGTGCAGGGACATGTCAAGGATGCTACCGGCGAACCTGTTATTGGTGCAACTGTTACCGTTGTGGGAACCACCAACACTGTGGCGACCGACTTTGACGGTAACTTCACAATCACTGCACCCAAGGGCGCCCAGCTCCAAGTTTCTTCTATCGGTCTTCAGTCACAGACCGTTACTGCCGCTCCCACTCTCGTTATTGTCCTCGAGGAGGACTCGCAAGTGCTCGAGAACGTGGTTGTGATTGGTTACGGTACTGTTAAGAAGAACGACCTTACTGGTAGCGTCACTGCCCTCCGCCCCGACGCCAAGAACAAGGGTGTGGTAGTGAGCGCTCAAGACATGCTTGGCGGTAAAATCGCCGGTGTAAACGTTACCGATGGTGGTGGTACTCCTGGTGGAGGCGCCACAATCCGCATCCGTGGTGGCTCGTCACTGAACGCCACCAACGACCCACTTATCGTTATCGATGGTGTGCCCATGGACAACAATGGCGTGAAAGGACTAGCCAACGGCCTGTCACTTATTAACCCCGCCGACATTGAGACCTTTAACGTGCTCAAGGACGCTTCGGCAACAGCCATCTATGGTTCGCGCGGTTCTAACGGTGTTATCATCATCACCACCAAGAAGGGTCGCCGTGGCCAGGGCATCAACGTTCTCTACAATGGCAGCTTCACTGTGAGCACCAAGAAGAAGAACATCGACGTGATGAGTGGTGACGAATACCGTGACTACATCAAGGAAATCTACAAGGGTAACAGCCGCGAGGAGCAAGCTATTGCAGCTCTGGGAACCGCCAACACTAACTGGCAGAACGAAATATACCGCACCGCCCTCAGCCACGACCACAACTTGACTGTAACTGGTTCGGTTAAGGACTTCCTCCCATTCCGCGTATCGGTTGGCTATACCGATCAGCAAGGTATCCTCAAGACTTCGGACTTCAAGCGTTACACTGTGTCAGGTAACATCAGTCCATCGCTCTTCAACGATCACTTGACCTTCAACATCAATGCTAAGTACATGTATGCCAAGTCGCGTTATGCCGATGGTTCGGCTATTGGCAATGCAGTGCGCATGGACCCAACTCAGCCCATTCGCAGCGAAGACCCACTGTACAAGAACTTTGGTGGCTACTTCAACTGGCTATCGGCTGCTGCTCTTAATGATGACGCTTGGCCCTACACTGTCAACACCAACGCTCCACGCAACCCTGTTGCCATCCTCGAGCTTAAGAATGACCGTGCTAACAGCCACGCCTTTGTAGGCAACATTGATGCCGACTACAAGGTTCACGGATTTGAGGATCTGCGTCTCCACCTCACTCTCGGTGGTGACTTCTCTAAGGGTAAGCAAACAACCGACGTTGACCCCGCCAGCCCACTTGCAGCCTACTACGGCAGCCACGGTTGGGACGAGATCACCAAGGAGAACCGCACCCTCAGCACCTACGCACAGTACTACAAAGACTTCAATGATGATCATCACTTCGACATCATGGCTGGTTATGAGTGGCAACACTTCTGGCGTAAGCAGCACAACAATTACTGGGGATTCTACCAGTCAACCAGTAATGAGTACCTCAAGGACAGCGAAGGTCACTACATCCTTGATGAAGGTGGCAACATGATTCCCGCTGCCGGACAGAAGTACAACGAAACTAGGCTCTACAACGGTCTGGGCTTCCGCACCGAGAATTATCTGGTTTCGTTCTTTGGACGTATGAACTACATCTTCAAGAACCGCTACTACTTGACTGCAACAGTTCGTCACGACGGTTCTTCTCGCTTCAAGAAGCACTGGTCAACCTTCCCATCGTTCGCCTTCGCATGGCGCATCAAAGAAGAAGGTTTCCTCAAGGACAACAACACTCTGAGCGAGCTCAAGCTCCGCCTAGGTTGGGGTAAGACTGGTCAACAAGACATTGGTAGCGACTACAACTACTTCACCAACTACTCGATGAACTCGGGTGTTCCTGGTAGTTTCTATGACATCGTGGGCGACGGCACTATGGCTCGTCCTAACGTTTACAACCCACAGCTTAAGTGGGAGACCACTACCACTACCAACATTGGTCTTGACTGGGGATTCCTCAACGGACGCATCACCGGTACCATCGACTGGTACTATCGCAAGACCACCGACCTCTTGAACTATGCTTCTATTCCAGTAGGTAACTTCCGCAACATGGCCAACCAGAACATTGGTTCACTCAAAAACACTGGTCTTGAGCTCTCTATTAGCTGGAAGGCTATCTCTACAAACGACCTTCTGTGGACCATCGACTACAACTTCACCTACAACAAGAATGAGATTACCGAGCTCGTGGGTGGCATAGACGCCAACTACAAGGTGCTCACTGGTGGTGTTGGTATCAACAAGAACTGCCAGGCTCATGCCGTTGGTTATCCCGCCAACTCGTTCTACGTTTACCAGCAGGTTTACGACGACGCTGGTATGCCTATTGAGAACCAGGTTGTTGACCGCAACGCCGATGGTCAAATCACCGACGACGACCGCTACTTCTACAAGGCTCCTTTCGCTCCTGTTACCATGGGCCTCAGCTCACGCTTAGAGTGGAAGAACTGGGACTTCGGTTTCAACATGCGTGCAAGCATTGGCAACTACGTGTTTAACAATGTTATGAAGGGTTATGCCAACGTTGGTCTCGCTGCAGTGTTTGAGAGCGTGAGCGGTAGCTACCTTAACAACCGCCCTGTTGACGCTATCAAGTATGGCTGGGCAACCTACGACGATGCTTCACAGCTCAGCGACCGCTGGGTTAAGAACGCTTCGTTCCTCAAGTGCGACAACATCACTTTGGGTTACAGCTTCAGCGACCTCTTCAAGCGCAACGGTGGTTATCACGGCCTGAGCGGACGTGTTTATGGTACTGTTTCTAACGTATTCTGCATCACCAAGTATGATGGCATCGATCCCGAGATTTCTTATGGTATCGATAACGACATGTATCCACGCCCAATCTCGTTCATCCTTGGTCTCAGCCTGAATTTCTAATTTAGATTTTTGACACATTATTAAAAATAAAAGAAACTATGAATAAGTTTTTTAAATATATATTAGGTGCTGCTGTAGCTATAGTGCTAAGCATGGGACTTAACTCCTGTGTCAAAGACCTTGACGTGGAGCCCATCGACCCAGCTCTTCAGAGCGATGTAACTGCCGAGCAGCTGTTTAACAAGTGCTATGCCAATCTTGCCGTACAGGGTAATGGCGGCAGCGATGGCGACTGCGACATTGATGGTATCGACGGTGGTTTCTCAGTGCTTTACCGCATGCTGTGGAACGCCAACGAGCTCCCCACCGATGAAGCTATGTGCAAGTGGGGCGACCCAGGCATCGAGCCTCTTAACAAGAATGCCTACGATGCCAGCAACCCATTCCTTGAAGGACTTTACTACCGTCTTTACACTGGTATCGCTTTCTGCAACCAGTATATCAGCGCCTTTGGCGACTACAACGAGACAATGACTGCCGAGGTTCGCTTCCTGCGTGCCTTCCAGTACTACATCCTTATGGACTGCTTCGGAAACGTGCCTTTCACCCCCGAAATTTCGGGTGGTAAAGCCGACCAAATCTCGCGTGCCGACCTCTTCAAATACATTGAGGATGAACTTCTCGCCATCGAGCCTCTCTTGAGCCAACCTAAGGCAAAGAAATCTAGCGATGAAGGCTACGGACGTGCCGACAAGGCTGCTTGCTGGATGGTTCTCGCAAGAATCTATCTCAATTCACAGGTCTACACTGGCAATGCTCAGTGGGAAAAGGCAGCCGAGTATGCCAAGAAAGTTATTGACTCTGACTATCGCATCCTTGAGCGCAGCAAGGGCAACGACACATGGAGTGCCTACCAGATGCTCTTCATGGGTGACAACGGTGAGACCGATGCTGCCTACGAGGCTATCCTCCCAATTCTTTATGATGGTCTCCGCACCACTTCTTGGGGTGGATCGCTCTTCTTGATGGCTTCAACCTACGACAGCAACATGCACGGCAACCCCAACGACCCAATCGCCACCAACGGCGTGAGTGGTCAAAACTGGGAAGGCAACCGTGCTCGTCCAGAGCTCGTAAACCTCTTCTTCAAGGGTATTGAGGCTCCCGTTGGCGAGGCCTATGAGGTTGCTCGCTCAGCTGGCGATGACCGCGCACTGTTCAACACCGTTGACCGCATCATCGACATCATTGACAACAACAACTTCCAGAATGGATTTGCTGTGGGTAAGTTCAACAACTTCAAGACCGACGGCTCGGCAGGTCACCATGCCACTCATCCCGATGCCGACATCTTCTTGATTCGCAAGGCCGAGGCTTACCTCACCTATGCCGAGGCTCTTACTCGCATTGCAGGTGGCGGTGCTGCTCCTGCCGAAGCTGTTACTGCCATCAATGTGCTGCGCAACCGCGCTGGCGCTAATGCCAAGGCTAGCTACAACCTCAGCGACATTCTCGACGAGTGGGGCCGTGAGTTCTACTTCGAGGGACGTCGTCGCATCGACTTGATTCGCTTTGGCAAGTTTGGTGGTACCACCGACTACAAGTGGCAATGGAAGGGTGGAGACTTCAACGGACGCGATTTCGCCGAGTTCCGCAACATCTTCCCAATTCCTTACAAGGATATCACTGCCAACGAGAAGCTAACGCAAAATCCTGGTTATTAATTTCCTAAATAGCAATTTGAGATTATGAAAAATATTTTTAAATATTCAATGTTGCTGGTTGCTGCCACGATGATGCTTGCTTCTTGTAGCGACGACCGTGACTCTAACCCAACGCTCAAGACACCCAGTTCGTTTGTCTTGAACACTCCAGCCTATGCGGCTCAGGCCATTGACCTGGCCAACTCCGAGACCGTAAATCTCACTTGGTCGCAACCCGACTACGGTGGCTTCCCTGTAGCAGCCAGCTACACCGTGGAATTCTCACCCACCAACGATTGGTCGGTTTCGGTAAGCGAGGCAGCTGCCGATGAGACCGGCGAGACCCGTCCTACCTATTACGAGGTAGAAAACAGTTTCACTACTTGCAACGCCGAGATCAGTGCTACCGACATTGCTACAGCTTTGCAAAAAATCATGCTTTACAGCGAGGGCGAAGTACCTGAAACTCAAAAGCTATATGCTCGCGTAATGGCTCAAACCAAGGGTGCACAAGACATCTACTCTAACGTTGTTGAACTGCTCGTTGCGCCCTATTACATCGAGCTTAAGCCTGCACCTGTGCAAATCTGGTGGCTCACTGGTAACTTTATTGCTACCAACCACTGGACCAACACCGGTAGCAAGGAAAATCCTCCTTATGGCGACATGGGTATGATTCCTATGTATCCACAACCAGGTGCCGACGTTGACAAGGATGGCAACACCATTCTTGAGTATTCAGGATGGTTCATTGGTGGCGAGGGCTTCAAGATCATCGCTCCCGAAGGATTGAGCAACTGGAACTATGGTATGTGTGGCGGCGACGAGACCGGCGGACAAACCTATCGCAATGGTGACGACGATCCAGGCGACATCAAGGTTAGCGAGGATGGATACTACCGCATCCTCCTCAACACTGCTACCAAGACCATGACCATGGAGAAGATTGAGTCCATTAACGGCGTCTTCAATACCATCTGCATGCCAGGATCATTTGTTTCTTGGGATCCTGACACCTCTCCAATGACCCCAATGGGTAGCGTTGAGAACCATGACTGGTACGCTAAGATGACATTCGACAGTGACGGTGAGCTCAAGTTCACTAACGGAACTTGGGATGTTAACTGGGGTAATCCCGACGACTTCCCTCTGGGCATTGGTACTCAAGGTGCCAACAACATTAAAGTTAAGGCTGGCACCTACCACATTTACTTTAACGATATCAGTGGTATCTACAACTTCATTGCTGTTGAGTAATTTTTAGAAACCAATAACTTTGAAAGGTGAAACGGGAGCGGATGCGCTCCGCTCCCACAACACCTCTTCATAACTAAAACAATAGAAATAAAACATGAAAAAGTTATTTTATATTTTAGGTATTGGTTTGCTCATGGCAAGCTGTACCGAGGATTTCAAGGACTGGGCCGACCCCATGAGCAACAGCGAGGACCCTGCCAGCGCTAATGCTGCAGTGACTGCTGCCAGTGGCATCGACTTCACCACTATCACCACCGATAGTGTGATGCTGTTCACGCCCAACTATGATATGGAAGACGGAACTGCAGTGGACAACACTGTTACCCTCTTCAATGCCGACAAGTCACAGAGCCAGACTGTTGATGTAGACGAGCAAGGTCGTGCCAAGACTACCGAGTTGCGCGATGCTCTCGAGGCTCTCTACGGAGTGCCCGACGACGTTGTTGACGTTCCCGTCAATGTGGTTACCGTTCTCACCAAGAATGGCCAGGCATTCCGCTTCAACAGCGACATCGTGGATGATGTGAAGATGGCTGCCGGCATGTACCTCCTTGTTGATGGCGACAAGGTGCCTATGGACTTTGTTGAGCCTGGCAAGTTCACCGTTTCTGTTACTTCTCAGGAGATTGAGTTCTTCTTCCTGCCTTTCACCCATCTCAACAACGTTGAGGAGGGTAAGCTGGGTGCTACCGAGGAGACCGACGGTTTCCCATTTGGTGGCGACCTGGCACAGGGTGCCGACGCCTTCGTGATCTGGCTCATGGAAGACCCCGACTACACTCAGTTCATCATCACCGTGAACACTAACGACATGACCTACGACTGGCAGGCTGGTAACGCCAATGGATGGGGCACTCCTGCTGCCGCCGGCCTTAAGAACAAGGGCTGGAAGGAAGCTCGCAACAACGATGGCGACTACTATGGCTTCATGTACCTCAATGGCGACTTCAAGTTCCGCAGCCATGAGACCACTTGGGATGCTCCCGACTGGGGTCTTGATGACGCGTTTGATGACTATAGTGGATCTCTTGTAGCTCAAGGTGACAACATTAACGCTCCCGAAGGATTCTACATGGTTGAGGCTAACCTCGACGACATGACCTACGAGCTCACTCCTATCACCACCATTGGTGTGATTGGCGGCTTCAACGGCTGGGCAAGCGACTATGCTAAGCTCCAGTACAACACCCAGACTGGTGCTTGGGAAGGCTATTGCGAGATTCCTGCCGGCACCGAGTTCAAGTTCCGTGCCAACGAGGACTGGGCTATCAACTGGGGTGGCGACTTCAACAACCTGAGCTACGATGGTGGCAACCTCAAGGTTGACACCAGCGCTACCTACTATATCCAGCTCTACATCACCTACGAGGGCAACTTCCACGCTGTGATGAGTCCC